>JBEVOI010000005.1:0-4508 GCA_040507665.1 Burkholderiales bacterium
CAGGTGTCAAGCGACATCCGATTTTGACCCCTTGGCGACATCAGGAATTGACCCCCGATTCAGCTCAACTTCTCCGTTTCTTTCAGCGTTGCTCCGGCCTTGTGCACAAGGCCGGAGCGACGCTTCTCGCGCAACCGGTAGCTCTCGCCCCGGATCGTGATCACGTGGCTGTGATGCAGCAGCCGATCGAGGATCGCGGTGGCGACCACTGCGTCGCCGAACACCGACCCCCACTCGGCGACCGAGCGGTTGCTCGTGACCAGCATCGAGCCGCGCTCGTAGCGCCGCGACACGAGCTGGAAGAACAGATGCGCGGCGTTCGCCTCGAAGGGCAGGTACCCGAGTTCATCGACGATCAGGAGCTTGGGCTTGGTGTAATGCATCAGCCGCTCCTCGAGCCGGCCCTCGCTATGGGCCTTGGCGAGCGCCGTGACCAGGGCGGTGGCCGAAACGAACAGCGTCGAATAGCCGCGCAGGATCGCCTCCCGACCGAGGGCGACCGCGAGATGGGTCTTGCCCACCCCCGGGGGCCCGAGCAGCAGCAGCGCATCGCCGTTGCCGACCCAGCGCGCGCTCGCCAACTCCCGGATCTGCTTCGGGTCGAGCGAGGGCTGGGAATCGAAGTCGAAGCCCTCGAGGGTGCGCACGAACGGGAACTTGGCGATGGAGCTGGCCATCTGGATGCGCCGCTCGTCCTTCCTCGCCACCTCGGCCTCGCACAGGAAGGCGAGGCTCTCGCGCAGTGTGAAGTCGGATCGGGCCGCTTCATCCAGCAGTCGGTCCAGACCGTCGCGAATTGCGGTGAGCTTCAGGCGCGTCAACATGCGCTCGAGGGCTTCGATGTCCGGTTTGGTGTTCACCAGGCCCCTCCCATCGCCGCCTCGTACTCGGCGAGCGGGCGCAGCAGCTCGGGGGACCGCGCCAGCTGCTCCGGGGCCTGCGCCGTCTCGCGCGGCTTCGGTGCGGCACCGACCACGCCCAGGAGGTGGCGCCGATCGATCGCGCTTGCGCGCCGCCCGGCGAGCTCGCCGTGGCGGGCGATCTCCCGACCGGCGTGGAGGATCGTCAGCTCGTTCGCCGCCAACACCACCGTGACCGTCTCGCCGATCAGCCGCCAGGGCACGCTGTAGCGGTTGGTGTCGACTTCCACGCAAGAATCGGTATGCACCCGACGAACGAGCTCGCGCACCTGGCCCCACGGGGCCCGGGCCCCGAGCGGTCGAAGCGCTGTGCGCTCCTCGCGCTGGAAGCGCTCGATCGGCGGCTCGCCGGTAGTTCCGTGCACCCGCACATCGGCCACTTCGCGCATCCACCAGGCCAGATGCGCGCGCAAGGCTTCCAACGTCGCGAACCGATGACCGGCGATCGCATTGCGCTTCACGTAGCCGACGCCGCGTTCGTCCTTGCCCTTGGTGCGCGCCCGGTACGGCGCGCAGGCCCGCGGGGTCACGCTCCAGTAGCGGCAGAAGGCATGGAAACGCGCGTTGAACTGGACTTCGCGCGTCTTGGCATCGTGGCGCTCGATCAGCGCCCGGGCGTTGTCGAGCAACAGCTCGCGCGGCAGCCCGCCGAAGTGACGAAACGCCTCTTCGATGCCATTCAGCCAAGCCGATTGGCGTTCGTGCTCGAACAGCGCCACGTACGGACGGCGCGAGTACCCGAGGGTTGCCACAAAGAGCTTCACCTTCACCGGCTCGCCGCCGATTGGCACTGTCACCGTGCCGAAGTCGATCTGCAGCTGCTCTCCCGGCGCCGTCTCGAACCGGATCGTCGCCACCGTCTCGGCTCGAAGCTCCCGCCGCAGCCCTTGAACCGCTCGCTCCACCGTGCGCAGCGACACGACGATCGCCTGCTCGCGCGCCAGATCCTGACGCACGACGTCGGCGTTGCCCCGGTGCTGACGAAACCGCTCGGCGAGCCAGTCCTTCAGACCCGCGAGCCGGCTGCCCCGCGCGGGCTTCCGATAGGCGATCCAGCCGCCGGCGCGCAAGTAACGCTTGACCGTGTTCTTCGAGCACCCCAGTTCCACCGCAATGCGCTTGACGCTCACACCGGCTTGCGCCAAGCGCAGCATCGCCGTGACTTCCTCCGGCGTTTGCATCGACTGCCTCCCCAGCATCTCAACACCAGGGAGAGCCTGCGTGACTTCGATTGCTTGCATTGCCCCTCCGTCAGGAGGGGGTCAATTCTGCGTGTCGCCGAGGGGTCAATTTACGCTGTCGCCTGACACGCCTGAGGTTGCGTTGCAAACGCGGATTGACGCATCAGCGTCACCGAGGAGAAAAGTGCAGCTTAGTACGTGCGCGCTGATCAGACCATGATCGCCGCGTACCACTCGCGACGAAGATCGACTGGGGCACGTCGATCCTTCGACTGGCAGATAAACTGCCGCTTGCGTATGCGGTGCGCGAGCTCGATCCCCGCGAGGGTGGTCGCGGCCGTGGTGAACGACTTGAACCCGCGCATCGTCCCGCAGCGTGCCTTAATCGCTCGGTGGTCTTGCTCGACGACGTTGTTCAGATACGCGCACGTTCGCACGTGCACGCGCCGCCATGCGGGATGCTCGCGTCGCAGCAGCCGCAGCGCTCGGTGGCTCGGCCAATGCCCATCCAGCGTGACTTTGCGGGGCGGGCGATTCGGATGGGAGGAGAATGCCTTCCGGAAGAAGGCCTGGGCGGCAGCGATGCCGCGGTCTTGGCGTAAGAGGAAGTCGACGGTACGTCCCCGCTTGTCGACCGCTCGATATAGGTAACACACCGGCCGTTGACCAGGATGTAGGTTTCGTCAACGCGCCAAGAACAGCCGACGGGGCGAGAGAATCGATCCCAGCGCTTCGCGAACTGGGGCACGTACCGTTGGACCCACCTGAAGATCGTGCTCGGCGTCACCGAGATGCCGCGCTCGAGCATCATGGCGGAGAGGTCGCGGTAGGACAGTTTGTAGGTCACGTACCAGCGCACGCACAGGATGATGATCTCCTGGTCGAAGTGGCGGCCCTTGAACATCGGATGGCGGCAACGGCGAACCATGGCGATCTCCGGCGTGGCGGGCTCACGAGAGTCTACCCGCCGGCCGATGCAACAGAACCGACTCTTGGGGATCGACTCGACCGCGCATGGCTTGTTCTCCGTTCTTAACGCCGCTGCGCTTTCGACTTGGCTTCCGCGGAATGATTCCGTGCCTTTTGCATCACGCTGCTAGATTCGGTATGTGCGGTACCGCCCAGACAGCAGACAATTTTCCCTCAACACTATTTGAGGATCGGAACGAACAGAGAGTCCGATATCGCTTCGCGTTTGAACAATGAAAAAAACGGCGGGCCCTTCCGGCTCGCCTCGATCACCGCTTCCGAAAGGATTCATCTCATGAAATTTCTCAGTTTCCTCCCCGTCGCGACCGTGATCCTGTCGCTCGCGGCCGGCAGCGCGCTCGCCCAGGACGAGAAGGCCAACAAGCAGGCCGAGGTCCGCAAGGTGACGAGCACGTCGCTCGAGAAGTTCTACAAGGCCGACCCCAAGCTCAAGGGCGAGGTCGCGAAGGCGCCCGGCTACGCCGTGTTCACCACCTACGGGTTGAGCTTCATCATCGGCGGCGCCGGCGGCAAGGGGCTCGCCCACGACAACAAGACGAAGAAGGACACGTTCATGGACATGGCGCAGGCGAGCGCGGGCTTCCAGGCTGGCATCGCAGAGAGCGAGACGCTGATCATCTTCAAGAGCGCGGAGGCCATGGCGCAGTTTGTCGACAAGGGCTGGGAAGCAGGCGGCGGCGGGGCGATGCAGGCCGGCGCGGCGGGCAAGTCCGTCGGCGCGGCGGGCGGCGAGAACGCGATTGCCGACGCGTCGTACTTCACGCTCACGAAGAACGGGCTCCAGGCCGGCGTCGCGCTCGCCGGAACGAAGTACTGGAAGGACAAGGAACTGAACTGATCGTGGTGCCACCGGCCGGCGCGTTAGCGCAACCCATGGGTTAAACCATGTCTGAGCGTTTGTTTTCAACCAAGGCAAGGTCCGGATCCGGTCCGCTAGGGGACCTGACGTAGATCGCGCCAGGCGTTGACGTAAGGGGATAAGGAATGTTCGGGATTAGCAGACTGCTCCGGCCGGAGCGCAATTCGGACGCGGACCTCACCGCGCGCGAACTGCTGCAACGCACGCCGCTCGATCGGCTTGAGCAGACCGTGAAGGCGCTGAAGAAACAGCGGTCCGCGGCTGACGTGCGCGAGGCGATGATCCACTTGATTGCTGTCGCCCCACTAGCGCACTTCGGCACGCTCAAGCAGATATACATGGTGCACTGCGCGGACGTGAAGTAAGCATGGCGCCTGTGCGAACTACTGGGCCGCCCACTTCGATCCGGAGGAGTGGGTTAGGCGGTGCGCGGAGGCCGCGCGGGGTGGAGCCTGATCGCGAGACAGATCACCTGTGGGCCGCAACAATCCGATCGGCGGCATCTGGCTTACCTAGCGTGCGCGCGTTTCCTGTTCGGAAATTCAACGGGACGTCCTC
>JBEVOI010000033.1:0-2640 GCA_040507665.1 Burkholderiales bacterium
TGCGCTCTTCCACGAATACGTGGTCGCCCCAGACCTGATCCAGAAGCTGGGTGCGGGAATGGACGCGCTCGGTGTGCGTCATCAGGAAGTGCAGCAGACGAAACTCGGTCGGACCGAGGTCGACGGGCTGGCCGTCGCCGGTGATGCGGTGGCTCGCCGGATCGAGGCGCAACCCCTCGATCGCGACCACGTCATCGGTCATCTGGGGCGCCCGCCGACGGAGCACCGCCTTCACACGGGCGTTCAGCTCGCGCGGCGAAAAGGGCTTGGTGATGTAGTCGTCGGCGCCCGTCTCGAGGCCGGAGAGCTTGTCCTCCTCAGCCGCGCGGGCGGTGAGCATGATGATCGGGACCGTCTTCGTGCGCTTGTCGGACTTGATACGCTTGGCGAGCTCGATCCCGCTCAACCCGGGCAGCATCCAGTCCACGAGCACGAGGTCCGGCAGGGCATGGCGCATGATGTTGAGTGCGTCTTCGGCGGTGCCGGCACGCATGGCCTGGTGCCCGGCCTGCTGCAAATTGTAGGAAATGAGCTCCTGGATCGCCGGCTCGTCTTCGACCACCAGCACGGTAGCGGACATCAATAACTCCTGTGGTAGTTCAACCGATGTCGATAGTATGAAACCACTGTTACACCGAAGTGACAAAGAAACAAGACTTACCAAACGTGCCTCTGTCGATACCCCGCGTGCCGGCTGCTCGTTTATCATTCCCGAGGCGGCCCGGATCGCGGCCGCGCGCTCCCGCAAGCGACAGCTTTGACCCCATGGCAGGCCTCGACAATCAAACGCCGCAACCGACCGAGATCAAGCTCCACCAGAAGTCCCGGGTGATGGAAATCTCCTTCGCGGATAACCGCACATTCCAGCTACCCTACGAGCTGCTTCGGGTTTATTCGCCTTCGGCCGAAGTTCGGGGCCACGGACCCGGCCAGGAGGTCCTGCAGGCGGGGAAGCAGTTCGTGGAGATTCAGACCATCGACCCGATCGGTAGCTACGCGGTACGCCCGGTGTTCTCGGACGGCCACGATACAGGCATCTACTCTTGGGACTACCTGTACTGGCTCGGCGACGAGCAGGCACAGCTCTGGAGCCAGTACCTGCAGCGCCTGGAGGCCGCGGGAGAGAGCCGGGAGCCCAAGCCTGGCGCCTATCCCGATAAGCCGAAGTCCAAATGAAGGCGCAGCGCGTGTCGTCGACGCCATGACCAAGACCACCGATTTCGGCTTCGAGAGCGTCCCCGAGGACGAAAAGCAGCGGCGTGTCGCCGGCGTGTTCGACTCGGTCGCCGAGCGCTACGATCTGATGAACGATCTCATGTCGGCCGGGCTGCACCGCTTGTGGAAGCTGTTCACCCTCGAGCAGAGCCGCGTCAAGCCGGGCGACCGGGTGCTCGACCTAGCGGGCGGCACCGGCGACCTCGCGCGGAAATTCGCAGGGCGCGTGGGCAGCAGGGGCACGGTCTGTCTTGCCGACATCAATGCTTCGATGCTCGGCATCGGGCGTGATCGCCTCATGGATGCAGGATGCATCGCACCAGCGGTGCAGTGCGACGCGGAGAAGCTGCCCTTCCGCGCAGACGCGTTCGACTGCGTGAGCATCGCCTTCGGGTTGCGCAACGTCACCCACAAGGATGCCGCGCTCGCGGAGATGCGCCGCGTGACCCGCCCCGGCGGTCGTGTCCTAGTGCTGGAGTTCTCGCGCGTCTGGAAACCGCTGGAACCGCTGTACGACGCGTACTCCTTCAACGTGCTGCCGGCGCTCGGCAAGCTGGTCGCGAAGGACGCGGAGAGCTACCGCTACCTTGCCGAGTCGATCCGAACGTTTCCGCCCCAGGAAGAATTGAAGGGCATGATGGAGCAGGCGGGGTTCGACAAAGTGGATTACTTCAACCTCACCGCGGGCGTGGTTGCGCTGCACGTGGGGTGGAAATACTAGCTTCGCGTTCAACTCCAAAGCGGGCACCACAGAGCGAACCGTGTTCTTGTCAAGTAAATTTTGGCTGCCAAGGTTGTTGATGCTTGACCATAGCGTTGAGGATCGTGAGCAGTTTGCGCATGCAGGCGACGATCGCTACTTTGGTGGGCTTATTGCGCCCGATCAGTCGTGCGTGGAAGGCCTTGATGAGCGGATGCAGCGAATGGCGGTCACCGTTGCCATGTACAGCAAGGCGCGCACATCGGCGCGGCCGCCGCGTATGTGCCGCTTTCCGCGGTGCTTGCCGCTGTCGTGAGCAAACGGCGCCACGCCCACCAGCGCGGCGATCTTGCCGCGATCGAGCTGGCCCAGTTCGGGCAGCTTGAACATGAGCGCCAGCGCGTTCACCGGACCGATGCCTGGGGCCGATTGCAGCAGCTCGTTTTGTGCGCGCCACAGATCACTTTGCTCCACGGCCTTCGCGAGCGCCCCTTCGGTATCGTCGATCTGGCACTCGAGCACGCGGATCACCGCCTCGATGCTCTTGATGATGCGCCGCTGATGCCCCTGGTACAGTCGATTCTTCTCGGCCGCGAGCATGCCCACCAGTTGCTCGCGACGCACCAGCAATGCCTGCAGTCGCATGAGCGCCGCATCGGGCAGCGCACGGCGCGCCGGCTGGAGCTGCTCACCGTAGCGCGCCAGCAGGCGCGCATCGATGGGAT
>JBEVOI010000075.1:0-3577 GCA_040507665.1 Burkholderiales bacterium
ATCCAACGTGAACAAGCGGATCTGATCGCAACCCATTTCCCGAAGCTGAATCGTTGCCTGACGGGCTACGATCTTGCTCACATTCGCGACGATCGGGGTCGCTTCAATCTGAACTCAATCCTATGCGGGAGCGAAGGTACGCTAGCGCTGGTTGCGGAAGCCAAGCTGAACGTATTGCCGATCCCGAAATACAGCGCTTTAGTCAACGTGCGCTACAGTAGCTTTGATTTCGCCTTACGCGATGCACACGAGCTGATTCGGTTTGGTGCAGCCTCGATCGAGACGATCGATTCAAAGGTGCTGGGCCTTGCCCAAGACGACGTGGTTTGGGACTCCGTTCAGCAATATTTCCCTGATGACGACGGCCATCGGGCCAAGGGCGTGAATCTTGTCGAGTTCGTCGGCGATACCGAGTTGGAAGTCGAGACTGCGGTCCGCCGCCTAACGGACGCACTCGCATCAGTTGGATCATCGCGCGGCCGCCGCGGCTTTAGCGTAGCCCGCGGCGAGAGCGAGGTGAATGCAATCTGGGACATGCGGAAGAAATCCGTAGGTCTTCTTGGCAACATGGAAGGGGATAGGCGGCCAATACCATTCGTCGAGGACACCGCGGTTCCGCCGGAGAACCTAGCCGATTACATCGCCGAATTTCGCGCCGCGCTTGACGCCCGCGAGCTGGCCTACGGCATGTTCGGCCATGTCGACGCCGGAGTGCTGCATGTCCGCCCTGCGATCGACATGAAGGATCCGGCGCAGGAGATCCTAATTCGCGAGATCACAGAGGATGTTGTCCGGATCACCAAGAAGTACGGCGGGTTGCTATGGGGCGAGCATGGCAAAGGCGTGCGCTCCGAGTTTTCGCCGCGCTTCTTCGGTCCGCTCTATCAGACTCTGCAATCCATAAAGGCCGCGTTCGACCCACGCAATCAGCTTAACCCGGGAAAGATCGCGGCACCCGAGGGCGGGCAGTTGCTCACGATCGACGGGCTGACAACGCGTGGCCAGCTCGACCGAACGATTCCCCGTTCAGTTCGCACTGCGTATGACGAGGCGTTGCATTGCAATGGCAACGGTGCCTGCTTCACCTGGGACCCAGACGAAGCGATGTGCCCTTCCTACAAGGCCACTCGCGATCGTCGGCATTCGCCCAAGGGCCGAGCCTCGCTCACCCGCGAATGGCTACGGCAACTGGCAGCACTTGGCGTCGACCCAGCGGCGGAAGCCGGTACGCTTCGAAATACCTCAGGCTGGCGAAACTTTCCTACCAAATTGCGCAACACGTGGGCGCGTGAGCCTGACTTCTCGCACGCGGTGAAGGATGCCATGGGCGGATGCCTCGCCTGCAAGTCCTGCAGCGGGCAATGCCCAATCAAGGTGGACGTGCCGACCTTCCGGGCCAAATTCCTCGAACTCTATTACAGCCGATACTTGCGGCCGGCGCGCGACCATTTGGTCGGTTCGCTCGAAGACATGCTGCCGGCGATGGGCCAAGTGCGCGGATTGTACAACTTCTTTCTGACGAGCTCATTAGGTCGCGCGGCGATGCGGATGATCGGACTGGTGCACTCGCCCAGTTTCTCACCCATTTCGCTGCGCCGGGAACTGGCAACCCGCGGCATCTCGGAAGCGACCCGCGAGACCTTGGCAACTCTTTCGCTCGAGGAGCGGGCGCGAAGCGTGGTGTTAGTTCAAGACGCTTTCACGAGTTGGTACGAGACGAATGTTGTGTTGGCGGTCATTGACCTCATGCAGACGATTGGCTTCAGGCCTTTCGTTGCTCCCTTCTACCCGAATGGGAAACCGCTGCACGTGCACGGTTTTCTAGGCTCGTTCGTTAGAGTCGCTTCCCGGAATGCCGCCATGCTGCGCGAACTTGCTCTCACGGGAGTGGAGCTGGTGGGGGTGGACGCTTCGATGACCCTGACCTATCGCTCGGAATACGACATGCTGCCGGAAGCTGACCGTCCGCCCCCCGTCCTCCTGCTTCAGGAATGGCTATATCGTCACCGCGATTCGATCCCCAAAGCGAAGGCCAGCGGGGAGTATCTGTTGCTGCCGCACTGCTCCGAACGTTCACTCGCGGTATCTACTCTCCGCGACTGGCAAGTGGCGTTTGCGGCAGCGGGAGCAACGTTACGTGTGCTGCCTTCCGGATGCTGCGGAATGGCCGGGACCTATGGTCATGAAGTTGAGCACCGTGCCACCTCTGAAAGGATCTACGGGATGAGTTGGGGACCTCACGTCGCTCGATGGGCACAGAGCGGTCGCTTGCTTGCAACTGGCTACTCCTGCCGCTCTCAGACTAAAATAGTAGACGGGCAGCTTCTGGCTCACCCTGCGCACGCTTTACTCACCTATCTTCGACGAGCGAGCGCCACCCGCAAAGTGCTTGCGACGGCTGATCGCCTCGATTAAGCCCGGCAGTATTCAGGACAAACCGGCTCAGCGACGTGTATGTGATGCGCAGACCAGCCGACCCAGTTCGAAGTCTCCGCGTTTGTGTCAAGCAGGAATATAATATGAGTTGCGACGGTGTGTTGGGCTGAATAGACAAGGAATGAGGGCTTGAAATGGCAAGGCACACGGGGAAGGAGCTCCCTGCTGTCAAGGGCGTGTCGGCAGCCGAACGGGCGCTGGCGGTATTGACGGCATTCCGTCGGAACGATGGCGCCTTGAGCTTAGCGGAGCTGGCCCGACGGACCGGGTTGGTTAAGAGCACGATCATGCGGCTCGCCGTGTCCCTTGAGCATTATCGCCTGCTCGCGCGCTTGCCCGACGGGAGTTACCGGCTTGACGCCGAGACTTTGCGACTTGGCACCGCCTACCAGCAAGCGTTCAGCCTTTCCGATCACGTCGCCCCCGCGCTCGCCGGACTCGCCGCGAAAACCGACGAGACCGCGTCCTTTTACGTGAGGCATGGTGAAGAGCGCCTATGTCTCTTCCGCGTGGAGAGCGCCAGCCCTATCCGAATGCACGTGCAACCGGGCGACACGCGTCCGATGGACAAGTCGGCCATTGCGCAGGTGCTCCGTCGGTATGAGGCTGGACCGCCTTCCCCGGAGGACGAACTGCCGCTGTTCACCTCGGGAATAACGGACCCCCATTCAGCTGCTCTCGCCATGCCCGTGTTCGGCATTGGGGATTCGCTGGTCGGAGCGCTGAGCATATCTGGGCCGGTGAGCCGGCTCACGGCAGCACGGGCTGAACAGTGTAAGGCGGTGTTAGTCGAGACCGCGAATAGGTTGACCGCGGCTTGCGGGGGCACTCCGCCATCGGCTGCCGGAAAACGCGGGCGCAAGCGAAGTACAGGGCGCTCTGCTAGCGCGGCTGCATAAAACGCAACGACGTTTCCTTCCGTCTTAGCAACCGCATTCTAAATTGACCTATAAGAATTGCTCATAACAAGATGGGCGAGACGCTGTGGCATCACAATCGCTGACGCGCAGAGCAGTTGTTGGCGCGCTCACCGCATCCCTTCTCCCTCCCGCGTCGGGCGTAGAAGCTCAGGAAGTCCGATGGTCGAGCGGCACTACGAGACCGCGCGCCGTGGCGCCGCCGGGGGCAACGGATTGCCATT
>JBEVOI010000097.1:0-25530 GCA_040507665.1 Burkholderiales bacterium
AACCATTGCCCTGGGCTCGGCGGAAGGCATGCGTCGCGGCATGAAGATCAAGCGGACGCACAACCCCATTTCGGTTCCCGTCGGCGCGAAGACGCTGGGTCGCATCATGGACGTGCTTGGGCGCCCCATCGACGAGGCAGGCCCGATCGGCGCGGAGAAGTTGATGCCGATCCACCGCCAGGCACCGAAGTTCGAGGATCTGTCGCCGTCGCAAGAGCTGCTCGAAACCGGCATCAAGGTGATCGACCTCGTATGCCCGTTCGCGAAGGGCGGCACGGTGGGGTTGTTCGGCGGCGCTGGCGTCGGCAAGACCGTCAACATGATGGAGCTGATCCGCAACATCGCCATTGAGCACTCTGGTTCCTCCGTGTTCACCGGGGTGGGGGAGCGGACCCGCGAGGGCAACGACTTCTACCACGAGATGAAGGAGTCTAACGTTCTCGATAAGGTTGCCCTGGTGTATGGCCAGATGAACGAGCCGCCGGGCAACCGGCTGCGCGTGGCGCTGACGGGCCTCACCATCGCGGAGGAGTTTCGCGACGAGGGCCGCGACGTGCTGCTGTTCATCGACAACATCTACCGGTATACCCTCGCGGGCACCGAAGTGTCCGCGCTGCTCGGCCGCATGCCTTCGGCCGTAGGCTACCAGCCAACGCTGGCGCAGGAGATGGGTCAGCTGCAGGAGCGCATCACCTCGACCAAGGTCGGTTCGATCACGTCGATCCAGGCGGTCTATGTGCCCGCGGACGACCTGACCGATCCGTCGCCGGCGACTACTTTTGGCCACTTGGACGCTACCGTGGTGCTTTCCAGGGACATCGCGTCTTTGGGTATCTATCCTGCCGTGGATCCGCTCGACTCGACCTCGCGCCAGCTCGATCCTCACGTGGTGGGTGAGGAGCACTACGGTACCACGCGCGCCGTCCAGCAAACGCTCCAGCGCTACAAGGAGCTGCGCGACATCATCGCGATTCTCGGAATGGACGAGCTTTCCGCTGAGGACAAACTGATCGTATCCCGCGCCCGGAAAATCCAGCGCTTCCTGTCACAACCCTTCTTTGTAGCAGAGGTCTTCACCGGCTCGCCGGGCAAGTTTGTGTCGCTCAAGGAGACCATCAAAGGCTTCAAGGGCATTGTCGACGGCGAGTACGATCATCTGCCCGAGCAGGCCTTCTACATGATCGGCGGCATCGAAGAGGCCGTCGAAAAGGCGAAGACGCTGCAATAAGGAGCAGTCATGGGCACCACCATGCACGTGGATGTGGTCAGCGCCGAAGAGTCCATTTTCTCGGGGCCAGCCGAGATGCTGATTGCGCCAGCAGAGGCGGGAGAAATCGGCATCCTCCCACGCCATGCACCGCTGCTCACCCGGATTCGACCCGGTGCGGTGCGGGTAAAGGTACCTCTGAAGGACGAAGAGGAGATGGTTTGGGTGTCGGGGGGTATTCTTGAGGTGCAGGGGGATGTGGTGACGGTGCTCGCCGACACGGCGATCCGCGGCCCTGACCTCGATGAAGCCCAAGCCCTTGAAGCGAAGAAGCGTGCTGAAGAGGCGCTCAAGGACAGGAGTGCCGAAGTCGACTTCGCCAGGGCTGAAGCGGAACTTGCCGAAGCCATTGCGCAACTCGCGGCCATCCAGAAGCTCCGCAAGGTTTCCCGCTAGAGCCCGCCACTTTGCAGGACGAGGTAGCCGCTGGGCTGCCGTTTTTGCTCGCTCGCCGCGTCGCCGCCAGAATCAATGCAGCGTCGCCCACCCATCCCGCCCGATCTCGATGACCGCACCCGTTGACGTGGTTATCCTTGCCGCCGGCAAGGGCAAGCGGATGTGTTCGTCCCTCCCCAAGGTCCTTCACAGATTGGGCGGTATCCCGCTCGTTCAGCATGTGATTGATACGGCCTGCGCTCTCGGCGCGCGGCGCCTATGTGTCGTCTATGGCCATGGCGGCGAGGCGGTGCGGGATGCGTTGGCCGCGTCCGATCTGAGCTTCGCCTTGCAGGAACCTCAACTCGGGACCGGTCATGCCGTGCAGCAGGCCTTGCCACATGTCGGGAGGGACGGTCTGGTGCTGGTGCTCTACGGAGACGTGCCTCTGACGAGACTCGCGACGCTGCGGCGGCTCATAGCCGGCGAAGAAGGAACACTCCGCGTGCTTACCGTCAATCTCGCTGATCCCACGGGCTATGGGCGCATCGTGCGCGACGAGGCGGGTCGCATCCAACGAATTGTCGAGGAGGACGACGCGACGCCGGCGCAGCGCGCAATTACGGAGGTGAATACTGGAATCATGGTGATCCCAGCGGAGAAACTTCCGGGCTGGCTCGCCGAGCTCTCGAACTGTAACGCCCAGGGCGAGTACTACCTCACCGACCTGGTCGCGCTCGCGATCCACGACGGGTTTCCCGTGGTCACGGTTCAAGCCGAGGCAGGCTGGGAAACAGTTGGCGTCAACAGCAAGGCCCAGCTCGCGACTCTGGAGCGCGCGTACCAGCTGCAACGCGCCGATGAACTTCTGACGCGCGGCGTGACCCTTGCGGACCCCGCGCGCATCGACGTGCGCGGGAAGTTGGAGTGCGGCGCTGACGTCATCATTGACGTCAACTGCGTGTTCGAAGGCAACGTGCGACTGGGCGACCGCGTGACCATCGGCGCCAACTGTATACTGCGCGATATGGTCGTGGGCGACGAGACCGTGATTGCGCCCTTCTCGCACTTGGAGGAAGCCAGTATCGGCGTAGCGTGCCAGATCGGACCTTACGCGCGAATCCGACCCGGAACGCGGCTCGCCGCGCACGTTCACCTCGGAAACTTCGTTGAGGTGAAGAACAGCAGTATCGGCGAGCGAACAAAGGCTAATCACCTTACCTACGTCGGCGACAGCGAAATAGGCCGCGGTGTAAACCTGGGTGCCGGCACGATCGTCTGCAATTACGATGGTGCAAACAAGCACAAGACGATCATTGAAGACGATGTTTTCATCGGCTCCGATACTCAACTGATTGCGCCCGTTCGGGTCGGGCAAGGTGCTACGATCGGTGCGGGGACCACGGTCACGGACGACATTCCGCCCGGCGTGCTCGCTCTTTCGCGGGTGAAGCAGGTCGCCATCGATAGATGGAAGCGGCCGCAAAAGAAAGTGAAGGGTGAGGAGTAAGGATTGCAGAGCACATCACGGCTCGCGCAAGCCCGTTTTTTTCCTCGTGTACCCCTCCTTTGAAGGTCATCTGATATGTGCGGCATCGTGGGCGCCGTCGCGCGCCGTGACATTGTTCCTGCCCTGATTGAAGGACTCAAGCGTCTCGAATATCGAGGCTATGATTCGGCCGGGCTCGCGGTGCTCAACCGTGGTCTCAAGCGCCTGCGCGTGACAGGGCGGGTCGCGGAGCTCGCCGGGCTCGCACAGCGCAATCGCTTCGCCGCGGATATCGGAATAGCGCACACGCGGTGGGCGACTCACGGAGCTCCGTCTGAGCGGAACGCGCACCCTCACGTGAGCGGAGGGCTCGCGGTCGTCCACAATGGCATAATCGAGAACCACGAGGCGATGCGGGAGAAGCTGCAGGGGCTTGGCTACGAGTTCCTTTCGGACACCGATACCGAGGTCATCGCGCACCTCGTATGTGAAAAGCTGAAGACCAACAGCGATCTGCTCATCGCGACCCGGATTGCCATTGGCGAACTCAAGGGTGCATATGCGATCGCGGTGGTGAGCGATTCCGACCCCTTCCGCGTGATCGTCGCGCGGCAAGGCGCGCCGTTGCTGGTGGGTCTTGGGGAGGGGGAGAACTTCGCGGCGTCGGACGTATCCGCACTGCTGCAAGTTACCCAGCGCGTGATCTACTTGGAGGAAGGCGATCTCGCCGAGCTGACCGTGGATCGCGTACGCGTGTTCGACTCAAGCGGAAACGAGGCGGCACGGCCGGTGCACGTGAGCCAGCTCACCTCCGCGGCCGTGGAGCTGGGGCCCTATCGGCATTTCATGCAAAAGGAGATCCTGGAGCAGCCCGGCGCGGTGGCGAACACGCTGGAGATGGTCCTCAACGCGAGCTCGATCTCCCCGCAGCTCTTCGGCGCCGACGCCGGGCCTATACTTTCGAAAGCGGACGCGGTCCTGATTCTCGCCTGCGGAACCAGCTATCACGCAGGGATGGTCGCGCGCTATTGGCTCGAGGCGGTCGCGGGCATTCCCTGCACGGTCGAAATCGCCAGCGAGTACCGGTACCGCGACTCCGTGCCGAACCCGAATCAGCTCGTGGTCACGATCTCACAGTCGGGGGAAACGGCGGACACCATCGCCGCCCTGCAGCACGCGAAAGCGCTGGGGCAGCAACATTCTCTCGCGATTTGCAACGTGCCGGAGAGCGCGCTCATTCGCCAGTCTGACTTGCGCTTCCTGACTCGCGCCGGCCCGGAGATCGGCGTCGCGTCTACGAAGGCGTTCACTACACAGCTTGCGGTCTTGGTGCTGCTCACGATGGTGCTTGCGAAGTTGCGCAATCGACTGTCAGCTGAGCGAGAGCGTGAGATGATCATAATGCTTCGCCATCTGCCGGCGGCGCTTCAGCACGTCCTTGGCGTGGAGTCGGTGGTCAAGGCGTGGTCGCAGCGCTTTGCGGAGAAGGAGCATGCGCTGTTCCTCGGTCGCGGCATCCACTATCCCATTGCCATGGAAGGCGCGCTCAAGTTGAAGGAGATTTCCTATATCCACGCCGAGGCGTACCCGGCGGGGGAACTCAAGCATGGCCCGCTGGCACTTGTCGACAAGACCATGCCCGTGATCGCGATCGCGCCGAACGACTCGCTGCTGGAGAAACTGAAATCGAACCTGCAAGAGGTTCGCGCGCGTGGCGGCGAACTATACGTGTTCGCCGATCAGGGTTCCCAGGTCGCGGAGGCTGACGGCCTCCATGTTATCCGCCTCACGGATCACGCAGGGCTACTGTCCCCGATTCTGCACACGGTTCCGTTGCAGCTGCTCGCTTATCACGCTGCGCTTCAGAAGGGCACGGATGTGGACAAGCCGCGCAATCTGGCTAAATCGGTGACCGTCGAATGAGGCTGGGAGCGCGGGCGCGGGGGGCTCATCAGACGGAAAAAGCGGAGCTTGCGGGGGCCTGCGTAGGGCGCTACAAGGTTGTTCTGGTGCACATAGCCTCAACGGCTAAGCGGAAAACGGGCATCGAGCCCGATAGCTTGGCTTTACAGACTGTCGAGCGTTCCGAAGACGACTTTAGCGTGCAGGGGTTGGATGATGGTGGGATGGCCGTTCAGTCCCTTTGCCTCTTTGCGCACATGCACCACCTTGGTCGGCCGACCTGCCACGAGGTTCTGAGCCTCCTTGACCGCGAAGGCATCGTCCCCATTGACGATGAAAACGTCAGCGGTGGCGCGCTCTGCGGAAGGGGCGACACGGTATTTTCGGGGTCGCGCCGCCGATAGTTTTGCCAGGCTCTTAATGAGTATCAGATCGTGGTTGCTGAGCCCCACGAGCGCGAGAATTCGCGTACCGTCTTGATCCATTTCTCCCTCCGCGAGTTTGCCGCCCACCCACCGACGGGCCAGTTGTCAACGGAAAAATGATCTGCTGCCAACGCAGCATCCGCTCCGAGCGGACGCCCACCCATATCTCGGCGGCATCGTAAGCAAAGGTTGGGCCCTATTCTCAAAGCGGTCTTACTTGTCCGACTCATCTGGCGGTCGCGCTTGGGCGGTGGAGTCACCGTCGGACGGCAGGACGCGCTTCGCCGATTTACGCGGACCCCGAGGCGGGAACTTGGGTACCGTCCGAAACCGTTCACGTCTGGCTGCCTTGCCTTATCGGGGCTTTCGCGGCGCGCCTGCAAGGAGCATGTTGAAAACGCGGTTCGGAAGGACATGCAGCAGTCGGGCGACAATCGCCATCTGCCATGGGATGACAGCGTAGTCCTTTCCCTTGGTCACTGCGCGGTCGAGCCGTCGGGCAAACTCGTCCGCACTAATCATGAAGGGCATGGGGTACGTGTTGCCCCGAGTCATCGGCGTGTCGATGTATCCCGGGCATATGGTCACGCTGCGGACGCCGGTCCCTCTGAGCTCCACGCGCAGGCTTTCCATGTAGGTGATAGCTGCCGCCTTCGACGCACAGTAGGCACCCGCGCCCGGCAGACCGCGATAACCAGCGACGCTTGCCATGCCAATCAGCGTTCCACTGCCACGCAGTTGCATCGGCGCGACAAACGGATGAAATGTGTTGGGCAACCCCAGCACGTTCGTTTCGATGACGTCACGGAATACAGCCAGATCCGCGCGGTGCCCGGTTAGCGTTCCGCGGCTGACGCCCGCGTTGGCGATCACGATATCGGGGCAGCCGTGCCGGGCAACAAAGTCCTCCCCTGCCGCACGCATTGCGGCCCCATCGCGAACGTCTATGGGATAAGTCGACGTGGCAGTCGGAAGCGAAGAAGCAAGGTCCTGGAGCGCCGAAGCCCGTCGGGAGACGAGTCCCAAGAGCGCTCCGCCGGCAGCGTAGTACCGAGCGAGAGCGGCGCCGATCCCACTGGATGCCCCCGTGATGAAAACTGCGCGCGTTCGGGTCATATCCTGGCGATCCGGGAAAAACGAACGGCCGCTGCCGGATGGTCAGCGGCCGTGAGACGCGGAAAACCTAGGGGTCAGCTCTTCTTTGCCATGGTTTCTTTTCGCGCCATCTCGATCAACTGATCGACAACCTGAAAGAATTTCTCGAAGCTGCCGGTCATGGAAGGCGAGGTGATGTACTTTCCCGCCACCACAATCGAAGGAGTCCCCTTTACCTGGTAGTCGCGAGTGATCTGAATCGCACGCTGCACCTTGTTCTGCACGGCGAATGATCGGTAGGCTTCGTCGAACTTGGCTGGATCGACACCCTGCTGGCCAATCCATTTGCTCATCATGCTCTCGTCCGAGAGGCCCAGCCCCTCGTCGTGCACGGCAGAGAACACCTTATCGCTCAGCTTGGGAAGCAGGCCCATCGCGTCCAGTGCATAGAACGTCTTCGTGAGCGGGATCCAGTTTTCCCGGAAAACCGCGGGCTGCTGCCGGAACTCCACGTCGGGCGGCTTGCGCTTTAGCCAGGTCTTCAGCGCGGGCTCCAGGTCGTAGCAGTGCGGGCAGCCGTAATAGAAAAATTCGACGACCTCGATCTTCTTCGATCCTTCCCCAGGCTGAGCGGGCACGATCACTCGATAGTCCTTGTCGAGCAACGGCTGCTGGCCGACCGCCATTCCACTATAGAACGCCGAGATGAGGATTCCGATCACGGCATGCAACCACATTCGATGAATCATTCAGTTCTCCATTTCGGTGTGTCCGACACGGTCGCGCTTCACGCTAGCGGGCCGGGCCCTCGCTCACCTTGATCGGCGTAGATTGCACGCCGTTCTGCTTCAGGGAGGATCGTGCCCGGTTCAACTCGTCGACGGAAGCAAAAGGACCGACCCGCACACGGTGCAGCATACCTTTGTCGGGAACGGCGACGGTTTGAATGCTTGCCTCCATTCCCATCAGTGCCAAACGTGCCTTCATGTTGTCGGCGTCGGCCGCACTCTGAAACGCGCCAGCCTGCAGAAAGTAAATGTCCTTGGACAGCGAGGGCTTTTGATTGGCGCGCTTCAAATCCTGGTCCGAAAGGGTTTCCTCGGCGCCCGGTAGGATCTTGTAAAAGTCGAACCGCGGTTTGCCGTCCTCGTTCTTTGCGAGCTTCGGGTCCGTCTTGCCAGCAGCCTGCGGCTCCAATTTCGCCTCCGCCTTGGGCTCGGGCTTGGCGGGAACGGTCGGCTCGATCTTGATTGACTCAGGTTTCCCCGTGTCCGGGCGGTTAGTTGAGCCGCCATTGGGCTTCTGCGCAAACGGGTTCGGCATCTTGTTTACGTACCATGCCACAGCGAGCGCAATCCCGAGCCCGATCACAAGGCCCGCCAGCAATCCCACCAGGAGCGACATCCAGCTCATCCCCTTGCTGCTGCGTGCTGGCTGCGGCTTGTAATCCCGGGTCATCGTGGACTCCCTACATGGTCTCGGGTGCGGTCACGCCGAGGAGCGCGAGTCCATTGGCGATCACTTGGCGCACGGACGCCACGAGGGCGAGCCGCGCCTCGCGAACCGCGGTCTCCGGCACCAGAAAATGCGTCGAGTTGTAATAGCTGTGGAACTCGCCCGCCAAGTCTTTTAGGTAAAACGCGATTACGTGCGGCGCCTGAACCTTCGCGGCTGTCTCTACCGCGTCTGGGTACTCCAACAGCCTCCGCAACAGCGCGAGTTCCTCTTCCGATTCGAGAGGCGAAAGCCTTGCGTGCGCAAGACTTGCGGGGTCGCCATTCCACTGGACAAACACGCTGCAGATGCGCGCGTGCGCATATTGGATGTAGTAGACCGGATTCTCGTTGCTTCGGGACTTTGCGAGGTCCAAGTCGAAGTCGAGGTGCTGATCACTCTTGCGCAGTACATAGAAGAAGCGGGCGGCATCATTGCCGACCTCGTTGCGGAGCTCGCGGAGCGTGACGAACTCGCCACTGCGCGTGGACATCTGCATCTTCTTCCCATCCCGATACAGGACCGCGAACTGTACCAGAGCCACGGTGAGGCGATCCGGGTCGAGCCCAAGGGCCTGCAGCGCGGCCTTCACGCGGGAGATATAGCCGTGGTGATCCGCACCCCAGACATCCACCATCTGATCGAAGCCGCGCTCCGCCTTATTGAGGTGGTACGCGATGTCGGAAGCGAAGTATGTGAAGTTGCCATTCTCGCGCTGGACCACTCGATCCTTTTCGTCGCCAAAGGCGGAACTCCTGAACCACCGTGCACCATCCTGAAGATAGATGTGGCCGCGCTCCTCAAGCCGCTTCACTGTCTGCTCCACGAGGCCTGTGTCGAAGAGCGACTGTTCCGAGAACCAGTGGTCGAAAGTTATGCCGAACTCGAGCAAGTCGTCCCGGCAGTCATCGAGCTGCTCCGCAAGTACGAAGTCGTGAAAGTAGGTATAGCCCTCCCCGAGCACCTCCTTGCCGCGAGCGATGAGGGCGTCGAGGTGGCCTTCGGGATCAGCCGCCGCATCGGGCAGTTCCACCGCCCAAACCGCCCGATCTCCCCGGTAACTGGTACCGTGGAGCGCGTGGATACATTTTGCCATGTCGCGGACGTAATCTCCGCGATAGGCGTTGTCGGGAAAGTTCACTGGCAGGCCGCACAGTTCGAGGTAGCGCAGCCATGTGGACAGAGTCAAAATGTCCATTTGCCGACCCGCATCGTTCACGTAGTATTCGCGTTCAACGCAATAGCCCGCGGCCTCGAGAATGTTGGCGAGACTGGCACCGTACGCGGCGCCGCGCCCGTGCCCCACGTGGAGCGGGCCGGTCGGATTCGCAGATACGAATTCCACTTGCACGCGCAACCCCTTGCCAAGGTCGATTCGGCCGAAACGGTCTCCCCTGCTCAGCACCTGGCGCAGCACCATCTGCTTGGCGCTCGGGCGCAGCCGCAAATTGATGAAGCCTGCGCCTGCAACCTCTGCTTTCAGGACGTACGGTGACTCAGGCATCGCCGCGAGGAGCGCCTGAGCCAGCTCATTTGGATTTCGCCTCAGCGGCTTCGCAAGTTGCAGGGCAACGTTGCACGCGTAGTCACCATGGCTCGGCTGCTTCGGACGCTCAAGGAGGATAGTCGTGCTGGTTCCCTCGGGGGTCACTTGCGCGATGGCGGCTTGGAATAACTCGGTGAGATGCGACTTCAGACCGGGGAAAGCGGGATCGTTCATTGGAAGGGAGCGAAGAGGGTGCATTATACCCGCATCGTCCGGTTCGGCCGGGCCCGCGGAACATTACAAATCGAGCGGATCCACGTCCACCGTCCACCTCACCTTGCGACCTGCAAGCGCGCCGAGTGACGGGCACCATTTGTGGAGAAACGCTTGCAGCTTCGCTCTGGCCTCGGCCTGCACCAGCAACTGTGCCCGGTCGAGACCCGCGACCCGCGCCCTAAGGGCCGGCACCGGATCGTAAACGCGAACCGACGAATCCAAGGCCAAGGCCCGGCCCTCTGCCGCCCCCCGTTCGAGGAAATCCAGCTCCGCGCCCGATCGCGTCGCCTCCGCCCGCAGGAGAGCCTGGTAGGAAAACGGTGGAAAGCGGGCGCGCCTGCGTTCGGCAAGCTGGGCTTGCGCAAACCTATCGTAATCCTGCGCAAGAACGGCTTGGAACAAAGGGTGATCCGGGAACTCGGTCTGGATCAGCACCTCGCCCGGGCGACTTCCTCGACCGGCGCGCCCGGCGACTTGCACGAGCTGGGCGAAGAGTCGCTCGGCCGCGCGGAAGTCGGTGCTGAAGAGGGCACTGTCGGCATTCAGCACAGCGACAAGCGTGAGCTTGGGAAAGTCATGGCCCTTCGCGAGCATTTGGGTCCCGACCAAGATATCTACGCGCTCCGCGGCGATCTCTTCGCGCATGCCCTGCCACACGATCTTGCCGCGTGTGCTGTCCCGGTCGACCCGCAGCAGCCGCGCACGTGGAAACTCGGTTGCCAGGAATTGCTCCACACGCTGGGTTCCCTGGCCGACGGGGGCTAGATCCTGATTGCCGCATTGCACGCATGCGACCGGCAGCCGCTCCTCGTGCCCGCACCCGTGGCAGGCGAGCTTACGGTCCCGAAGGTGCACCACGAGGCGGGATGAGCAGCGTGGGCAGCCTGCAATCCAACGGCAGGCGCGACAGTAGAGGGCGGGTGCGTAACCGCGACGGTTGATAAAGACTAGGCCTTGCTCGCCGCGGTCAAGGCAGTCGACCAAGGCCTTGCGGACGGTGGCGCTCAAGCCTTCCTGAAGGCACTCGCGTCCAGTGTCTACCAAGGAGATGGCAGGGCTCCTGCCACTCGGGCGGGAATTCAACCGGAGCAATCCATATCGTCCGGCGAGCGCTTGTGCGTAGCTCTCCAGGGCGGGCGTAGCTGAACCAAGCACAATGGGGATGCCAGCCTGCCTTGCGCGCATTACCGCGACATCACGAGCGGAGTAGCGCAAGCCCTCTTGCTGCTTGAAGGAGGCGTCGTGCTCCTCATCCACTACGATAAGACCAAGCCTGGGAATGGGCGTGAACACCGCTAGTCGCGTCCCAAGAATGATGTCAGCCTCGCCGCGCTGGGCAGCGATCCAGTTCCGCGCGCGGTCTCCCTCCCCAAGACCGCTATGGAGCGGTATCAGCCGGGCCTCTGCTGCGCGGCTGCGGAGAAAGGCCTCCAGCTGTGGTGTCAGGTTGATCTCCGGCACGAGATAGAGCACCTGCTTTCCTTGGGACAGAGCCTGCTCCAATGCTCGAAGGTACACTTCGGTCTTTCCGCTTCCAGTTATTCCATGGAGCAGCCATGGTCGATATTGTTCGTCCCCGCCACAGATCGCTTCAACTGCGCGCGCCTGCTCCTGGGTAAGGGTTGGGCGCAGAATCGGGTATGCAATGATCGGCGCGGGCTCGACGGCAGGAGCGACAAGGGCCTTCTCCTCAACGTACCTTGCAGTCACCAGTCTCCTAAGCGCTGCGGGCGCGCCCGGTCCCAAGGCCCGAAGGGGTGCACTGCCTGTCTCGTCTTCAACTGCTAGCAGCCGAAGAATGCGCCATTGAAGGGATATGCGTGCGGGTGCTTGTGCGAGTGCTCGCTTACGCCCGCTCTCCGACAGTGCGTAGACCTTAGCCAGCTTTGAGGGTAGTGCTCCAGTGCGGCGTAACCGCGGTGGCAGGGCGCCCATAACCGTTGCGCCTAGGGGATAGTGGTAATAGCGCGCGCAGAAATCGAGCAATCGCAGAATCCGATCATCAAGAGGCTGGACATCTTGTAGCACCCGGGCAACCGGCTTGAGCTTTCGATCGAACGGCTCTTCAGTCGCCGCGAAACCGTGCAGGACGCCGACAGTATCCGTGCGTCCGAACGGCACCAGCACTCTTCTCCCTACGTCCGCAGCGGTAGCAGGACCCGGGAGATAGTCGAACAGGGTGTCGACCGGGACGTCTATCGCTACTCGGGCAATTTCCATGGAGACGCATATAGGGTCAACTTGGCAGATGAGACGAATTGACCCGCGTAGGCCGATGTTGTGGATAACTCTGTGGGAAACCGCAAGGTGCCATATGCCGTTGATGCTCCATGTGGCGCATAGACGTTGATGACCGGTGACTCCGGGGGAGAAAAAGCCAAAAGAAACAGGGAGTACGTACGAAATGCTTGAGTGCTTGAGAGAATTCGCACAGTCAGCCCAGCGCTAGCCTCTTCTGTGAATAACCGGCGCTCCTCACGGGTTTGAGTGATAGCGTGGACTTACCTCGTGCACGGTGTCGACAAGAACGGCAACGTTTTCCGGGCGCGCGAGCGGGGAAACGCCGTGGCCGAGGTTGAAGATATGCCCAGAGCCGGTTCCATAGGAGGCAAGCACCTGCTCAGCTTCGCGCCGGACTGACTCCGGGGTCGAAAGAAGCACGGACGGATCCAGGTTTCCTTGCAGGGCGACCCGGTCGCCGACGCCGCGCCTTGCCACTCCAATGTCTATCCCCCAGTCGAGCCCCAGCGCATCCGCCCCGCAGGCGGCCAAGCTTTCTAGCCACAGCCCGCCTCCTTTCGTGAAGACAATGGATGGCACTCGCTCCCCATCGCTATCCCTCTCGAGCCCCGCCACCACTTGCTGCAGGTACGGGAGTGAGAAGGCATGAAAGGCTGCGTGGGAAAGCATGCCGCCCCAAGTATCGAACACCATCACCGCCTGCGCCCCACGGCGGATCTGTGCATTGAGATAGGCGATGACGGACTTCGCCATGATACCGAGTATGTGGTGCAGGAGCTCCGGACGGCCGTACAGCATCCTCTTCACCTGCTGGAAATCGCTGCTGCCGCCGCCCTCGATCATGTAGCACGCGAGGGTAAAGGGGCTGCCAGAGAAGCCTATGAGCGGCAGCTCGTTATCCAATGCGCGACGCACTTGGGAGACGGTATCCAACACGTAGCCGAGATGTGCTTCCGGGTCAGGTACCGCAAGGTCGCGGATCTCCCATTCGTTCCGCAGGGGGCGCTCGAGCTTGGGCCCCTCTCCCTCGGCGAAATAAAGCCCCAAGCCCATTGCATCGGGAATCGTGAGTATGTCGGAAAAGACGATCGCCGCATCCAGGCGAAATCGTGCGAGTGGCTGCAGCGTAACTTCGGTTGCGAGGTCCGGATTCTTGCAGAGGTCAAGGAAGCTTCCGGCGCGGGCGCGGGTCTGGTTGTACTCCGGCAGGTAGCGGCCCGCCTGACGCATAATCCAGATCGGCGTATAGGGCGTGGGCTCGCGGAGCAAAGCACGCAGAAAGATGTCGTTCTTCGGTCTTCTCATTCGGGTCATCTTAAATGCAAAGGACGCGCACCGGCGCGTCCTTTGCGGGGTCATGGGAACCCGGGCTCAGCGCGGCAACTCGGACATTCCCATCAGAAATTCGTCTACTGCGCGGGCGCACTGGCGACCTTCGCGGATTGCCCACACCACGAGGGACTGGCCACGGCGCATGTCACCAGCCGCGAATACCTTCGGTACTGAACTCTGGTAGCAACCGCCTCCATCCGTTTCTGCCTGGACGTTGCCGCGGGGGTCGTACGCGACGCCCAGCTCATCAAGCATCCCGGTGTGCACCGGATGGACGTACCCCATTGCAAACAGCACCAGATCGGCGGGGACCTCGAACTCTGAACCTGGCACCTCGACCATCCTCATCTTCCCGTCGTCACCCTTCTTCCATTCGACCCGCGCACCGACGAGTGCTTTGACTTTGCCGTCTTCACCCCGGAACGCCTTAGTGGTGACAGCCCAGTCACGGTTGACGCCTTCCTCGTGGGAGGAAGACGTGCGCAGCTTCAGCGGCCAGTAAGGCCACGTCAGGTCCTTGTTCTCGTACTCTGGGGGCTGCGGAAGCAGCTCGAACTGGGTGACCGATTTCGCGCCCTGCCGGTTGGACGTGCCGACACAGTCAGAGCCCGTGTCGCCGCCGCCGATCACCACAACAGCTTTCCCTTCCGCCGTGAGCGGATCGACCCCCTGATCGCGCGCTACGCGTTTGTTCTGAAGCGGAAGGAAGTCCATGGCGTAGTAAATGCCATCCAGCTCGCGTCCTGGAACGTTGAGATCGCGCGGGTGTTCCGAGCCGCCCGTCAGCGCAACCGCGTCGAACTCATCAAGCAGCTGCCGGGCTGGGACATTGACGCCGACGTGTTGGTTGACGCGAAACTCCACACCTTCCGCCCGCATCTGCTCGACCCGGCGATCGATATGATGCTTTTCCATCTTGAAATCGGGAATCCCGTACCTGAGCAGGCCACCGATCCGATCGGCCTTTTCAAGTAGGACGACTTCATGCCCGGCGCGAGCGAGCTGCTGCGCACAGGCGAGTCCTGCCGGACCCGATCCGACGACCGCGACGCGCTTCCCCGTCTTGCGCTTTGGCGGCTGTGGCAGTACCCACCCCATCTTCCAGCCCTTATCTATGATCGCGTGTTCGATCGACTTGATGCCCACAGGGTCATCGTTGATGTTTAGCGTGCAAGCTGCTTCGCACGGCGCGGGACAAATGCGACCTGTGAACTCGGGAAAATTGTTCGTGGAATGCAGCGTATCCAGAGCCTGCCGCCAGCTCTGTTGGTAAACGAGATCGTTCCAGTCCGGGATGATGTTATTTACCGGGCACCCGCTCATGCAAAACGGAACGCCGCAGTCCATGCAGCGCGCGCCCTGGATCGAAGCTTCCTGGTCCGACAGATGAAGTATGAACTCACGGAAGTGCCTGACGCGTTCGCGCACCGGCTCGGATGCTTCCTGCAGCCGCTGATACTCCATGAATCCGGTTAACTTGCCCATAACTGCCCAGCTCCTAGAGGCGCTTGGTGTTGACCCAATCCAGCGCAGATTACATCCCCGGGCACATTGCCCGGGCCCTCCCGGTTCTCAGCGCTTCGGGTTAGGCTGCGAGCCTTCGGCCCTTGGAAGCGAGTTCGCCCAGCGCACGGCGATACTCGTTCGGGAAGACCTTGACAAGCTTCGACCGGTATTGCGCCCAATTCTCGAGAATGCGCTTCGCTTGCGCGCTACCGGTGTAACGCGCGTGGTTGTCGAGAAACGTCCGGACAATCGACTCGTCGGACCGCCCGAGGTGCCACATGTCGAGAGCAATCTTTCCTTCCTGCTCGCCTTCTGGGAGCAGCGGCTCGATCTGCACCATGGAAAGATTGCAGCGCTCAGTGAAACTGCCGTCCTCGTCCAGGACGTAAGCGATGCCACCAGACATGCCAGCAGCGAAGTTCCGGCCCGTCTGGCCGATAACCAAAACCGTACCACCCGTCATGTACTCGCAACCGTGGTCTCCGACGCCTTCCACAACTGCACTGGCACCGGAATTTCGAACGCAGAAGCGCTCTCCCGCCACGCCGCGAAAATACGCCTCGCCGGAGATCGCACCATACATGACGGTGTTCCCGATGATGATGTTGTCGAGGGGTGCGCCGCGGAATTTGGGCGACGGCTGCACAATGATCTTGCCGCCCGACAGTCCCTTGCCTACGTAGTCGTTCGCCTCGCCAATCAAATCCAGGGTCACGCCGTGCGCCAGGAATGCGCCGAAGCTCTGGCCTGCAGAGCCAGCGAACTTGATATGAATCGCGTCGTCGGGCAGACCCTGGTGCCCGAAGCGCTTGGCGATCTTCGAAGAGAGCAGGGTGCCCACAGTGCGGTTGACGTTACGAATCGGCATCTCAATGGTGACGTTTTCGCCGCGCGCCAATGCCGGACCTGCAAGTTCGATCAAACGGTGGTCGATCGCCTTGTCGAGCCCGTGGTCCTGCTTTTCAGTGTTATAGCGCGCGACGTCCGCAGCCACCTGAGGCGTGTGGAAGATCTTCGTGAAGTCGAGCCCTTTCGCCTTCCAGTGCCCGATTCCTCTTTTCATGTCGAGCAAATCGGTGCGACCGATGAGATCGTTGAATGTACGGATGCCGAGCAGAGCCATGTACTCGCGCACCTCTTCGGCGACGAAGAAGAAATAGTTCACTACATGCTCGGGCTGGCCGTTGAACTTCTTCCGGAGTTCCGGATCCTGCGTCGCGACCCCCACCGGGCAAGTATTCAGGTGGCACTTGCGCATCATGATGCATCCTTCGACCACGAGGGGTGCCGTGGCGAAACCGAATTCGTCGGCGCCCAGCAGGGCACCGATGATCACGTCGCGCCCGGTTTTCATCTGCCCGTCCACCTGCACCGCGATGCGCCCGCGCAAACGGTTCAACACAAGCGTCTGCTGGGTCTCCGCGAGGCCGAGTTCCCACGGCGTGCCCGCGTGCTTGAGCGAAGACCAGGGGCTCGCGCCGGTGCCCCCGTCGTGTCCTGCGATCGTGACGTGATCCGACTTCGCCTTCGAGACCCCGGCTGCGACAGTACCAACGCCGATCTCCGACACGAGCTTCACGCTGATCGATGCGGCCGGATTGCCGTTCTTGAGATCGTGAATGAGCTGCGCAAGATCCTCGATGGAGTAGATGTCGTGGTGCGGCGGCGGTGAAATAAGTCCTACCCCGGGCACCGAGAAGCGGAGCTCTGCGATGTAGTCGGAGACCTTGTGGCCGGGAAGCTGTCCGCCTTCGCCCGGCTTTGCACCCTGTGCCATCTTGATCTGGAGCTGATCTGCCGAGACCAGATACTCTGTGGTCACGCCGAAACGACCTGACGCGACCTGCTTGATCTTCGAGCGCAGGCTGTCTCCCTCCTCGAGCGCTATGTCCCGCATCACGCGGTCCCTGCCCAGCTTCGTGGCGAGCGTTTCGCCGGCCTTCACCGCGGCGTACCGCCGGGGGTCCTCGCCACCTTCGCCGGTATTGGACTTTCCTCCAATGCGATTCATGGCGATTGCGAGGGTGGTATGCGCTTCAGTGGAAATGGACCCAAGCGACATGGCGCCGGTTGCAAAACGCCTCACAATTTCCTTCGCGGGCTCGACCTCGTCGATGGGTATCGATCGCGCGGGGTCGACCCGGAGCTCGAACAGTCCACGCAGCGTCATGTGGCGCTGGGACTGGTCATCGATGATCCTCGCGTATTCCTTGTAGGTCGCGTAACTGTTGGAGCGTGTGGAGTGCTGAAGCTTCGCAATCGCGTCCGGGGTCCACATATGCTCTTCGCCGCGGACACGAAACGCGTACTCGCCGCCAGCGTCGAGCGCGTTCTCCAGCACGGGGTCGTCGCTGAACGCGGCATTGTGCATGCGGATCGCCTCCTCAGCGACCTCGAAAACCCCAATGCCTTCGACGTTGCTGGTGGTGCCGGTGAAGTACTTCTCGACCAGCGAACGGTTGAGTCCCACCGCCTCGAAAATCTGCGCGCCCGTGTAAGACATGTAGGTGGAAATGCCCATCTTCGACATGACCTTCAGCAGGCCCTTGCCGATGGCTTTCACATAGTTCTTGATGCCCTTTTCGCCCCGATATTCGGCCGGAATTGACTCGTCCGCATTGAGGATCGTCTCCAAGGCGAGATACGGATGGACTGCCTCCGCCCCGTATCCTGCCAGCAGCGCAAAATGGTGAACCTCGCGTGCGGAACCGCTCTCTACGACAAGACCGGCGCTCGTGCGCAGCCCCTTGTAAACGAGATGCTGGTGGATCGCGGACAACGCCAGCAACGCGGGAATCGCAACGCGGTCTGGGTCGACCTTGCGGTCGGAGACCACAAGGATGTTATACCCCGAGCGCACCGCGTCCTCCGCCTCGGCGCAGAGGCTTGCGAGTCGCGCCTCGATCGCTACTTTCCCCCAGACAACCGGGTACGTTATGTCCAGCTCGAAGGAGCGGAACTTGCCATCCGTGTAGTTCTCGATGTGCCGGATGCTTTCCATGTGGGCAAAATCCAGCACCGGCTGGGACACCTCGAGCCGGATCGGAGGATTACTCTCGTCAACACCCAAAAGATTAGGTTTCGGACCGATGAACGACGTGAGCGACATCACGAGGTCTTCGCGGATCGGGTCGATCGGCGGATTGGTGACCTGGGCGAAAAGCTGCTTGAAGTAGTTATAGAGTGGCTTGTTCTTGTCCGAGAGAACGGCGAGCGGCGAATCGTTGCCCATGGATCCAATCGCTTCCTCGCCCTGGATCGCCATCGGACCCAGGATGAATTTGAGGTCCTCCTGGGTGTAGCCGAACGCCTGCTGTCGGTCGAGCAACGGGACCCGGCTCTCCGGACGTTTCTGCTTCGGCGGCGGGAGGTCGTCCAGCTTGATGCGAATACGTTCGATCCACTCGCGGTACGGCTTCGCGTTCGCTAGTGTGTCCTTCAGTTCCTTGTCGTCGATAATGCGGCCAGCCTCGAGATCGATGAGGAACATCTTTCCCGGCTGCAGTCGCCACTTCTTGACGATCTTGTCCTCAGGGACGGCGAGCACGCCGGTCTCGGACGCCATCACCACTAGGTTGTCATCGGTAACAAGGTAGCGCGCAGGTCGCAGGCCGTTACGATCGAGTGTCGCGCCAATCTGGCGGCCGTCGGTAAAGGCAACAGCCGCGGGCCCGTCCCACGGCTCCATCATTGCGGCGTGATATTCATAGAACGCGCGCCGGCTCGCGTCCATCTTCGTGTGCTTTTCCCAAGCCTCCGGAATAAGCATCATCATCGCGTGAGCGATCGAGTATCCACCCATTACGAGCAGCTCTAACGCGTTGTCAAAAGACGCGGAATCCGACTGGCCGTCGTAGACAAGCGGCCAAATCTTATCGAGGTCCCTGCCAAGCACGGGTGACGAGATCGCCTCTTGCCGGGCGCGAATCCAGTTGACATTGCCGCGCAGGGTGTTGATCTCGCCATTGTGCGCAATCATCCGGAACGGGTGGGAAAGGTCCCACGTAGGAAAGGTATTGGTAGAGAAACGTTGATGGACCAGCGCGAGCGCAGAAACGAAGCGGGGATCCTGGAGGTCCTTGTAATAGTTACCGACCTGGTTCGCGAGGAGCATACCCTTGTAGACGATGGTCCGCGCCGACATGGACGGAACGTAGAACTCCTTGCCATGGGCAAGCTTGAGGGCTTGGATGGCGTGGCCGGAACTCTTCCGAATGATATAGAGCTCGCGCTCGAGCGCGTCCGTAACGGTCACGCCAGCGCCGCGGCCGATGAAGACCTGCCGGATCACGGGCTCGATCGCCCTCACTGACTCGCCAAGTACGGCATCGTTCCGGGGCACATCGCGCCAACCGAGCAGAACTTGGCCCTCGCCCTTGATCGCACGCTCGATCTCCTGCTGACAGGCGAGCCGGCTCGCTGGCTCCTGCGGCAGGAAAACCATTCCGACGCCGTACTGGCCAACCGGGGGGAGTGTCACGCCCTTGCGAGCCATCTCCTCGCGGAAGAACCGGTCGGGGATCTGGACCAGAATACCTGCGCCGTCCCCCGCCCTCGGATCTGCCCCTACCGCACCCCGGTGGGTCAGGTTCCTCAATATCTGGAGGCCTTGCTCGATGATGTGGTGAGACCTCAACCCCTTGATGTGGGCGATGAAGCCGACGCCGCATGCATCGTGCTCGTATTGCGGATCGTAGAGCCCCTGGCGGGGTGGGAAAGCGAACGAACTCACGGGCGACCTCGCGTTAGCCTGGAAAACCGAAGAGAACCCAAATTACGCGACGCGGCTGACAGCGCCTATGCGCTGCAGCTGCAAAGCGGAAAATTTGGCGCGAACTTTGGAGTGTAGCGCGATCATCTCTTCCCTTCAACAGCGGCAACCCGCTGAAAACTCTGGCCAACACTCAAGCCTCGGAGGTGAGTCGGCCGTAGCGTTCAGTTTGCCGCAGTGCGGTAAGGCGCACGCAAGATCGTTCAAGACTCCTCGATCGCGAAGAGGCGTCTGTGCTCCTTAATCGCGAACCGGTCGGTCATGCCGGCTATGTAGTCCGCTATCGCGCGAACATGGAGATCCCGATACGACACCTGAAATTGCGGCGGGAGCAGGCGAGGCTCGTCGGCGAAGGCATGGAAAAGATCGTCCACGACGCGTTTGGACTTTCGGCTCATCCGAGCGACTCGGTAATGCTGGTACAAGTGCCTGCGCAAGAAGCGCTTGAGCTCCTGCTGGGCTTCCTGCGTTTCTGCGCTGAATTCGATAAGCGGCGGGGATGCACGTACGTCTTCGATGGACGTCGGCTTAGCCGCGCTGATGTTCGACCGGCTCTGGGCGACGAGGTCGCAGACTAGGGTATTGATCATCCGCCGCACCGTCTCGTGGACGAGACGCCGGCCGGTAAGCTGCGGGTAGAGCTTTCGGACGATGTCCAGGTGACGGCGAACGATGCCCACGACGGACAACTCGTCGAGGCTCAAGAGGCCCGAGCGGATGCCGTCGTCTACGTCGTGGTTGTTGTAGGCGACTTCATCCGCGAGGTTGGCGAGCTGCGCCTCTAAGGAGGGCTGGCCACCGCTCAGAAATCGCGTTCCCAGTTCGCCTAGCTCCTTGGCGGCGGCGCGGGAGCAGTGTTTTAGAATGCCTTCGCGAGTCTCGAAACAAAGGTTGAGGCCATCGAACGCAGCGTAGCGCTCCTCCAGAAAATCTACTACGCGAAGGCTCTGAAGATTGTGCTCGAAGCCGCCATGATCCTTCATGCAGGCATTAAGGGCGTCCTGTCCGGCATGGCCGAATGGAGTGTGGCCCAAGTCGTGGGCGAGTGAAATCGCCTCCACCAAATCCTCATTCAGCCCAAGCGCACGCGCTAGCGACCGCCCAATCTGGGCTACCTCGATGCTGTGGGTTAGCCGGGTGCGGAAAAGATCCCCTTCATGGTTGACGAAGACCTGCGTCTTGTATTCCAGTCTTCGGAACGCAGCGGAATGAACGATACGATCGCGGTCGCGTTGAAACTGCGTGCGATCGACGGGTGCTTCCTCGGGAAACCGGCGTCCTCGCGACTGCTCCGGACTGGCTGCGTAAGGGGCGAGATCAGACATCCGCTCCCGCGCCGGACAGGGCATCCCGCAGCAGGTTCTCCGGCACGTCGGCTGATAGGAATGCTTCCCCGATCGATCTCAGGAGAACAAATCGGAGGCGACCGGCATCGACTTTCTTGTCGACTCGCATCAGTTTCAGGTAGCGATCCGCGCCAAAATCGGGTGCCCTGACCGGAAGCCCTGCCCGTAAGTAGACGCGGCGCACCCGCTCCAGTTCGTGATCGCCGATCAGGTCGAGCCGATACGAGACTTGTGCCGCGAGCATCGTGCCGGCTGCCACCGCCTCGCCGTGTAGCCACTTGCCATACCCCATCCCTGCTTCGATCGCGTGCCCAAAGGTGTGTCCCAGGTTGAGCAGCGCGCGCAGACCACCCTCGCGCTCATCAGCTGCCACCACCTCTGCCTTGGCTTCGCACGAACGGCGGATCGCATAGGCCAGCGCGTCGGGCTGACGAGCAACGAGCTTGTCGACGTTTTCCTCCAACCACTCGAAAAATGGCAGATCACCAATCAGACCGTACTTGATCACTTCCGCCAAACCCGCTCGAATCTCGCGATCCGGCAATGTCGACAGCGTCGTCGTGTCCGCGAGGACTAGCTTCGGCTGGTGAAAGGCGCCGATCATGTTCTTACCGAGACGGTGATTGATCCCCGTCTTGCCGCCGACGGAAGAGTCCACCTGCGCAAGCAGCGTCGTCGGAATCTGAATGAACGGCACGCCCCTCAGGAAGACCGCTGCCGCGAATCCGACCAAGTCGCCGATCACGCCGCCACCTAGTGCGATGAGCGTCGTCTTGCGCTCGCAGCTTGCCTTTAGAAGGGCGTCGATTATGTCGTTGAGGGTCTCCCAGTTCTTGAACGCTTCCCCATCCGAGACGATCACCGGAAGTGCGTCCACACCTTGGCTCTCCAGAGATTCTTGAAGTCGATGCAGGTACAGCGGCGCTACGGTGGTATTGCTGACAATAGCGACTCTGGCTTGGCCCAGCAACGGGACGATCAGTTCCGGGCGGGCGAGCAGGTATTCGCCGATGTGGATTGGATAGCTGCGATCAGCTAGGCTGACACTGATGGTCTCCATTCCGTGCGCTTCGCAAGTAGAGCCAGTTGAGTCAAGCAGAATGACGTGGAAGCTTCCGACGCAGCCGCTGCTCGAGCCTGGTCACTAGGCTCCGCAAGCTCTGGCTCCCTGTGTCGATGGTCAACGTAGCCACTTCACGATACAGCGGGTCCCGCTGCTCATAGAGCTCCACGAGCTTGGCCCGCGGATCATCGGTCTGCAGCAGCGGACGGCTCCGGTCATGCTTGGTGCGATGCCACAGTTCGTCGGCTGTCGCCCGGAGGTATACGACAACGCCGTTCCGCAAAAGTACTTCCCGGTTTTCGCGCCGCAGGATAGCTCCACCCCCGGTCGCCAGTACGATGCTGTTTAGCCCCGCAAGCTCCCGCAACACCGCAGCCTCGCGGCGCCGGAAGCCGTCCTCGCCTTCGATCTCGAATATGACCGGAACCGAGACTCCGGTACGCTTCTCGATTTCACCATCGCAATCGACGAACGTCTTTTGGAGATCTTTCGCCAGCAGCCGGCCGACAGATGTCTTTCCGGCGCCCATCAGGCCGACCAGAAAGATATTCTCGGAAAGTACGCCTTCTCGGGACGTAGACAGCATTTCCGGATTCTATGTACGTCGGGTCGCACCGGCAAGCGACCGAGCCACGCCTGTTAGTAACATGAGGAATGTCCGGTCTAGGTAACACATGAAATGTGCGGTTTAGGGTTGAGCCTCCGAAGGGAGGTGAACCTTGAAGCGGACGAGCGTGTTACAGGAGATCAGGGCCATGCGGTTTGAGGAGGTCTATGAACGGTGGACGGAAAGCCGGTTGACGCAGCTCGAGGCAGCGGCGTTGCTGGGGGTGTGTGAACGGCAGTTTCGGCGTCAATGTCGGCGCTATGAGGCCGACGGACTGGACGGTTTGATCGATCAGCGGATCGGCCAAGTGTCGCATCGGCGCGCCCCGGTCGATGAGGTCATGGCGCTCGTGGAGCAGTACCGCAGCCGTTATGGCGGCTGGACGGTGAAGCACTTCTACGCGAAGTACCGTGAGCAAGCAGGCGCACCCTCGTACAACTTTGTGCGCCTGACGCTGCAACGGCAGGCGGTCGTGGCCAACGCGAACAAGCGCGGGGCGCATCGGCGACGGCGCGAGCGCAAACCGTTGGTGGGCATGCTGCTGCACCAGGACGGCTCGCGGCATGAATGGTTGGCCGGGCAACAGCACGACCTGATCGTGACGCTCGATGACGCCACCGGGCAGATCTATTCGGCGTTCCTGGTCGAGGAGGAAGGCACGTTGAGCAGTTTCCTGGGTGTGGCCGAGGTCATTGCTAAGCATGGGCTGTTCAATAGCCTGTACACCGATCGTGGCAGCCACTATTGGCATACCGACAAAGCCGGAGGCAAGGTCGACAAAGCCAACCTCACCCAGTTCGCACGGGCGATGGCGCAGCTGGGCATCGAGATGATCGCTGCCTACTCGCCGCAAGCGCGCGGACGTTCCGAGCGCGCCTTCCGCACCCTCCAGGACCGCTTACCGAAGGAGCTGCGGGCGGCGAGCATCACCACGGTGGTGCAGGCCAACCGCTTTCTCCAACGCGCGTTCCTTCGCGCCTACAACCGCGAGTTCGCCGTAGCCGCCAGCGAAAGCGGCTGCGCCTTCGTGCCGTGGGCGGGAGCGAACTTGCACGACATCCTCTGTCTGCAGGAGGAGCGGGTGGTGCGGCCGGATAACTGTGTGGCCTACCACAACAAGCTGCTGCAGATCCCTGCCGATCGACACCGCTGCCATTACGTCAAGGCGAAAGTGCGCGTGCACGAATATGCGCACGGCCAGCTTGCGATTTTTCATGGGCCGCGCTGCCTGGCGCGCTACGACGCCAGCGGCAAGGAACTGAAGTCACCGACGAAAAAGGCTGCCTAAGCTCGCTCCCGCAGCCTCGATCAAACCGGACATATCACGTGTTACCAATACCGGACATCTTGACAAGTTACTAACAGCGACCGAGCCACGCCGGACAGTCCAGAAAAGAAAAAGGCCGCGGATTTTTCCCGCGGCCCTTCCCAATAGAGGTATAGGTTAACGCGTGGCGAGCGTGTCCTTGATGATCTTCGGAGAGATGAACACCAGGAGTTCGGTCTTGTCGTCCTTGCGCTGGTTCTGCTTGAATAGGAAGCCGATGACGGGGACGTCGCCGAGGGCCGGGACCTTCCGCGTTTCGGAACGTTCCTCCTGTTCGTAGATGCCACCAATTACCACCGTTCCGCCATTCTCTACGAGAACTTGGGTGGAGACCTGTTTGGTATCGATCGATGGGCCGGATCTGGTGTCTACGCCGACGCGGTCCTTGTGGACATCGACAGTCATGATTACATTATCGTCCGGCGTGATCTGCGGCTTAACCTTGAGGCTCAGCGTCGCCTTCTTGAACTGAATGCTTGTGGCACCGCTGGCGGTTGCCTGCTGATACGGGATTTCCGTGCCTTGCTCGATGCTTGCCTCCACCTGGTCAGCGGTGACGACGCGGGGACTGGAAATGATCTTCCCCTTTGAATCAGCTTGTAGAGCCGACAACTCCAGATTGAGGAACTTGGTACCCGCAGAATTGAACAGCAGGAGTGAGAACGCGGCCGGGTTGAACCCCGCAATAGCAGTCGCGGGAAGATTTACGCTCAATGACTGGTCCAGGGTCGGGACGGGCGTGCTGACCTGGCCGGTAGTGTAGCCAGTGGCCGCGAGGTTGCCGCCGATCAACCCTCGTGTGCCGCCGCCGCCGAGCTGGGTTCCCCTGCCAGTGCTGTCGTTGTAGCCGAGCTTCACACCAAGATTTCTTGCGAACGTATCAATGGCCTCGACGATTCTGGCCTCGATCATCACTTGGCGTACCGGCACGTCGATCTTGGTGATGAGCTTGCGGATCTCCTCCAGTCGCGCTGCGGTATCCTGCACGAAGATGGTATTTGTCCGCGAGTCCTGCACCGCGCTACCGCGGCGGGAGAGCAGCCTTTGCTTCTCGTCCGTCAGGATCTTGATGACGTTGTCGCCTTTCTGATAATTGAGCTGGAAGCTCTCCGTCCGGACAGGTTCGAGATCGGCAATCTGCTGTTGCGATTCGAGAGCAAGCTTTTCCTTGGTGGCAAGTTCGTCGCGCGGGGCGATCCATACCACGTTACCGTTCTTGCGCATATCCAGACCTTTGGCCTGAAGTATGATGTCGAGTGCTTGGTCCCAGGGCACGTCCTTAAGCCTCAGGGTAAGATTTCCTGCGACGGTGTCACTCGTGATGATGTTAAGACCGGTGAAGTCCGCTATCACTTGCAACACCGCGCGCACGTCAACGTTTTGAAAGTTCAGGGACAGCTTCTCTCCGGTATAGCCTTGGCGACTTCCCTGGACTAGCTTGTTCGGGTCCTCGACGACTTGCCGGACTTCGAGAATAAAGCGGTTGTCGGTCTGATAGGCCGAATGCTCCCAGAGCCCCTTCGGCTCG
>JBEVOI010000105.1:0-6004 GCA_040507665.1 Burkholderiales bacterium
AGCGCATCATCATCCTCGCCAAGGGCCGCCTCGTGAATCTCGGCTGCGGCACCGGCCATCCGAGCTACGTCATGAGCTCATCGTTCGCGAACCAGACCATCGCGCAGATCGAGCTGTTCTCGAACACGGCGAAGTACCCGGTCGGCGTCTACACGCTGCCCAAGCATCTCGATGAGAAGGTCGCGCGGTTGCAGTTGAAGAAGCTGAACGCGCAGTTGACCGATCTTACCGATGCGCAGGCGCAATACATCGGCGTGAGCAAGTCTGGGCCGTACAAGCCGGATACTTATCGGTACTAAGAAATCCGTGAGGGTGAGGAGTGAGGTGTGCGGGGTGAGGCGTAAGGCGTGAGGGGGAACGGAAGGCGCAAGGCGTGAGGCGACAACACCAGGAGTTGCTCGCCTGGAAGCTTGCGGTAGAGCGGGTGACGGACCTCTACGAACTCACGTCAGCGTTCCCTCCGACTGAAACCTACGGCCTCACGGCGCAGGTCAGGCGAGCCGCCGTCTCGGGTCCTTCTAAACATAGCTGAAGGTGCAGCGCGGACCAGGAAGCGCAAGTTCGCTCAGTTCCTAAGCATAGCGCGGGGATCGTTGAGCGAGATTGACACGCAGCTTGAGATTGCCAGAAGGCTCGGCTATGTCGACGATGCTCGGGCGGTTCAACTCAAAATGGACCGAGTCTTCGGTCTGATCGGTGGTCTGTTGAGGGTGCAAAAGGGAACATAGCCGGACCGCTCTTCGCGCCCCGCCTCACGCCTTTCGCTTTACCCCTCCCGCCCCACTCCTTACTCAAGGCCATGGAATCTCAACGCAAACACCCCCGCACTTTCAGTTTTGAGTTCTTCCCTCCCAAGACACCGGAGGGGATCGAGAAGCTGCGTGCCACGCGGCGCCAGCTCGCACAGCTGAAGCCGATGTTCTTCTCAGTCACGTTCGGTGCGGGAGGCTCCACCCGCGATCGCACCCTGGACACCGTGCTCGAGATTCAGCGGGCAGGTTTTCTCGCAGCTCCGCACCTCTCCTGCATCGCCTCCACCCGCTCCGATATCGCCGCCACGCTGGATCTTTACAAGGCTAACGGTATTCGCCATATCGTGGCCCTGCGCGGCGACCTGCCGTCCGGGTTGGCCGCCTTCGGTGAGCTTCGTTACGCAAGCGAGCTGGTGGCGTTCATCCGCGAGAAAACCGGAGACTGGTTCACCATCGAGGTCGCTTGCTATCCGGAGATGCACCCTCAGGCGCGGAGCCCTCGGGATGACGTGCGCAACTTCAAACAGAAGGTGGACGCCGGCGCGAACTCCGCGATCACGCAGTACTTCTTCAACGCCGACAGCTACTTCCGCTTCATCGACGAGTGCGAGGCCGCGGGCATCGACCTCCCCATCGTTCCCGGGATCATGCCGATCAGCAACTTTTCCCAGCTCGCGCGGTTCTCGGACGCCTGCGGCGCGGACATTCCGCGCTGGATCAGGCTGCGGCTGCAGAGCTTCGGGGACGACGTCGCATCGATCCGCGCCTTCGGCCTCGATGTGGTAACGGAGCTGTGCGACCGGCTGCTGACCGCCGGTGCGCCGGGGCTGCACTTCTACACGCTCAACCAGGCGGGGCTCACGAGCACGATCTGGCAACGGCTCGGTTTGTCATAACGGAGCAACTCGAAACCGTCGAGGCAGGGACGCCGTGCCGCTGACCGGTCGTATCAGCCCGACGGGACACTTACTGCGCGCGACCGGGTGCTCGCTTGGTACCAAAGGGTTTTCAAAGCTGTGCTTAGCGCCGGTGACGTGCGGCTGATGGTCATCGGCTACGGCTGGGCCGATGAACACATCAATGCCGTGATAGCGCAAGGCGTGATGGCGGAAGTGATGCCGGTCCCTTACAACGCGCGAACCACGGAGTATGAACGGATCGTCGAGGAATTCTTCTAGATTCCGAGCATGGCGATTATCCGGCTAACAGCCTCCCGTTCACGCCGCCGCCTTCTTTACCACCCGTCCGTGCGTCGGATTCTCCGCGTAGGCGTGGTACGCAGCGGATTCGGCAGCGCCGAAATGAACGTCGACATCCATGTCCGCGAACACCGTTTCCAGTGCGCAGAGGCACAGCATCACGTTCTCCATCTTGCACGAATAACCCATGATGCCGAAGCGCCAGATTTTGCCCGCGAGGTCGCCGAGACCGGCGCCGATCTCGAGGTTGTAATCGTGCAATAGCCGCCGGCGCACTTCCTTTTCGTCGATGCCAGCCAGCACGTGTACTGCATTCATCTGCGGCAGCCGGTATTTCTCCTCGACCAGGTATTGCATGCCGAAAGTCTCGAGCCCCGCGCGCAGCGCCTTGTGATTTCGCGCGTGACGCGCCCAACTGTTTTCGAGTTCCTCTTCCTGCAGCATGAGCAGCGCCTCGTGCAGCGCGTAAATCGAATTGGTGGGCGCGGTGTGGTGGTACGTGCGGGTGGCCGCACCCCAGTAGCCGAGCAGCAGACTCAGGTCCATGAACCAGCTGTGAACCTTCTCCTTGCGCCCGCGCACGAGCTCGACCACGCGGTCGCTGAAAGTGATAGGCGACAGGCCCGGCGTGCACGACAGGCACTTCTGGCTTCCCGAATATGCAGCGTCGATGCCCCACTCGTCCACGAGCACAGGTATACCGGCGAGCGAAGTTACCGCATCCATGATGGTCATGGCGCCGTGCTCTTGTGCAAGCTCGGCGATCGACCTCGCGTCGGACTCTACACCTGTGGAGGTCTCCGCGTGAACGAAGGCGACGATCTTCGCATCGGGGTTCCTCCTGAGTGCATCCTCAAGCTTGTTCGGGTCGACCGGCGTGCCCCAGGTGTCCTCGACCACGACGGCCGTGCCCCCGCAACGCTCGACGTTCTCGATCATGCGACCGCCGAACACGCCGTTGCGGCAGACGATGACCTTGTCGCCGGGGTTGATCATGTTGACGAAGCACATCTCCATCCCGACCGAGCCAGGGCCGGACACCGGGAAGGTCAGCGCGTTCTTGGTCTGGAAGGCATAGCGGAGGAGTCCCTTCAGCTCGTCCATCATCTCGACGAAGACCGGGTCGAGGTAACCGATGGTAGGGCGGCCCATCGCCGACAGCACCCGCGGGTGAATGTCGGACGGGCCAGGGCCCATCAGGGTCCGCTGGGGCGGGTAAAAGGACCCCGCCTTCCGCTTTGGGAAGTGGCTGTGCGCGCTCATCAAGGTGCTCCATTGGCCCGGTCTGGCGCCGGGAAAGCCGCGGATTGTAGCAAATACGACTGGGGCGGGCGAAACGCGAGCTCAACTATTCGCCGGTGGTGGGAGGCGCCGCTTCGTCGAAGGCGATATCACCGCCCGCCGATGCGATGCCGGTCGCACGCAGTCCACGGAAATCGAACAGGCTGGCGTCCAGCAGATGGGAAGGTGTGACGCGGGTGAGCGCGTTGAAGATGGTCTCGACCCGGCCCGGGAAGCGCTTCTCCCACTCGCGTAGCATCGCTTTCACCTGCTTGCGCTGGAGCGTCTCCTGCGAGCCGCAGAGATCGCACGGAATGATCGGGAACCCGCGCGCTTCGGCGTGCGCTTCGAGGTCGCTCTCTTTCACATAGGCGAGGGGGCGGATGACCACGTGGTGACCGTCGTCGGAGACGAGCTTGGGCGGCATCGCCTTCAGCTTGCCGCCGAAGAAGAGATTCAGGAAGAAGGTTTCGAGGATGTCGTCGCGATGGTGGCCCAGCGCGATGCGTGTGGCACCGACCTCCCGCGCCACGCGATAGAGCACGCCGCGGCGCAGGCGCGAGCAGAGCGAGCACATCGTCTTGCCTTCCGGGATCACGCGCTTCACGACGCTGTAGGTGTCCTGCGCGACCACGCGGAACGGGATGCCGAGCGCGGAAAGGTACTCCGGAAGCACGTGCTCGGGAAATCCCGGATGGCGTTGATCCAGATTGACGGCGATGATCTCGAACTCGAGCGGCGCGTGCTCCCGCAGCTGCATGAGGATATCGAGCAGCCCGTAGCTGTCCTTGCCGCCCGACACGCACACCATCACGCGGTCGCCGCCGCGGATCATGTCGTAGTCGGCGATCGCTTGCCCGACCTGCCGCCGCAGGCGCTTGAGCAGCTTGTTCGCTTCGAAGGCCTGCTTCCGAAGGGTTTTCGTTTCCGGCGCGTTCAGGAGTTCCCTACAGACTGATGCTGCGGCCGCCGTCGACCGCGATGATCTGTCCGGTCACGTACGGCGCGCCCGCGACCAGGAAGTGGACCGCGAGCGCAATGTCGTCGGGATCGCCGACGCGCTTGAGCGAGGTCTGGGCGATGATGCGCTCGCGCTCCGCTTCGTTCGACCACACGTCGTCCTCCGGCCAGACAATGGCACCAGGGGCAACGCCGTTCACACGCACTTCCGGCCCCAGCTCCCGTGCCAGCGACCGCGTGAGCGCTACCAGCCCGCCCTTCGCGGTGCTATATACGACATGGTCCTTCATCGGACGATCCGCGTGGATATCCACGATGTTGACGATGCACCCGCCTACCTTGCGCAGCTCCACCGCGGCCGCCTGGGACAGAAAAAGTGGCGCCTTGAGGTTGGTCCCGATGAGATCGTCCCACGCTTTTTCCGTAATCTCACCGACCGGGGTGGGGAAGAAGCTGGATGCGTTGTTGATGAGCACGTCGAGCCGCCCGAAGCGCGCCACTGTGTCTTCCACCAGCCGGGGCAGGGAATCCATGTGCAGAAGATCCGCCGGCGTCAATGCGCACGAGCCGGCTCCGAAGGGGTCGAGCTCGTCGCGTAACGCCTCGGCGTCCGACCGGGACGAGCGATAATGGATCATCAGGTTCGCACCGTCTCCATGGAGGCGGCGACAGATAGCGGCGCCGACGCGCTTGGCACCGCCGGTGATGAGAACAGCTCGTCCTGTAAGAGAGAGGTTCATGAGAATTTTCTGGACTCGACGGCACGCCGTACCTTGCGCCCGATTCTATCGAAATAAACTACCCGGAGCGGACAACGTCTGCCGCTTGCTGAACCCATGACCCTGCCGATGCCCGCCGCGTTCGCGCGCACCCACAGCGAGCGCCTCGTGGCGGCAATCCGGGCCGAGATCGACGCTGGTGGCGGCTGGATCTCGTTCGCACGTTATATGGATCGCGCATTGTACGCGCCCGGGTTGGGCTACTACAGCGCCGGAGCCGCGAAGCTCGGTGAAACCGGCGACTTCGTGACGGCGCCCGAGATCTCGCCGCTGTTCGCGCGCACGCTCGCGCAACAGGTGCGGCAGATCCTGGCCTTGGCGGGCGGTGCCGTCCTCGAGCTCGGGGCAGGCAGCGGACGGCTCGCGTGCGATCTGCTGCTCGCACTCGAAGCCCTCCACGCCCTGCCCGAGCGGTACGCGATTCTGGAGGTGAGCGCGGACCTGCAGGCGCGGCAGCGGGAGCGTATCGCCCGGGGCGCGCCGCATCTGCTGCCGCGAGTGGCGTGGCTGAGCGAGTTGCCTGCGCGGTGGTGCGGCCTCGTGTTCGGGAATGAGGTGCTCGACGCGTTGCCGGTGCATCTCGTGGTGAACGAGGGGGGGAACTGGAGGGAGCGGGGGGTGACGTGGCAGGACGGATTCCGCTGGCAGGACGCGCCGATCGCGTCGGCGGAGCTCGATGCCGCGACGGCTGCACTGCCGAACGAGTCGGGGTACCTTACCGAGATCAACCTCGCGGGACCGAAGCTGATCGCGACGCTGGCCAACGCGCTCCAAGCCGGCACGCTGCTGCTGATGGATTATGGCTTCGGTGGGCGTGAGTACTACCATCCCCAGCGCTCGGCAGGCACGCTCATGTGCCACTATCGCCATCACGCCCACGATGATCCTTTTTTCCTGCCCGGCTTGCAGGACATCACGGCGCACGTGGACTTCACGGCGATCGCGGCAGCGGGCATCGATCGCGGCCTCGCGCTGCAGGGCTATACAACCCAAGCCCGCTTCCTCGTGAATTGCGGGGTCACCGGGTTGATGC
>JBEVOI010000117.1:0-12507 GCA_040507665.1 Burkholderiales bacterium
ATTCGGCATCGTCAAGGGCGACGGCGAGCCGCCGTTGATCGAGCACGTCACCCTGGATCCCAAGGATCGCCGGCTTGCGGGGGTGCCCTGGGTCCAGTCCGACCCGCTGGATCCCAAGCGCGAGCGGGCGGCAGAGGAAACGCTGGCGCCGAACTACATCAAGGCGATCAACGATGCGCTCGCGAACGAAGCGAAAGCAAAGAACGAGCTGTGGAAGCGCGAGAACGGATCGTCGCTGCTCGAGGCGCTGCTGGCTTTTTCAGCCGAAGAGGAGTTCGACCAGTCGGGACTTCGAATAGTCCTCGACGCGGTAACGCCAGCGGCGAGCGCGACGCGCCTAAGGGCCGTGATCTCCACCGCGCCGTCCCCTTACGTGAACATCGAAACCAGGGTGCCCAACGACACCTGGCTCGAGGTCGGCAGCACGCGCGAGATCGGAGACATGAAGATCCAGAATGTCACCGGCACCGCAACGATCGAAAGCTTCGTGGCGCGCAATGCGAAGCAGTCGACGCCCGTCCTCGCGAAACGCGCCGCGCATCTGGCGGCGAACGATCTGGTCGCGGGTGTCTCGGCTGCACCACTGTTCATCCGCGATCTATCGTCCTTCCGCGCGAGCCTCTCATATCTCGCCGACCGCAAGGTGGGTGAGCTCGACTGGGCGTTTCGCACCACGCTCGACGCGTTTTCCTACAGGCTCGATGCGTGGTCCACCTCGCTCGCGACGCGGCGCATGGAGCAGCTTCGAACGCAGCGCTCGACGGGTATTCACCTCGGGGCGTTCGGCTGGGTCGAGAACCTCAAGCTGGAGACGCAGCCAGACAGCCTCGGCTACGTGCACGCGCCCTCGCTCGCGCAAGCGGCCACGGCGGCAATCATGCGCAGCGGCCACCTCGCCAACCGCGAGCGGCTCGCCGGTGCGTTCAACATCAACCTCACCTCCGAGCGAACCAAGCGGGCCCTTGGACTGATCGAAGGCGTCGCGAACGGGCAGACGCCCGCGGTGCTATTGGGATACCGCTTCGAGCGCGGTCTGCGCGACGCCCTGCTCGGCAAGTACATCCTGCTCTACCGCAAGCGCTATCCGCTGCGGCGCGGGAACGACACTGCCACCGAGCCGGCTGAGAGCATCGCCGCGCGCGATGTGGTGGACGGCATGGCGCTCGTCACGCGCTGGCGCGAGAGCAAGCCGGAAGTGGTGGCCGGCATCGCTGCGGGAGATCAGGCCAAACTCACTGCACTCCTAAACGATCTCTCCGATACGTGGGATGCGGTGAGCGACGTGCTCACGGCCGAAGGCGTGTACCAGGTGGTCCAGGGCAACCTGGAGCGTGCGGGCGCTGCGACCGGGGTACTCGATAATCAGACGCGCCCGATCGATCCCCAGGTTACGCGCACTCCGCGCATGGGAGTGTCGTACGCGCAGCGCGTCGCCGTCGTCTGCGAGAGCACCCAGCTTCCACCACAGTGGAGCGGCATCGGCGCGACTGATCCGCGTGCCGTCGCGGAGCCGCGTCTCAACGTTTGGATTGCGACGATGCTCGGTGATCCCAGGCGCTTCGAATTCACCGCGCGAGTCGTGCGCGGCGATGTGGTCGACGCCAACGTGCTCGGCACCAATCCCGGCAAGCTCGGACTCTCACCGCTTTCGCTGGTGCTCGCGACACGTGTGCTGCCCGGAGAACAGGGCGCACAGCACAGTATGCTGCGCGAGCGTACCGCGCGTGCGCTCGCCGCATCTGTGCCGAACCCCGACGCGAACACGACGGTGCTCATCGACGAGCGCCATCCTCAACCGGGCAAGCTCGGACTCGCCGAGTTCGAAGCCGTGGCGGTAGTTGTGCGCCACCTCATCGAAGGCGCGCGACCGCTCACGCGCAAGGACGTGGTGGCCTTGCGCGACGAGATCGAGGAACAGTCGCCGAACCAGGGTGAGCAACCGGGCGCGGACCTCGCGGACATCGAGGCTCGCGCAGTCGCCGCGTTGAATGCACTCCAGACCTACGCCGGCAATCTCAAGTCCGCGCCTGATGCTGCCACGATCCTGGCACGCCTGCGCGAAGCGTGGCCGTTCGATCTGCGTGAAGCGCAATCCGGCTTCGACCTGGAGAAAGAGGGCGAGACGATCGTCTCCGCAGAGGGCGCGGAGGATCTCGCGAACCGCCGCACGCGCGTTCTGGCGCAACTCGATGCAAAGGTTGCGGCCGTGAAGGCGCTCGACCCTGCCGATCCGGCACAGGCAGGCGCCTCGCACTCGCAGCGGGTGGCGAACGCAAGAGAACGCATCAAGCTCGTCTTCGGGCGCTACTTCCCGGTGCTGCCGCGCTTCACGCTCGGCGAGTATGCCGGTGAGGTGTCTGCGTCACTGGCCGATCGCAATGCGCTGCTCGAGAACGACAACCTCGCGCTTGCGGGCTGGCTGCCGAAGCTCGCGCGTGTGCGCGACGGCGCGGACCGTTTGAATGCCGCGCTTTCGGCGCGCGAGGCGCTCGTCGGCATCGGGCAGGGAGAGGATTTCAAAGTCTGGCAGCTGCCGCATCGTGCGGGCTCCCGTTGTGCCGCACTGCCGTCCGCGTGGAAGGGGCGGGATCCGAAGAAAGTGGTGCCGCATGTTTGCTTCGTCGCGCATGCGCCCGGTGCGCTCGCAACGCTTGCGCCGAACGACGTCATCGCAGGATTCCTGTGCGACGAGTGGCAGGAATTCGTGCCGTCCACGACCCAGACCACCGGTATCAGCTTCCATTACGACGCACCCGGCGCGCGCGCGCCCCAGTCCCTCATGCTCGCAGTGCCGCCGCAGATGAACATGGAGAACTGGACGTTCGACACCCTGCTCGCGACCGTGCATGAAGCGTTCGATCTCGCGAAGCTCCGCGCGGTGCGTCCGAAGGACCTGACCGACGGGCTCGGGTTGTTCCTGCCCGCCAACTATCTGCCGCAGAACGTCTCGAAGGACGTGCCCAGCGTGGAGCTGTGGCAGATGGCGGCGAGGTTCGCGATGAATCTCGACAAGATCACGCCGCTCGGCAAAGAGTGAGGGGCTCAGCATGAAGATCCTCGTTCCGAAGAGCATCGGCGCCAGTATCACCAGCGCCACCGTGAGAGAACCGTCGATCACAGGTTTCTCGCGGCTGGAAACCTCGCCGGTTTCGCCGAAGCTCGACCAAGGTCTGCAGGCGATGATTGCGGATCCGCTCTGGATGCTGGCGCGGCAATGGCAGTTCGACGAGTTCCAGGGCAACGACGCGGGCACGCCGCTCACCACGAGCTTCACGGTTCAAGGGTTGCCGGTGACGGGATTGAAACCCGGGCGCGACAAGACACTCGGGGGCTTTCAGACGCTAAAGGACGACTCGCCGCCGGTCGAAGCGGTGGTCGAATTCGAACCTGCGCTGTCTCGGCATCCGCGCCTCAACGCAGAGGCGGGACAGCATGCGCTGCGCATGGCGAGCGCGGCGACGCTGCCGGGCCTCGGCGCAGCGCTGCTCAAGAGCTTCGCGCTCACCGTGACGGCACCTGAAGATCCCGACAGTGATGTGCGTGGACTGCTGTGGAGCGTTGTCCTTTCCGGTCGGGCGGTGGACGCGGCGAAGCTCGCCGCCGCACTGCGCCCAAACCTCGCCGCGGATGGAACGCTCACCGCGCTGCCCGCCGCGTTAACGGTTCCCGCGGGAGAGAAGGCCGCAGCGCTGAAGCTGCTCGCAGCGTGGCTCGCGTGGCTCGACCAGTTCGTCCTCGAAGGCAAGACGCCGAATCCGGCGTGGCAGTCGAACCGGCTCGAGTATGCGTTCTCGATGTTCGCCTTCGGACGAGGCAATCCCGTCGCATTGCGCGCGGAGGAGTACACCGACGGACACCTCGACTGGCACACCTTCATCGCCGAAGCGATGCCGACATCGCCGGACGTGCCGCCTCCCGCGCCATTGCCTCAATACGACGCTGCAACCCGGACCCCCGCGCCGGTGCGCTATCCCGGTATGCCGGCGGATCGCTACTGGGAGTTCGAGGATGCGCGCGTCAACTTCGCCGCGATCGAGGCAGCGCCGAAGGACCTCGTGCGTGTTGCGCTCACGGAGTTCGCGCTGGCGTACGGCAACGACTGGTTCATCCTGCCGGTGGAGCTTCCGGTCGGCGCGCTCTACAAGGTGGGGAAATTCATGGTCGTGGACAGCTTCGGGATTCAGTCGGCCGTCAAGCCGTCGCAGAACGCCGATGGCACGCCGTGGTGCATGTACGAACTCACGGTGAAGGGCACCGCGCCGACGCCGCTTGCCGACGTGGTGTATCTGCCGGCAGTGGTATCGAATGCGCTGGAAGGTCCGCCGCTGGAGCTTGCGCTCCTGGTGCGCGACGAGATGGCGAACCTCGCGTGGGCGATCGAGAAGAAGGTGCAGGGAACGTCGGGCGATGCGCTCGACCGCGACCTGGAAGCGAGCCGCCTCGCGATCCGCCAGCAGGTTGGTCTCGACGCCGACGATCCGCTGCTCGTGTATCGCCTCATGACCCACGTCCCCGCGAACTGGATTCCGTTGCTCCCGGTGCGCAGCGGCGTGCAGCTCGCCGACCCGCTCGTCATCCGGCTGCAGCGCGCGGGGATGAAGCGCTTCTATTCGGTTGAACAGGTTGTGCTCGACGGCGATCCTGCGTATGCGGATTTCATCGATCTGCTACGGGGCCAGACGAGCTTCATCGAAGAGCTGCCAACGGTGAACGACGTCGCGATCTTCGTCTTCCATCCGCGCGGGCTCCTCATCCACAAGGACGAGAACGCACCGGTCAAGAACGACAGCCTGCTGATCGAGGAAGAGGAAGTGCCAAGGGCTGGTGCGATCCTTCAGCGGTCATTCCAGTATGCCCGCACGGCTGACGGCCGCGCATTCCTGTGGCTCGGGCGCAGCAAGACGACAGGTCGGGGTGAGGCGGCGAGCGGGTTGCGGTTTGATGTGGCGGAGGCCAGGCGCGGCGTGTAATGAGCGTTTGGGGTCCATCCCTTTGTTGGCTGCGAGCGGGTGCGAAACAGGTAGATTGACACCCCCCAACAGCGGATTAGCGTTTGGTTGTCTGCGGCATGAAGTGTGTCGCAGTGGAAATCCCGGGGGCGCCCGGATCCTGATGTCCGGGTCGGTGACAGGAGCTGCGCAGAGCTCGCGCGGAACTGCGCGCCTTCCACTCCGAGTCACATAACGTTGCCGGCGCCCGGTGAATAGTTCGCACTCACCACCGAGTTCGAAATCAGCGTATCGCACTGGACGACGCCACTAAACTTCGACATGCCGGCATTGACCGTGACCATACCGGCCGAAACTTCAACTTTCGACGCGGCGATGAAGACACCGGCGGCAGCGGTGACTCGCACGCCAGTCGTGCCGAGCTCGATCGAATTGCCATTGCTGTCTTTGATCACGACCGCGCCCGGACCGTCGCGCAAGGTAAGCTGCTGACCCCCTGGCGTGGCGATCGACACGCTCTCTTCACCGTCGATGTCCTCGATCGACACCGTCACGCCGTTGCGCGAACAGATCAGCTTCAGCGCGTTCGTCGATTCCATCTTGGCCGGCGGAGGATTGCGCGTGTTCCACAACGCACCGAGAACGTAAGGTTTCTTCGGGTCACCAGCCTCGAATGCCACCAGGACCTCATCGCCCACCTCTGGAATGAACCACGTGCCACGCCCACGCCCGGCCATCAGCGTGGCAATGCGCGCCCAGGTCACGTCTCCCTTGCCGCCCCTCTTGGACTTCTCTGCAACCCGGATACCGACCCGACCGAGTCCATCTGAATCTCGATTATCGACAACAGTCGCTACGCTGACTCCATTCATGAGGTCCATGCTTGTCTCCTGTACCGAAGGGGTTGTTCGCGGCATGTGGTGTTCATCGACCACCGGCTCACGCCGGCCCCGCAGGAATTGTCACGTGAACCACGGCCGCGCGGCCAGAAGTATCGTCTGGGAGACGCCCGTTTATCCGTCGTGAACGCGTTGCCGGACGAAGTTTTCTCCCGAGCACGGGACCGGGCTGTCAAATGCCGTTCAAGCGGCCGGGTTAAACTCTCGGCCTCATGATCAGGATTCTTCTCTCGTTCTTCTGGTGCCTGGTCGCGACCGGCGCGTATGCGGCACCGAGTCTCGTCTCCGGGCCGATGTTGGGCCACGTCACGATGCGCACGGCGGCGGTCTGGCTGCAGGCGGATGGGGCTGGCACGGCGCAGCTCGAGTACTGGAAGGCGGACGACCCGAAGGCGAAACAGCGCACGGCGAGCATCGACCTGCCTGCGGCGACTGACTTCCGCGCCATCTTCGATCTTGTCGGCCTGGAGCCCGGCGCGCGCTACGAATACCGGGTGCTGCTGGACGGCAGGGCGGCGGAGGTTGGCGAGCGCCTGTTCATGCGTACTCAACCGCTGTGGAAACTGCGGTTGGACCCGGCCGACTTCAAAGTCTTCATGGGCTCATGCGTCTACGTGAACGACCCGCCCTACGACCGCCCGGGCAAGCCCTACGGGGCCGATTACTTCGTCTTCGATACCATTGCAGCGAAGGCGCGCGCCGACGCCGGCTATCACTTCATGCTCTGGCTCGGCGACAACTTATACTTCCGCGAAGCCGATTACGAAAGCCCGTGGGGGATGTCCTACCGCTGGCACTATCAGCGGGCGCTGCCGGAGCTCCAACCCCTGCTGCGCGCCACGCAGCACTATGCAATCTGGGACGATCACGACTACGGCCCGAACGACACCAACCGCAGCTTCGTGTTCAAGGGTGCCGCGCTCAAACTGTTCCAGCGTTACTGGGCGAACCCGAGCTATGGTCTTCCGGATACCCCAGGCATCTTCACGACGTTCTCGTACCTGGACGCGGATTTCTTCCTGCTCGATGACCGCTGGTACCGATCCGCTGACCGCATCGTCGGTGAACCGGACAAGACGATGCTGGGCGCTGCGCAGCTCGACTGGCTGAAGCAGGCGCTCACCGCCTCGACCGCGACCTTCAAGTTCATCGCGAACGGCAGTCAGCTCCTGAACGACGTCAACCGGTTCGAGGGCTGGCAGAACTTCAAGAGCGAGCGCGAGGCCTTCATCGATTGGCTTACGCGGCAAGGGGTGACCGGCGTGGTATTCCTGTCCGGGGACCGCCACCACACCGAGCTCCTCAAACGCGAGCGGGCGGGCAGCTACCCGATCTATGAGCTAACCTGCTCGCCGCTCACCGCGGGACCGCGCACCACCGACGACGAGAAGGACAATCCGCTGCGGGTGTCCGGCACGCTCGTCATGGGGCAGCGCAACTTCTGCATGCTGGAGGTCGGCGGACCGCGCAAGGAGCGCAAGCTGGTGTTCCGCGCCTTCGCGTCCGACGGGCGTGAGCTGTGGGCGCAGGAAGTGACGGGCGACGCGCTCCGGCCCGCGAAGTAGTCCGCGCCGCGTGCACCTTGTTCAGGCTGGAGCCCGATGCCGGCGTCGTCCCGGTGCTTGACACGGGCGACCCTGTGCGCTCAAGGTTCAAGCAGAATCGGGTTGCGCAACAGGATTGTCGGCGCGCGATACCGATGCCGGCGGTCGCATCGCGAGAAGGCTGCACCCAAACGAACCGAGGGTTACCAATAACACGAACAGCGGTTGTCCATGATCCTCGACCTCGACGTTCGCATCACCACCATCGCCGCCATCCTCGTGGTATTCCTCGGCGCGTGGCTTACGCACCGGGTGCGCTTTCTCGCCGCCCACAACATCCCGGAGCCGGTCTCGGGCGGACTTGCAGTGGCGGCCCTGCTGGCGCTGCTCCAGTTTTCCGGTGTGACGGTCAGCCTGCACACCGACCTGCGTGACGCGCTGCTGCTCGTCTTCTTCTCAACGGTTGGGCTGTCCTCGCAGGTGAAGCTTCTCCTGGCCGGCGGGCGTGCGCTTGCGATCCTCGCTGCAGTGGCTGCCGTAACCGTTGTGCTGGAGAATCTGCTGGGGGTAGGCTTGGCCTACCTGCTCGGACAGGATCTGCGCTTCGGCTTGGTAGCCGGCTCGATCAGTATGGCGGGCGGCCACGGCACCGCCATCGCCTGGAGCCGTCCGCTGCAGGAGGCTGGAGTCTCCGGAGCGCTCGAACTGGGCATCGCAGCCGCGACCCTCGGGTTGGTCGCCGGGGGCCTGCTCGGCGGTCCCATTGGTGGCCGGATGATCCGCAGCAACCAACTGCGGCCCGATCATGTCGACGGTGCGGCGGACAGCCTCGGGCAGAACCTCGAGCAACCGCAACTGCAGATCACCCCAGAGCGCGCGATGCGCGCCCTGCTAGTACTCGCGATCACGGTGGGCCTGGGCATCGCGCTGCACGGCCTGCTGGTCGAAACCGGCATGACATTGCCCACCTTCGTCTGCTGCCTGTTCGCGGGGATTCTCGTGACCAATGTCGCGCAGCCGTTCTTCGCCCACATCGAACCATGGCCCGGCAACGGGCCGACCCTCGCGCTGGTCGGTCAGATGTCGCTCAACCTGTTCCTCGCGATGTCCATGATGAGCATCAACGTCACCACCTTGGCCGGATTGGCGCTGCCGCTGTTCGTCATTGTCGCGGCGCAGGTCGCGATGGTATGCCTCCTGATCGCGCCCATCGTCTTTCGCCTGCTCGGGCGGGACTTCGACGCGGCGGTGATGTCCTCGGGCGTCGTCGGATTGAGCCTCGGCGCCACGCCGACCGCCATCGCGAACATGACGGCGCTCACCACGGTCTACGGACCGAGCCCGCGCGCTTTCATTGTCGTGCCGCTGGTTGGGGCGTTCCTCATCGACCTGGTCAACGCCGTCGTGGTCAACTTCGCCGTGACGCTATTGAGTCCATAGGCGCGGATGACGGCGCGAAACTCCGGCCGGCGGCCTGGGGTCAGGGTGAGGCCGATGAGAGCGCGAGGGAAACTGGGACTACGGCGATGTGGTCGGGGAGGACAAACTTGAAGCGAGGACTGGCGCTGTTCTCGGCAGTCGCGATATTCGGGCTCGCAGTGCTGGCGCGTGCGGCCGATGAGGACGCGGCATCGTACGTGAAGTTCGGGGAGGACTTCGGCGCGACCTGCGTCAACCGCAACACAGTGACGGTGACGGTGAAGAGCACGCACCCGTCCCGCGTGATTCGTGTCTGGCTGGAGCGATCGGTCGGCGGGGTACCCACTGGCGACCGCTCGAAGTCCGACCTCAAACCGAACGCCGAGCCGGAGGACCTGGGCTGCGCCCGCTCGCTGGAAGGCGCCGAACAGAAGTGGAAGATCCAGAAAGCGGTGTTCGTCGAGAACTAAGGTCGCCACACCCGGAGGCAATGGGAAGGTACTGAAGGAACTGCCGGGCGGAGCGCGGCTCGGCCATAACCTCACGATAGTCAACGGCGGCTTCCGGCTGTGGCACGTTGAGGGGCATCCGCACGGTCTCGCGGAACACTCCAGCGGGCCGATAGAAAGGCTACCCACCCGACGGATCGGAGTACTACACTGCCAGGTGACCGCCATCACGGCAATCGGCGTGAAGTGGCATCACACGTCCAAGTGACGGGACATGGGCACCGCCGAGTTCCTCGCCGCCAGCCTGCAGGGGCGCCGGTACCCGGTCCGTGTCGGTCCTGAAGCTCCTCGACATCGCGCGCAATGGGGATACATTGCAATGGTCACCAACGAACAGCCGGCGCCGAAGTTCTCCATCTACTCGGTCGAGGGGCCGAAGATCGAGGTGACGGCCATGTACAACCCCAAGGAACTGCAGGTCGACAAGTCGGTGCCGTGGGCGAAGTCGCCGAAATCGAAGGCCGATCAACCCGATCTCGAGTTCACGTCGGCGGAGGGGCGATCGATGTCGTTCGAGCTCATGTTCGACACCTACGAGACCGGGAAGAATGTTCACACTGAATTCGTCGACAACCTGATCAAGCTCACGCTCGTGCAGGACCTCAAGCGGCCGCCCAAAGTCGGTGTCACGTGGGGGAGTGGCAAGCTGCCGGAGTTTCAGGGCGTGATCGAATCGTTGTCGACGAAATACACCATGTTCCTCCCCGACGGCACGCCGGTCCGGGCGACCTGCCACGTCAAGATCAAGGAAGCGAGCAGCGTCGCCGTCAAGAAGAGCCGAGCAACGACGGGTTCGAGTTGATCTGTGGGCAACACCGCCGCTGGTGACTTCAATGTGCTCGTGGACGCGAAGGAGGTCCCCCACGGGGACGTAGTCGGCTTCGTGGTCGATCGCGATCTCGACCAACCCGGCATGTGCGTGATCACGCTCCGCAACCTGCGTCACGGCCAAAACAACAAGTTCAAGCTGGGCGCGGCCGTCGAGGTCAAGGTCGGCGGCGGGTCGCGCCAGAGCAGCGATGGCAGCAACGACGGGACCAAGGCGACCATCTTCAAGGGCGAGCTCGTCGGGATGGAGCCAGGTTACACGCAGGATGGGAAGAGCGAGTTCTCGCTGCGCGCTTTCGACAAGCTCCACCGGTTGCAGCGCGGGCGCAAGTCGAAGTCGTACCAAAACCAGACCGACCAGGACATCGCAAGCGCGATTGCCGGTTCCCACGGCCTCTCTGCGCAGAGCGGCGCCACCCCGAAAATCACGCACAACCACGTCTACCAGCACAACCAGACCGACCTGGAGTTTCTCCGTATGCGCGCCGCTCGCCTCGGCTATTCGGTGTGGTGCGAGGATACCAAGCTGTACTTCGACGCGCCGAAGCTCGACGCCGAGTCGGGCCTGCATTTCATCTATGGTGGCGAGGGCGAGGACAGGCTCAAGCTCACGAGCTTCTCCGGCCGCATGTCGAACGCTCTCGTGGTCAAGAAGGTGATCGTGCGGGGCTGGGATCCGGACCGGGAGAAGGAGATCGTCGGAGAGGCGAACGCGAAACGCTCACCCCTCGGGTCGTCGATCGCAGCGTCCTCGCTGAGTGACTTCGACGACGTCACGACGTTCGCAGTCGACTACCCCATCTTCTCTGTCGAGGAGGCCAATGCCATCGCCAAGGCGAAGCTCACCGAGTTGGCGATGAGCTTCCTCACCGCTGAGTCCGAGGCGATGGGCAACAACCGAGTGAAGCCCGGCATCGTCATAAGGATCACGGTTAACGAGACCAACGCGACGGATCGCTTCAACGGGAAATACCTCGTGCAGGGTTGTACCCACCGGCTCCTGGTCGGGAGCGGAGGTGGCTTCAGGACCATCATGCGGCTGGTGCGCGACGCAGAGAGGGGAAGCTGATCGGGTTTGTGCGCGGTGCGCGGGTCACCGCAGGTACCTAGTTTCTTTCGAGAGGCACGGACAGCGAAGAACGTGTGACGTTCCGCTGCTTAGTACAAGAAAACGCAATGATGACAGGATTGCTTGTAAGTCGTCCGACCCGTCACTTTGGTGCGGACATGGAGCAACCAATGTTGTTGTTGTAGATCAAGTCCCGGATGCTGTTCTCGTAGTCCGCGTGCGTGGCCTGACCCACGGCGCTCGCCGACTTGCGGACATTGAGGTAGTAGCTCACGTAGTCGCAGAACCACAGGCCGGGATTTTTGTAGTTGCCGCCATACTTGTCGGCCTCGACATACATCTGACGCAGGTTGTCCCACATCGAATAGATGTCCTCCGCGGCAAAGTGGTCGCCACGGCCCGCCAGGAGTTTGTCATCGTCGTCTTCGTCGGGGCTCGAGTCATACCAGTCGCAGAGCGCCTTGACGATGTTGTCGCGCCATTCCGCACCTTCGCCCAACGGGCCTTTGAGATTGCTTCCGTCCTCGGCCTCCTTCCCGCTTCTGACGTTGTAGGTTCGGCAATCTGCGAGCTTCTTCTGCTCTGCCGCGATCTGTGCGTCGAGCCTCTCCAACTGATCCTTCAGATGGTCGAGGCTTCCACCCTTGAAATCCTCGATGACCTTGACCTGTTGCTTCCGGTTGGCGTTCAACTCGGTTAGGCGTTTCGAGATCGCAGCGCAGTCGAGTTCGCCGTTCTCGTCGAAGCCCTTGCGGTCGCAGCCGCGCGTCGGTTGGAACACGACACGGGCGATGAACTCGGGCCAGGCCTCCTTGAAGGCCATCTGCCGCGATGGTGGCGGCGCCTTCACGTCCGCCTCGGCCGTGGTCCCGATACCGTCGAAGCCGTAGGACCCGCCCCAGGCGCGCTGCATCATGACGTGCCCGTATTCGTGGGCAGGCGTCTTACCGTCGACCCAGTCGTAGGCGCCGTTCAGTTTCGTCGGCTGGCTCTGGAAGCTCGAGATCACGATCTCCGTCGGCGAGCAGGTGGTCGCGGTAGATGTCGTGAGTTTTCTCGAAGTCAAGGTCACGCACGGGGTGGTGGACGGAAAGATGTACTGCAGTTCGCCGAACTCGTCCCGGTAGAACGGGATCTTGTTGGCCTTGTGCAGGGTCAGGATCGTATCGACGATCGAGGCGTAGTAGTTGGCCGCGATCGAAACGTTATCCGGCTCGCCCGGATCGACCCCACCGAAGAACAGCGTTTTCACCGTGATGTCGTCGCCGGCCTTGACGCTGATGCGATTCG
>JBEVOI010000134.1:0-6675 GCA_040507665.1 Burkholderiales bacterium
GGTCGAATATCTGTGGGCCTGGATGAAGCGTCATGCGATGGCCAACTTCTGTCCCGATACCCTCGAAGAACTTACCGACATGGCCTCGCGCAAGCTTCGCTCGGCCCGACGCCGACCCTCGATCATCGCCGCCTGCTGGAAACAATCGGCGCTGCCTCTGTAAGGAGGTTTGGTAAAGATCAATAGCTGCCCTGCCAACCATCCGGCAACCAGCCCGATCAATATGAACCATAGGAATTCCATGTGTGTGACCTCTCAAGAAAAAGCATTGGACCTATAGGGGCAATGCCCGTGTAGGACTGCGCTTGGATTTCGGCAGATGCGCGACTGCCGCGCAAGAGTCAAAGAGAACTACGGCAGGTACTCGACCGGCTGAGAATCGGCATCACGCAAGCTGGGGATGCCTCGGGAGACGCCAAAAGCTGCAAGACCCAACTTGGCGTGGGCAGAAAGGCTGGGACCGCCCCCTTGATAACAAATTTCAGTACAGACCTAACCAGGCATGCGCCGGTGCAGTGTGGTTTATTTTCGGACCCCGCGGGTCAGGGCTCCGTTAAGCAACCTCTGAACAAGTCGCCGATGGAACGCGTTTGTCGCGAAATGCGGATGATGGCTAGACGGGCTACGAAGGTCGTAGCCAGACCGCGCAGCGTGGAGCAGGGGCCCCCCTTTGGGGATGCGACCGTGGAGCGGGATGCGATGCCCGGAGCGCGGTCTGTCACGACGCCCTTCTCTGCCCGATCCCCCTTGCGGGGGCCCCGCGGGCTGCGGTTGCGGGCGGCCACTACGATGCCGAGGAGCCCGGCCCGCCAGCGCCGCATTTCGCGCAAACCCGAGGGGACGGGGCTTTCGGGCGCCTGCCATTGTCGCTCGGCGTGCCGATATTCCCGATATCGGCTGCGCATCGCTTCGCGCCATGCACCCCGTAAGGCCGCCGTCGCGCCCTTCGTGGACTTGTTCATAGGTTCCTTAATTGAGGTCGCGGCGAAACCGACTCTGTGTGTGGTAACGTACAGACGGCTGCTCGTTTGAGCGGCTCATATATGGGTCAACCACGGGTGCGCAATGAACAAGACAATCGTTCCGATTCTCTCGCTCGTCCTCGTGTTGTGCGGAGGGAACGGCCACATTGCGCGCCCCGACGGCGCCAACGACAAGGCAACCCCCTGCCTCGGGGAAGGGGTGTCCTTCTCCTAGGACTACAAGGCCTTCATCGACCGCCCCGATGGCTTTGGCTTCTTTTGCACGTCAGAGGTTGGACATTCGTGGGCAAGGCTGGCGACCACTTTCGATTCTGATTAGATGGAGAACCGTCTCATGTTCTACCCAAATATCCTGCGACTGCTAGCGCAACAGCGCGTCCTTCCGCTTTACCATGCACATAAGCTCTGGGACCAGGCCGCAGCACATTCGACCGCGGGAATCGATCTCACCCCCGATGACTCTCCCGACTGGGAGCGTGTCATATCGAGCTTCCTGGAATCCATTCGCTGCGACGCACGAGTGATCTCTCACCGGCGGCAGGGCGCGAACTATCGTCGGTAGGCCGAGCAGCGGTAAGGCGAAGGGGCAAGATAACCTCGGGCCTTCGGCATTGCCGTGATCCCGCAGACTGTTATCGGTGGGAGTGCGCTCACACCGCATGAAGGAGACCGATCATGTACTCAAAGTCAGCAATCGCGCTGGTCGCCGTGCTCGGCGCATTCGCTTTCGCTGTTCCCACAGTCTCGCACGCAGCGGATCAGTCCGAATGGCTACAGCGGCAACTGCAGATGACCGATGGGTATGCCCCCCCGCCGGTGCTACTGGCGCAGGGTGGTGATCGTGCTGCCGCATCAGCGATTCGCGGCGGCGCGTTGCGCACATTTCACCCCGGAGGAGAGCTGGCGCCGCGACCCCGACGGGTGATTCGACAGCCTGCTACCGCTCATGAGGCCCCTGCGTGTCAAGAAGCCTGTGCAGGTGGCGAGCCTCCCCCTGTCCAAGAGGGAAGCGCGGGATGCGGAGTGATCGAGTCCACACGGGAAGTCGGTATGCACGATCAGGAGGCCTGTGTAGTTGGCGAGCGTCCCCTTGCCCAAGTGGAATGCGCGAAATGCAGCGTGATCGAGCCGACGCGGGAGGTCGATACGCACGGCGAAGGCACCGGGCTCGTTGCGGTCGGTTTGCTGCTCGTCGTCGCCGGGTTCAAAGTCATGACGGCTGTGGGCGCGATCCAGCGGGGTTAAGGAGGAGAGGTGGTCGCGCATTGCTCTTCATGATGCGGCGTCGTGCCTGATTTGGCGTGTGTTTATCTGACTCAATCGCTCTGTTCGTGACAACCCCGGTGGACCCCCTTTGAGTGCCGATACCCCAAAGTCCAGCCGCAAGGCGCAGATCGAGGCTCTTCTTCTCGAACTTCCGGGGGTCAGCGCAAGAAGAATCAACGGCCTTGACGCCTACTTCGTTAACGACAAGATGTTCGCCTGCATCAGCGGCAACGGCGTCGGACTGCGTCTGCCTGCCGCTACCGCGATCGAGTTGCAGTTCTCAAGGGGCAACGTCGTCCCATTTCAGCCCGGTGGTATGGCAAGTTCGAGGGAGTGGATTCAAATCGACCGGGACGACGCGGCCGAGTACGAGAAGGATTTCGAGCTGTTTCGCGCCTCGCTCGAGTTCGTTAAAGCCGCCCGGCCCCGCTAAGTCGCGGCGCCGCGAAGGCCGTACATGGACGCCCCCGGTTTGCCAAGCTTTCAGTTCGGGATGGGTTTAGGGAAGATTGCAACCGTACATCCGGACTTTCGGTGCGGCAGTGCCGCCGTCCCTGATGGAATTCGCTGGTCGTCTCCTCAATCGCTTTTGCGCACTCGACGTGCTGCGGACATTGTGGGCTTTGTCGACCACGGTCTTACCTTACACGCCATCACTGCGATCGCCTGAGCAATCGGTGGAAGGATCTCCTCTGCTACGTTGCGTTGACCGCGTTGAACCTAGGCGGCTGCCCGCGTCGAAACGTAATCGGGCTGGAACTCCCGGTCGTGGGCCAGTAACGCCCATCCACGCCGACATTTGCCGCCCGTTGTCGAAGCTCCTGGCGTCAGCGATGGACGCCACCAACGCGCTGGCGCCCAAAGGTCCGATACCGGGTACCTTCTCCAGCTTCTGGCTCAGCGCACTCCTGCGATGCCAAGCCTTGATCTGCGCTTCGAGTTCGCCGACCTGACGATCCAGCTCCTTGAGGTGGTCCAACATCCGATCCGCCAGATGGCGGAACGATGCAGGCAGCTCGCCACTGGCCTGCTCGACGACTTCCGGCGCGCGCAGCCCGAGCCGCAATAAGGTGGCGGCAGGGGATACCGCTGCGCTGCTCGAGTGTATCGCCAAGGCCAAGGTGCGTTGCGGGCTCGCGCCGGAGGCGAGCGTGGGCAGCTGCTATGAGGCGGACCGCGACGGCTTCTGGCTGCACCGCTGACTCATCGAGCACGGTATCGACAGCATCGTGGTGGATTCTGCGAGCATCGAAGTGAACCGCCGCGCGCGGCGGGTCAAGACCGACCGGCTGGATGGCGACAAGTTGCTGGCGATGTTAATTCGCTACGGCGCGGGCGAGCGCCGAGTGTGGTCGGTGGTGTGGGTACCGACGCCGGAGCAGGAAGACGCGCGCGCACCTGGAACTGGGGCGACTGGGGCAAGAGCGCATCGCTCACATCAATCGGATTCGTGCGCTGCTGGTGTTAAACAATCTGCGGGTGAAATACGTGGGCGGGCGCCTGTGGCAGCGCTGGTGGACGGGCCATGCTCAGGAACTTGCGCCGCGGGTGCGTGCCGAGATCGAGCGCGAGAGCGAGCGGTTGTTGCTGGTCAAGAAGCAAATGGACACGATCGAGGCCGAGCAACGCCAGGCGGTAGCCGCCGGCACCGAACCGCAAGTCGCTGGGCTGGCGCAGCTACGCGGGATCGGGGTGGGCAGCGGCTGGGTGTTGGCGAAGGAGCTGTTTGGTTGGCGGTGCTTTCGCAATCGGCGCGAGGTGGCGGGCTGTCTCGGGCTGACGCCCTCGCCCAACGCCAGCGGGGAGAGCGAAACCGAGCAAGGCATCTCCAAGGCCGGCAATCGCCGGGTGCGTACGTTGATGGTGGAGCTCGCCTGGAGCTGGCTGCGCTACCAGCCGCAGAGTGAATTGAGCTAATGGTTTAACCGACGCTTCGCCGGTGGTGGCAAGCGCCTGCGACGCATCGGCATTGTGGCGCTGGCCCGGCGCCTGGCCATTGCGCTGTGGCGCTACCTGGAGGACGGGCTGATCCCGCAGGGGGCGCAGCTCAAACCCATCGGCGGGTAGGCAGAGCGGGTTGGTCCCCACGGCGTCGAATGGTGCATCGTGAGCATTGAAGGTCAACGCGCCCGAAACGGCTGCGGGTTGCTTGCAAGCGACCGTCCGCAAAGATTGGGTGCGTTGGTAACCGGGGTGTGGACCCAGCGCTTTGCGCGTATGCGGTATGTGGTGACCGGCCTGGTGTCGGCACGGAAAGAAGTTCGACCGAGCAACGGGCTCGGCGGCTCACACCCCGACCTTGAATGTCAGATGCACCTTGCGTCAGACAAGCAGTACCTGCAACCAAATCATGGATAATTCGTAACGACAACCGCATCCGAAGGAGGAGACACTTTATTGAACCACTGAACATCTGAATTCAAGGGGCTTGACAAACGCCCTCATAGCAGCAGCCGTTCACCGTCAGCATTGGGCCCATCGTGACCTATGACACGAAGGTGGGCGGCAAGCTCCCACTTTCCATGTCTCTGCGTTGGGTCGCCACCGTAAGCAGCAAAAACCGGATCGAAAGCACGACCACTTTGATGGGGAGTATTTCGCCTATTTTCTAGGGTGGTTGAGATGGGACGCCTGCGGCGGACCGCCCGCGCGATCCCCGGACTCGAAGTACACTTCGGACCATGGATCCCGCGCCGACGACGGAACGCCGCTGGCCCCGCTACCTCGCGTGGACCGCTGCGACGCTCGCCGTGGTGCCGGCAGTTTGTGCGCTGGTCCTGGTTGGCGTGGTTCACTCCCTGGACTCGGGCGCACTCAAGCGGCAAATCGAGAGAAGGGTCTCCGCAGCCGTCGGAGCCGAAATGACCGTCGCTGGGCTCGAACTCGGTCTGCGGCCAACACCCCGCATCTTCATGCGCGATGCGAAGATTCTCGTTCCGGCTGCAATCGACCTCGAGCTCCCAACGGCCGAAGCAGATCTGTCGCTGATCGGGTTGTTGACCGGGAAGCTTCGCCTCGCCAACGTCATACTGCAGCGCCCGCGGCTGGTCGTGACAGTCTCACAGCGCGGTGCGCCGATGCCGGAGGTGGGAACGGTCTATCGCGACACGGTGCTTGCCGCCATCGACGCGGCGGCTCAACGCATCGGTGCGCTGTCCGTGCAGGCGAACGGTGGCAAGGTCGATTTTGTGGACGGCAACGGTTCGTTGCTCGCGTTGACGGATTTGAATGGCGAGGTGTCGCTCGACGCCGGCAGTCTTCGCGCTGCGGTCACCGCGAGCGCGGATCTTTGGCTCTCGGCGGCCGCAACCTTGCACCTGGATCGGTCGACCGGTACGTCGACGCTCCACCTGACGATGAAGGGTCTGAATGTCGCGCGGTCATTGCAGTCACTGCTGGCGGGAAGCCCGGTGCAGGCACAGGTCGCACTGATCGACGGGCACATCGACGCCACACTGGATCGATCGGGCGCATTTCGCGGCAAGGTGCAGGCCGCCGCGCCGGAAATCACGCTCATACGCGGTGATCGCAGTCTGCGTGCCGCGCCTGTCCGGGTCGACGCGAGCGGAGAGCGTCAGGGCGAGGCGCTCGCCCTCGACGTCGCGCGCGTGGATCTCGGCGAGCTCGTTCAATCGTTGAGCGCCTCGCTTCGTCTCGATCCGGCAAAGCGGACGGTAACATTCAGTGCGAGCGTGCCGGCCGTCGACGTCGCGCCGATACGTGAAGGTGCGCTGGCGCTCGCTGGCGATATCCCGCAGGTCCGGACCACCACCGACGTCGTGCGCGCCGGTCGCTTGCGCAACGTCGAAGCTAGCGCCTCGTCTGACGACCCCGGCAATCTACTCGACCCGGGCAACCTGCGTGCCGAAGCACGCGCCGAGAAGGCGAGCGTCAGCGTGCCGGCGATCGGCATCGACTTCGTGAACGGTTCAGCCGGACTGGCGTTCGATGGCGAAACACTGCGCGCCTCCGGGCTCGACGCGCAAACGGGGGGTGTGAATTTCTCCGACGCGCAGCTCGCCGTCGCGCTGCGTCCCGAGGTGCGCTTCGACCACGGTGAAGGCGCCTTCGAGGCCGATCTCGCCAGAGTGCTGCCGGAAGCGCGTCGCGTGCTCAGCCTCCCCAACGCGCGCGCGCAGCTGGAAGTGATCGAGCACATCGAAGGAACAGTGCGCGGACACGCCGGCCTGCGCATGGCCGAGAGTCATCTCGCCCTGAGCCTGGATGCCAGCAGCGTGCGTGCGAAAGCACGGCTCCGGGGCTTCCCGTTTCCAATCGAGATTGCTAGCGGCGCGCTGGGCTACCGTCGTGATCGCCTGGAAGCGCGTAGCCTGCGCGGCCGTGTGGGGAGCAGCACGGTCTCGGAGATGACCGGCGTGGTGGCCTTGGGCTCCGCCTCCCTGATCCGGAGTGCCTCGGGCCGCGG
>JBEVOI010000191.1:0-2918 GCA_040507665.1 Burkholderiales bacterium
TGGAACGCGGTATCGAAGACCGCCACGTGCGGGACGTCGGGAAACGACTCTCGCGCTCGTTGCAGTGCCGCGAGCGCGGGCGGATTGTGCAGGGGCGCCAGGCGGCCGAGGCTCTGGAGTTCCTCCGTCATTCGCTCGTCGACCAGTGTCGCGCCTCGAAAGCGCTCGCCGCCATGAACGATCCGGTGCACGACTGCAGCCGGGGCGAGGTCGCCCTTGAGTCGGCTGCGCACCTCCCGGAGGAGCTCCGAGGTCGCCGCGCCGATGTCGCGACAGTCCCCCAGTGCCCGATCGACGCGGTCGAGCCGCAGGACGGGCGCCGGCCCGCCGATGCCGGTGACGCGGAGGTCGAACAACCGCGCACCGCTCGCGCTGTCGATCAGCGCGCTCTTGATCGACGAGCTACCGCAATTGATGGCGAGAATGCGCATGAGCCAGGCCCGCACGCCGATTGGTCGCACGATCGTACACGCGCGAGGTCCCGGATCGGTATGATGCACACCCTTTGAAGCCGTGGACGTCCCGGCTTCTTGCCCGCCCCTGCGGCGGCGCCCCACCCCCCTCGGTTCCTCGAGTTGCGCAGCCTCGAGCTGGCGCAACAGAAACTATGAAGACCCCTCCAGGCCTGCAACCGCTGATCGACGATGGTGTGATCGACGAAGTCGTCCGTTCGCTGAAGAGCGGCAAGGAAGCGACTGTCTATGTCGTGCGCTCAGGTTCACAGATGCGATGTGCCAAGGTCTATCGGAACATGGCGCAGCGTAGCTTTCAGAAGCGCGCCCAGTACCAGGAGGGACGCAAGGTCCGCGGCAGCCGGCAGGCCCGTGCCGTCAGCAAGAGCACCCGCTTCGGTCGCAAGGAACAGGAAGCCGCCTGGAAAAATGCCGAGGTGGACGCGCTGTATCAGCTCGTAGCCGCGGGTGTGCGAGTACCGAAGCCGCACGGGTACTTCGACGGCGTCCTGATCATGGAACTGGTGACCGATGCAACGGGAAGTCCCGCTCCGCGACTCGGGGAGGTTGAGCTCTCGGGCGAGACCGCGCGTGAGTACCACCGCATCCTGATACGGCAGGTTGTGCGCATGCTCTGCATCGGGCTCATTCATGGCGACCTGTCGGAGTTCAACGTGCTCGTCACCGCAGACGGGCCGGTGATCATCGATCTTCCGCAGGCTGTCAACGCGGCGGGCAACAACGCTGCGCTGGCGATGCTCGAACGAGACGTGAACAATCTGCGGACCACGCTGGGCCGCTTTGCGCCGGAGTTGCTCACCACCGAATTCGCCCGGGAAATGTGGTCGTTGTTCGAGCAGGGCGAACTGCGACCGGACACCGAGCTCTCAGGCATCTTCGTGCGCGACGAAACCGTCGTCGATCCTGCCAGCGTGATGCTCGTCATCGAGGATGCACGCGAGGAGGAGCAGCAGCGTCAGCTTCGGTTGGCCAGCTAGCGGACTCGAGGGGTGGCCAGGGGCGAAATCGAACCACCGGCACGCAGATTTTCGGTCGCAGGCCGAGTTAAGCTATCCGGGCCGCTGGGATTAGCGGCAATCAATCAGGGTAGAGGTCTCGCAAGCATGGCTGACGTGTTCGTCTCGTATGCTCGAACTGACAAGGAGCGCGTCGCACCGATCGTCACCGCAATTGAAGCCAAGGGCTGGTCTGTGTGGTGGGACCCGGAAATTTCGGCCGGCCAGCAATTCGATGATCAGATCGAGGCAGAGATGAATGTGGCCAAGTGCGTGCTGGTGGTTTGGACCCCGACGTCAGTGGCCTCCCGCTGGGTGCGCGGCGAGGCACGCGAGGCCGCCGATCGGGGCATCCTCGTTCCAGTGCGATTCGAAGAGGCCCGCCTGCCCATGGACGTGCGAGCCCTGCATACTACCGACCTCGACAACTGGGGCGATGACCCCGGGAGCCCGCCGTTCCAGGAAGTCCTCCGTGCGCTCGGCTCCATGATCGCGCGCGCTGGCACATCGCAGAATCCAAGATCCGCGCCTGGCTCCGTGCCGGCCGCAGCCACGACGCCCCGCGTTTCGGTCTGTGTCCTGCCATTTGCCAACATGAGCGGCGATGCGGAGCAGGAGTACTTCAGCGACGGTATCAGCGAGGATGTCATCACGGACTTGAGCAAGGTTTCGGCGCTCGCCGTAATTTCACGAAACACGGCTTTCAGTTTCAAAGGCAAGAACGTCGACATTGCCCAGATTGCGAAGCAACTTAAGGTCAGCTACGTACTGGAGGGCAGCGTGCGTAAGGCGGGTGGCCGCGTGCGCATCACTGCGCAGCTGATCGAGTGCTCAAAAGACAACCACGTCTGGGGCGAGCGTTATGACCGCGACCTGAGCGACATCTTTGCGTTGCAGGACGAGATTTCGCAGGCCATCGTCACGGCCCTCAAGTTGAAGCTTCTACCGGAAGAAAAGAAGGCGATTGCGCAGCGGGGAACGACGAATCTGGAAGCCTACAACCTTTACCTGATGGCGCGACAATTCAGCGTCACCGGTAACTACGGAAATGTCCGCCGGTGCGAGGCGATCATCCGCTTGTGCCGAAGTGCCACCGAGCTCGATCCCGAATATGCGAACGCGTGGGCGCTGATGGCCGTTGCGCAAGCCGCCTTGAAGTTCTATTTCAACGGACCTGGGGATGGTGGGCTGGCCGCGGCGGAGTGTGCGCTCTCGCTGGACAACAATCTCGGCGAGGCGCGTGCCGCCAAAGGTCGCATCCTGACGTCCGAGGGCCGCTACGAAGAGGCTTTCGTTGAAATCGAGGAGGCCCTGCGGCTCGACCCGGAATCGTTCGAAGTAAATTCAGCGGCGGCCCGGCTGTATTTTACGCAGCGTCGCCTGCCCGAGGCGATCAGCTACTACGAAAAAGCGGCGGCGCTGATGGAGACCGATTTTTCGTCAGTCAGCC
>JBEVOI010000240.1:0-4275 GCA_040507665.1 Burkholderiales bacterium
TCTTCCTGAAACTTTGAGCTCGCCGCGAGTTCCTCCAGGGCCTCCATCACGCCGCGTACCCCGATGTTGTCCGCAACACCGCCGTCGACGAGATGGATGTACGGGCGATTCTCGCTGTCCTGGAAGTCCTTCATCTCGCGGTAACGCTGCACCGCGCGGGCCGACGGCCGCGCGCGGGTCTGAGGGTTCGCGACATCCCGCACCCAGGCCGGGTACTGATATCCGCAGGTGCCGCCGTAGTTGTCGAACGTCACCGGTGAAAGCACAACCGGTACCGCGGAGGACGTGGCCGCCGCGCGCGACAGACGAACCGTGTTCAGGTCCGAGCAGAGCAGGTCGAAGTCGTTCTGGAAAAACGCGAGCCGCGATCCGGTCGACAGGTCCGTCCCGGTCGCAATCGCGACCGGCCCGGGCTTTTGAAGGAGATCGCCGAAGGTCGCGCCCTCGAACAGAATCTCGTCGTAGTACTCGGCGGCGAGCTCCGAACGTCCAGCGCTGCCCCCGACGTATTTCCGCCAATTGAGCGGGTTGAGGGTGCGCGCAAGCAGCGCGCCCTCCACGTCGCGCTTGAGGAACCGCTCCTCGTACTCGGAGAACAACCGATCTCCGTAGAGGGCGTAAGCGAGTGCCGTGAAGCTTCCCCCTGATACGCCGGTGATCAGATCCACTTCGTCGATCAGCCTCCGATGCTGCCCGTCGACCACGATCTCGGTACGACGGAGCTCTTCCAGCACGCCATACGAGAACGCCGCGGCCCGCGTGCCGCCGCCGGAGAACGAGAGCACGAAAAACGTGCGGGGGTCATTGTTCTGGCGCTTCGGAATGAGGAGATAGGGGCGGTAGCCTGCCTTCGGATCGACCTGGGTGATCCGCTCGTTGATCGGCCGGCTGGCGCAGCCCGCAACCGCCATGAGCGCGCAGGCCGCCACGACGACCGCAAGCCGGCGTCCATTCTCAATGATCATCTGATGGTGTCGTGTGGTGAATCCTGCCAGGATTGGGTGAGACCAGCGAAGACCCCTCGGTGATTCCGCCGAACTCGCGTTGACGCCAGCGACATGAGCCGTCTTCGTTGTCCACGTTCAAAGCTGATCGACAAAATCCCGCCATGCCCACGCCCGCACGCCGGGCGCGACTGCGCGGGTCGTTGTCGGATTTCGCGAGGGCTGATGCACGAGGTGCAGCTCCACGTTCGCTCCGCGTGGGCGGTGCTGCCGGAGGGCGCTGGCAAGCCGCTGCATAGGTGCGGCGTCGGACGGCGCGACCGTTCCGGCAGCTGTGCATTCGACCAGCCCGATCGCTCCACCGCGCCCAGGCACGAGGAAATCCACCTCGAGCCCTTGTTCGTCGCGGAAGTAATATAGCTCCCGCCGTCTGCCGGAGTTGGCCTGCGATTTGGCGATCTCCGACGCGATGAACCCCTCGAACAGCGCACCCTGAAACGGCGACTTGGCCAGTTCGGCCAGCGAATCAATCCCCAGCAAATGGCACGCAAGTCCGGCATCGGCCACGTACACTTTCGGCGACTTGATCAGCCGCTTGCCGAGGTTCTCATAGAACGGCGGCACGATCAGCACTTGCGCGGTTGTCTCCAGCACGTTGAGCCATTGCCCAATGGTCGGCACGCTCACCCCCAGCGGCGCCGCCAAGTCGGTCTTGTTCAACACTTGCCCGTGCCGGCTCGCTACCAGTGCAAGAAACCGGCGAAAGGTCGCCAAATCCTTCACCGCCGTTACCGCCCGCACGTCCCGCTCCAGGTAGGTCTGGAGATAGGAGCTGAACCACAGCGGCGCACCAGCTGGTCGCGCCACCACCTCCGGATAACCACCGCGCAGCGGCGACACCTTCGCCGATTCACGCACCGAGAATGGCAAGAGGTGCAACACGGCTGCGCGCCCAGCCATGGACTCCGTCACGCCCCGCATCAGCGGCGCTTCCTGAGAGCCGGTAACTAACCACTGGCCAAATCGGCGCGGTTGCAGGTCAATCCGCGCACGCACGTGGGCAAGAACCTCCGGCACATGCTGCACTTCATCGAGAATCGCAGGCGTCTTCACCGCGTCGAGGAAACCGTGCGGATCAGCGCGCAGCCGTGCGACGAGATCAGGATCTTCCAGGAGGAAATAGGTGGCTTTCGGATAAAGGTGCCGCAGCAGGCATGTCTTCCCGGCGCGGCGCGGGCCGGTCAATACCAGGGCGGGAAACTCCCGGGCGGCCCGGGCTACTTGAGCTTCGAGCACCCGACGGACGTACTTCATGATGAGAATTCTAAACTGTAACTTTATATTTCTCAGATTGGAGACTCATCCGGCTGAAGGTTTCGGAGCGATAAGCCAGCCCGCGCGCGACGGTCGCGCCGTCTGCGGTCTTGTAGCCGCTCACGTCGCGCAGGTTGGGCACCGTGGGGATGCCCGGCGCGCGGCCGACGCTCTGGCCAGGCGCGAGTTGCGCCAGGGTGCCGGTGGACGGTTGGGCCATGGCGGTTAGCGTCATGACGGCAACGGCAAGCGCCACGCCAGCCAAAGGGGATCTCATGGCATCTGCATTCCATCGGAGGTGGGCTTCCGGATTGTTCCTTGTGAAACGTCCCGCCTGGCTGAAGAACCGAAGTATCGGATGCTCTCTGGTCGCGCATTGCGTTGCCGCGCGCGGCAAATTTTCACAGCCTCTCACCCAGACCCGAACGCTTGCTCCGATCGGATCTCGACCGTAACGCGGTCGCTCACATTTCTTCTCGATCTTCTTCGCCGCGGCTTCGACGTCCGCTTCGACCTTGGCCCAGGCGTCTTTCAGATTCTGCCGTGCGTTACTCAGGCAAAGACGATCGTCAGCCGACCGTTACCTCAGGAACGTGGCGCTGCTTTCACAACTATCTGTACATCGCGTCCAAGGCTGACGAGACAGTCCATCAAACGGCGCTCGGAAAAACCGCGGAACCGACCGCGAAACAGGTTGGAAAGTTTGGGCTGTGGCATCCCCAACAATTTCGCAGCTTGGGTCTGGGTGAGCCCTTTCCTCTTGATGATCTCGGAAATCTCGCTTACGAGCTGGGCTTTGATCAGCATCTCGTCGGCATCGCCGTAACCGAGATCGGCGTACACGTTGCCGGTGCCTACCTCCACCTCCGCGCCTTGCGCTTTGCGTTTGCTCATTTTGACAGCTCCTTCACGATCTGCTCGGCGGCCTTCAATCGTTCTCTGATCACTTCAATATCCCGTTTGGGCGTGGCAATTCCGCTCTTCGCCTTCTTCTGAAACACCTTCAGCACAAACACCGCGGCGGCGAAGCGCACGGTACAGACCGCGCGGTACGTGTTTCCACGCCAGTCCTCACAATCTCCAGTACCCTTGCGGACCCAAAGCCGCGCAGTGCGCCCGCAAGCCCTGGCGCCGATGCACTTGCTCGCTCGCGGAGATGTAGAAGAACACCGACGGCGTCGAGAAGGATCTCGGCGAGGCCGTGCGGTGGTCACCGCCGCGCCGCCGACCAGGGCGACGCCCGCGCCCAATTGCTGCTCGGGAACCTCTACCAGCTCGGTCAGGGTGTTCCGCGAAACGCCGTCGTGGCCTATGCGCTCTACAGCGCCTCCGCAAGCGGCGATGCGAAAGGCAATCCGGCGCTCGGTCACCGGGCGACGCTCGCGCGCGGAATGAGTCCGGGAGACCTCGAGGCCGCGCAGAAGCTCTCAGAAGAGATGTCGCGGCCGGGCAACTTCGCGCGGGTGCTCGACCAATACTTCGCGCATTCGGTGGCGCCGTGACTCCTGGCAGCGACTTGCTTGGACGCTGCCATATGGCTAACATAGCCTGATGGAAAAGGCCACCATTTCTGAGATCAAGAACCGCCTGAGCGCTTACCTCAAGAAGGTCAAGGCAGGGCAAAGCATCCTGATACTGGACCGCAATCAGCCCGTGGCGCGGCTCGAGCGCGTAGAGCGCGAACAGCACCCTGATGACCGCTTGACGCGGTTGGAGCGCGCAGGGTTGATTCGGCGCGCCACGCAGCCTGTCCCGGTCAAGGCGCTCAAGACCCCTGTTCCGAAGGTAAAGGCAAGTGTCCTTCAATCGCTGGTGGAAGAGCGGCGAGAGGAGCGGTGAGATTCTGGGATGCTTCCGCGATCGTGCCTTTGCTCGTGGGTGAACCTTCACGGGCGGCTGTGCTGCAACTGCTTGAGCAGGACTCGGTGATGATCGTCTGGTGGGGCACGCCAGTGGAGTGCGTGTCCGCCATCGCTCGCCGCGAGCGGGAAGCGCTCCTCTCTCTCGAGGATGCAAC
>JBEVOI010000331.1:0-3961 GCA_040507665.1 Burkholderiales bacterium
GGCCAGCCCGTCGACCTCGGTCCGACCGAGTTTCGTCTGCTGCACTTCCTGATGACGCACACCGAGCGCGTCCATTCCCGCACCCAGCTTCTGGATCAGGTCTGGGGCGACCACGTATTCGTGGAAGAGCGCACCGTGGACGTTCACATCCGGCGGCTGCGCAAGGCCCTGGAGCCCACCGGTCACGACCGGCTGATCCAGACGGTTCGAGGCAGCGGCTACCGCTTTTCTGCCCACTAGCGCAGGTCCGGCCGCGCCCGGGTGCGCCACGCCCCGCGTGCGATAATACGTCGTCCAGTGGAGGTCTGGTGACTTGGATACCTGGCGGCGACCCCTGATTCTCCTGATCTTGCTATCGGTCGTAGCGCTGATCGTGAACGCCGCGGTGGGTACGGTGGCCGCGCTCGGGTTTTTCTGCGCCGTCCTCGCGTTCCTGGTTTTCGTCCACTTGCGGGACCTCGTGGCGCTGCAACGCTGGCTCAAGGATCCGCGGCCGGAGGCGATGCCGAATGTGTCCGGCGCGTGGGATCCCGCGTTTTCGCACCTCGCCCGCCTGATCCGGTCGCAGCGCAGGAGCTCGTCCGAGCTGAAGGTCACCCTCGACCGGTTCCGGCTCGCGGCGGCGGCGATTCCCGACGGCGTGTGCATGCTCGACGGCAGCGACCGCATCGAGTGGTGCAACCCGAGCGCCGAGGTGCACCTCGGTCTCGACGCGAAGCGCGACGCCGGCAGTCACATCACCAACCTGGTCCGCCATCCGGAGTTCGTCGCCTTCCTCGCCGAAGCGGCGGAAAGAGCGCCGCTGCGCCTGAAGGTGCCGCGTGGCGAGCGCGATCTGGTGCTGTCGCTGCAGATCGTCCCGTACGGCGAGGAGCAGAAGCTGCTCATGAGCCGTGACATCACGCGCTTCGAGGAGGTCGAGACGATCCGGCGCGATTTCGTCGCCAACGTTTCCCACGAGCTGCGCACGCCGATCACCGTGGTGGCCGGGTTCCTCGAGACCATCGCCGATATGCCGAAGCCGTCGCCCGAGCTGCTCGAGCGATCGGTGCACCTGATGCGCGACCAGACCGTGCGCATGCAGAGGCTGGTGGAGGACCTGCTCACCCTGTCGCGGCTGGAGAGCGACCAGAGCCCGCTGCGGGAAGAGGCGGTGGACGTGAGCGAACTGGCGCGCAAGCTTCGGTTCGACGCGCGCAGCCTGAGCGACGGCAAGCATCGCGTGCAGCTGGAGCTCGAAAGCGAGGCTTGGCTCACCGGCAACGAGGACGAGTTGCGCAGCGCGTTCGGCAATCTCGCCACCAATGCCGTGCGCTACACACCGGAGGGCGGCGCGATCACCATCGGCTGGACCAACCGCGCTGCCGACGTCGTTTTCTGGGTGAGGGACACCGGCATTGGCATCGAGCCGCAACACATCCCGCGGCTCACCGAGCGCTTCTATCGCGTGGATCGCAGTCGCTCGCGCTCCACCGGCGGCACCGGGCTCGGGCTTGCGATTGTGAAGCATGTGCTGAATCGCCACCAGGCGCGGCTGGAGGTCGTGAGCGAGCCCGGAAAGGGGAGCACGTTCAGCGTCGTCTTTCCCCACGGCCGCGCGCTCGCGGTGCCGCCGGATAAAAGCGCTTCACGCCAGGATGCCCCCGCCGAGGCTGGCCGCGAGGCGGTCGCGCAGGGTCACTTCGAGATCCGGTAACGCCCGCGGTGGCACCTCGCGCTGGCGCGCGCCCCAGATGGGCCCGGGAAAATGCGGGTCGTCGCGCCAGCGCGGGATCACATGCCAGTGCAGGTGCGGGGTCATGTTGCCCAGGCTCGCGAGGTTGATCTTGTCGGGACGCAGCAGGTCGCGCAGGAGCGCCTCCACCTCGAACGTCACCGCCATCAGGTGGCGGCGGTCGTCCCAGCGCAGATCGGTGACCTCCTTGACGTGTGCATTCCAGATCACGCGGCAGAAGCCCGGGTAGTCGGGCTCCGCGACCAGGACGACGCGCAGACGGTCGTCGCGCCAGAGAAGTGCGCCGCCCGGATTCTGGCAGAGGTCGCATCCTGTGGGTGAATCGGACATCTCTTGATTTCCATGCGGAACCGGTGCTTGGCGATTTGGGGTATTTGCCCTTCGATCTCGCAGATTCGATGTTGGCACGCGCCGCTACGAGGTCCCCAAGATGGTGTCCTGTTAAACCGGATTCTCTCGAGGGGCTCTCTGTGCCCTCTGTGTCCTTCGTGGTGCAGGAACTTCAGGCCTTACAACAGGACCCTCTCGATCCCCCCACTATTCGCCTTGGCAACGTACTCGCTCATCCACTTCTCGCCGAGCACGTGCTTCGCTATCTCGACGACGATGTAATCAGCCTGTGTTCCGGAATCGTTGTCGTACCGCGACAACCCCTGCAGGCATGACGGGCACGAGGTGAGAATCTTGACCGGGCCGTCGAAGCCGTCCTTGCGCAGCGTGGCGGCGCCCTTCTCCATTTCTTCCTGCTTGCGATAGCGGACCTGTGTCGATACGTCGGGCCGTGTCGCCGCAAGCGTGCCGGACTCACCGCAGCAGCGTTCGTTGAGGGCGACTTCGCTCCCCATCAATTCGTTCACCACCTTCGTTGGCTGATAAGTCTTCATCGGCGAGTGACAGGGGTCGTGGTACATATAGCGCACGCCGCCCACGCCTTCGAGCTTCACGCCTTTCTCCAGCAGATACTCGTGGACGTCGAGCAGCCGGCAGCCGGGGAAGATCTGCTCGAACTCGTACTTCATGAGCTGATCCATGCACGTGCCGCATGAGACGATCACGGTCCTGATGTCGAGGTAGTTGAGCGTATTCGCGACGCGGTGGAAGAGCACCCGGTTCGCCGTCGTGATCGCCTGCCCCTTGTCGTCCTGCCCGGCCGAGGTTTGCGGATAACCGCAGCAGAGGTAGCCTGGCGGCAGCACAGTCACCGTGCCCAGATGATAGAGCATCGCCTGGGTGGCGAGCCCCACCTGGCTGAAGAGACGCTCGGACCCGCAGCCCGGAAAGTAGAACACCGCATCCGACTCTTCAGTCGCCTTCGCAGGATCGCGGATCACCGGCACGATGCTCTTGTCCTCGATGTCTAGGAGCGCGCGCGCCGTGCGTTTCGGCAAACCCCCCGGCATCGGCTTGTTGATGATGTGGATGATCTGCACCTTGAGCGGCGGGAGTCCAACCGTAGCGGGCGGGTGCCGGGTCTGCCCGCTTGTGACCAGGAAGCGCCGCCCAAGCTCGTGCGCGATGCGCTGGGCCTTGTAACCCCAATCGATCATCACCTTTCGCACCAGCTTGATGGTGGCCGGCTCGGTCGCATTGAGGAACAGCATCGCGGCCGCGGTGCCGGGATTCCACCTCTTCTTGCCGTGCGCGCGCAGGAAGTTGCGCATGGCGATCGATACGTCGCCGAAGTCGATATCCACCGGACACGGTGTCACGCATTTGTGGCACACCGTACAGTGGTCCGCCACGTCCTCGAACTCCTCAAAGTGCTGCAGCGACACGCCGCGTCGCGTCTGCTCCTCATACAGGAATGCCTCGATCAGGAGCGACGTTGCGAGCACCTTGTTGCGCGGGCTGTAAAGCAGGTTCGCGCGCGGCACGTGGGTCGCGCACACGGGCTTGCACTTGCCGCACCGCAGGCAATCCTTGATGGAGTCCGAGATGTGTCCGATCTCCGACTGTTCGAGGATCAGCGACTCTGCGCCGAGCAGGTTGAACGACGGCGTGTACGCGTTGCGCAGATCCGCACCGGGGAGCAGCTTGCCGCGGTTGAAGCGTCCTTCCGGATCAACCCGTTTTTTGTAGGCGACAAACGCCTCGAGTTCGGCCGGTTCAAGATACTCGAGTTTCGTAATGCCGATGCCGTGCTCGCCGGAGATCACGCCGCCAAGGCTCCGCGCGAGCTTCATGATGCGCGCGACGGCGGCGTTCGCCTCCCGCAGCATCCCGTAG
>JBEVOI010000337.1:0-3390 GCA_040507665.1 Burkholderiales bacterium
AACATCAATGCGTGTCAGAGGCGGCCCGCGGACGTCGGCTACAATGCTGGTTTCGCGGGTGCCCCATGACTGTTCCCCACCTCACCACCGCCCTGTCCGGCCCGCTTCGGGAACTGGAGCGCCGCATACTGACGGGCATGCCTGCCATCGAGCACTGGTTCCGGAGCAAGTGGCAGGAGCACGCCGCGCCACTTTACGGCTCAGTGGACCTGCGCAATAGCGGATTCAAGCTGGCGCCCGTGGACATGAACCTGTTCCCGGGTGGCTTCAACAATCTGAACAAGGACTTCCTTCCCCTGTGCGTGCAAGCCGCGATGGTCGCGGTGGAAAAGGTGTGCCCGGACGCCCGCGGCGCGCTGATCATCCCCGAGAACCACACGCGCAATCTGTTCTATCTGCAGAACGTCAGCGTCCTGGTGAACGTGCTGCGTCAGGCGGGAATGACCGTACGGATAGGAAGCCTCCTTCCCGATCTTGATGCGCCGCTCGAGGTGGCGCTGCCCGAAGGCGGCTCGCTCAGGCTCGAACCGCTCGCTCGCAATCGCAACCGTATTGGCGTCGAAGGCTTCGACCCCTGCGTGGTCCTGCTCAACAACGACCTGTCGGCCGGGGTGCCGAAGATCCTACAGAATCTCGAGCAGGCGGCGATCCCGCCGCTGCACGCGGGGTGGTGGGCGCGTCGCAAGTCGAACCATTTCGGTGCCTACGGGGATGTCGCCTGCGAGTTCGGCGATGTACTCGCGATCGATCCCTGGCTCAGCAACCGGTACTTTGCCACGTGTGGCAAGATCAACTTCCAGGAACGCAAGGGGGAGGATTGCCTCGCCGGCTACGTATCGGAGATCCTGACCGACACCCGGGCGAAGTACAGGGAGTACGGCATCACCCAGGATCCGTTCGTGATCGTGAAGGCGGACGCCGGCACTTACGGTATGGGTATCATGACCGCCAAGAGCCCCGACGACGTGCGCGAAATGAATCGCAAGCAGCGCAACAAGATGGCGGTGGTGAAAGAAGGGCTGCAGGTGGAGGAAGTCATGGTGCAGGAAGGCGTATACACGTTCGAGAGCATCAACGATGCCGTCGCCGAGCTTGTCGTGTACATGATGGATCACTTCGTGGTGGGCGGCTTCTACCGCGTCCACACCGGCCGTGGCACCGACGAGAATCTCAACGCGCCAGGGATGCACTTCGTGCCCCTTGCCTTCGAATCTTCGTGCCTGCCGGAGCCGTTCGGTGCGCCGGATTGCATGCCGAACCGGTTCTACGCCTATGGCGTCATCGCTCGCTCTCCCTGTTGGCCGCCGCCTCGAGCTGGAGCGCACGGAACCCAGCCGCGAGCCCCAGCCCGCCCTAGCCGGGTGATCCGCCGAAGTCGCGAGGCCGTCCCGACTGTCCAGCGATGAAGCTTGCGTTCATCCTCGATCCCCTCGAGTCCATCAAGACCTACAAGGACTCCAGTTTCGCCATGATGCGCGAAGCGGCGGCCCGCGATCATGATCTGTTCGTTCTGCACCAGGAGGACCTCGCCTGGCGCGGGGGTCGCGTGGTCGGCGACGCGCGGGCGCTGCTGCTGACGGGCGACGAGCAGGCCTGGTACCGCACCGACGAAGCCATCGAGACGCCACTCGCGGCCTTCGATGCGGTGCTCATGCGCAAGGACCCGCCGTTCGACATGGAGTACATCTACTCCACGTATCTGCTGGAGCTGGCGGAGCAGGAGGGGGCGCGCGTCTATAACCGGCCAGGCGCGATCCGCGACTTCAACGAGAAGCTGGCGATCGCGCGCTTTCCCGAGTTCGCGCCGCCCACCATCGTGACCCGGAAGAACGTCCTCATCCGGTCCTTTCTCGCGGCGCATGGGGACATCATCCTCAAGCCGCTCGATGGCATGGGCGGCGCCTCGGTCTTTCGCCTCCACGCGCAGGACCCGAACCTCGGCGTCATTCTCGAGACGCTCACCCACTTTGGTCGCCGGACCATCATGGCGCAGCGCTTCATCCCTGAGATCGTGAAAGGCGACAAACGCATCCTGCTGATCGCCGGTGAGGTCGTGCCCTACTCGCTTGCGCGCATCCCGAAACCCGGCGAAACCCGGGGCAATCTCGCGGTGGGCGGCACCGGGATCGCCCAACCCCTGTCGGCGCGGGACCGCGAGATCGCCGAAGCCTTGGCGCCGAGGCTCTGGAAGCACGGCCTGCTGTTCGTCGGCCTCGACGTGATTGGCGATGCCCTCACCGAGATCAACGTCACCAGCCCGACCTGCATGCAGGAAATCGAGCAGCAGACCGGGTTCAACTCTGCCGCAATGATGATCGATGCAGTCGAGCGCGCTGCAACCAGTGAGCGGCCAGGAGTACAATTCAGCGGCTCAGCAAGGCGCGATCCCTAGCGGGAAGCGAACATCTATGGTTGGGATCCTGATCGTCGCGCACGGCACCTTGGGCGAAAGCCTCATCCACTGCGCAAGCCACGTCATGGGCAGCCGGCCGCTGCAGCTCCTCCAGCTCGGCGTCACGGTGCACGACGACCCACAGGCGATCCTGCCCCAGGCGTTCCGGTTGGTGAAGGTCCTGGACAACGGCGACGGCGTGCTAGTGCTCTCGGACATTCTGGGGGCAACGCCCGCTAACATCGCCGCCAAGCTGCTCGTCCCGGGCCGGGTCGAAGGGGTGGCGGGGGTGAGTCTGCCGATGCTGGTCAGGGCCCTGACATACCGTAACGAGCCGCTCGCCAAACTGGTGGAAAAGGCCGTCTCGGGCGGCTGTGAAGGCGTGACGCGCATGCCCTGCCCGCAATCGGAACATGCAGCAACGGGAGACTGAGATCGTGAACCGGCTCGGGCTGCACGCCCGCGCCTCGGCCAAGCTCACCCAGCTCGCCGGGCAGTTCAAGAGCGAGGTCTGGCTCTCCCGCAACGGCCGGCGCGTCAACGCCAAGAGCATCATGGGCGTGATGATGCTGGCGGCAGCCAAGGGCGCCATGATCAGCATCGAGGTCGACGGACCGGACGAGGAGCAGGCGATGTCCGCCCTGGTGCAGCTGATCTCGGACAGATTCGGCGAAGGGGAGTGAGGGCGCGGCGGAAAGGGTAAAGGGGACGCGCAAGCGCAGTGAGCTCGCCCCTGCGCACCGTCCTGCCGACCCGGGGTCAACGGTCGGTTGCGCAAGCTCCGCCTCTTTTCGTTGCGCCCTTTTCCCCCCTTCCCCCTTCTCCCTCCACCCTTTACGCTTTACACATGAGCTTCACCATCCACGGTATCGGGGTATCCGGCGGCATCGCCATCGGCTACGCGCACCTCGTCTCCCACGCGCGGCTGGAGGTAGCCCACTATGTGGTGCCGAAGTCGCGCCTGCCCGAGGAGGCGATGCGCTTCGAGGCGGCGATCG
>JBEVOI010000064.1:0-6148 GCA_040507665.1 Burkholderiales bacterium
CCGAAAGCTGGCGCTCGCCGCTGTAGCGTTCGTCGCCGAGCCACGAGCCTTCAGGACCCCAGAACAGTTCTTCCGGCTCCCAGACGTCGGCGCGGCCGCCGGCAAAGCCGAACGTCTTGAAGCCCATCGAGTCGAGCGCAACGTTGCCGACCAGCACCATCAGGTCGGCCCACGACAGCTTGCGGCCGTACTTCTGCTTGATCGGCCACAACAGCCGGCGTGCCTTGTCGAGGTTGGCGTTGTCCGGCCAGCTGTTCAGCGGCGCGAACCGCTGCTGGCCGGCGCCGGCGCCGCCGCGGCCGTCGGTGGTGCGATAGGTTCCCGCGGCGTGCCACGCCAGCCGGATCATCAACCCGCCGTAGTGGCCGAAGTCGGCCGGCCACCAGTCCTGCGAGTCCGTCATCAAGGCATGCAGGTCCTTGATCACGGCATTCAGGTCAAGGCTCTTGAATTCCTTCGCATAATCGAACGCCTCGCCCATCGGATTCGATTGGGGACAGTTCTGGTGGAGAACGTCCAGGTTCAGCTGATTCGGCCACCAGTCACGATTCGATCTAACGGTCGTGTGCATGACCGGGCACCTTGCTTCGCTCTGGTCAGTCATCTTGGTTTCTCCTCTGGATGATGAAGGGGCTTTCGCACCGCGCACGGCACGTCTGCGTGCGCGAGGATGATCCGAGATTAGGCCGCCCAATGCGATTAGTCAAATCGATTGCTACAATGATTCTGATCGGCCATGCCGATGTATGTGTCACAGTTTCGGGGCGGTCCACCGATTCTCCAAACCGGGCTGCGGAGAGAGCGCGCCATGAATCTGAGAGACCTGAAATACCTGATCGCCGTCGCCGACCAGCGCCACTTCGGCCGCGCGGCGGAAGCGTGCTTCGTCAGCCAGCCGACACTGAGCGGCCAGGTGAAGAAGCTGGAAGACTATCTCGGCGTCACCATCTTCGAGCGCACGAACAAGTCGGTGGTGACGACACCGGCCGGCGAGGCAATACTCCGCCACGCCCGGCTCGCACTCGAACAGGCAGAGGCGATTCGCGAGGTCGCGCAGGCGCATCGCGATCCGATGGCGGCGCCGCTGCGACTCGGCGTGATCCCGACGTTGAGTCCCTATCTGATGCCATTGGTGCTGCGACCGCTGCGCGCGCGTTGCCCGGGCCTGAGGCTGGTCCTCGCAGAAGAGCTTACGGACGCGCTGCTTCGACGTTTACGCGAGCACGGCATCGACGCCGCGCTCCTCGCCACGCCCGTCGAGGATGCCGATCTCGACGCCATTCCCGTTTTCGAGGAGCCATTCTGGATCGCGCATCCGCGTCAACATCCGCTTGCCCGCATCGACAACATCACCCTGCATGACCTTGTCGACGCCGACTTGCTGCTGTTGGCGGAGGGGCATTGTCTCGGCGATCAGGTACGCAGTCTCTGCGGTGCGGCGGTCGCATCCCGCTCCCTCGAAGCGACCGATCTGCGCGCCACGAGCCTGGAGACGCTGCTGCAGCTCGTCGGGGCCGGCTTGGGTACCACCCTGGTGCCGGCCCTTGCCGTGCGCGGACCCTGGCTGTCGGACATGGGGGTGATCGCGCGGCCGCTTTCCATGCGCGAAGCGCGTCGCACCGTGACCCTCGTCCATCGGCGTGCATTCCCGCGCATAAAGGTGCTCGAGGCGCTGGCGAACGTCATCGTCGAGCACCTGCCGAATACCGTGAGGCGCCTGCGCGGGACCGGAACGGGTCGCAAATCGCAGCGCAAGGCGGGCAAAGCCCGCTGAACGCAGGCCGCCTTGCATCCCGCGGACCTGACCTTATACTCCAGCATTGCCGACCGATTTCCCCGCAGGGAGCCCCCATGGCAGACATCGAAGCGAGCCCCGCCCCACCTGCCGCCTCTGACGGCATGGTCACGCTGACCCATGTCATCTATGGCCTGCACGCGTTCAGCGCCGTGACCGGCATTGTGGCCCAGGCCTTTATCGTTACGGCGTTCCTTACCGGCTGGCCATCGATTCTCGCAGTCATCCTCAACTATGTGAAGCGGAGCGACGTGCAGGGGACGTACCTGGCGTCCCACTTTACCTGGCAGATTCGCACGTTCTGGTACGCGCTGCTGTGGGCGGCAATCGCGATCGTCGTCATGCTGACGCTCATCTTCATTCCGCTTGCCTACGCCGGCATGATCGGGGTCGGCATCTGGGTCCTGTACCGGATCATCCGCGGGTGGCTGGCGCTCCTCGACGGGAGGCCGATGCCGCTGCCGCAATAGGCCTCCGCCAGATGGCGCCGGGGGATGACGCTTCCAGCGCTCACGGCGGGCCCTTGGCTTGCATGGGTCGCAGCCGTCTCAAGCCCTCCGAACCCAACGACCATGTCCCGCCTGCTCCCCACTTCGCTCCTGGCCCTCGCGCTTTCTGTGATCCCCGGGGTTTCTCTTGCCAGTGCCGAGATCGCCCTCGACATCGGTCATTCCAGCGCCCGCCCCGGCACCACGAGCGCGCGCGGCCGCGGCGAGTTCTACTTCAATCGCGATCTGGCCGGCCATGTGGCGAATGCGTTGCAGGCCCAGCAATTCGGGGTGCAGCTCATCAACCTCGATGGCAGCGATACGGGGCTGGAGACCCGCACCGCGAGGGCGAAAGGGGCGGATTTCTTCATCTCGGTGCACCACGACTCGGTGCAACCGCAGTATCTGAAGGCGTGGATGTTCAAGGATCAGCAGGAACGCTACAGCGACCGGTTCTCCGGCTTCTCCCTTTTCGTTTCCCGGAGGAATCCCGACCCGGCACTGAGCCTCGCGTGCGCTTCCGCCATAGGAGCAGCGCTGCGGGACAGCGGGTTCACTCCCACCCTGCACCACGCCGAGCCGATCGATGGCGAAAACCGATCGCTTGCCGACGCGGCGAACGGCGTGTACTACTATGACGAGTTGGTGGTTCTGCGTACGGCGTCGCAGCCGGCCATCCTGCTAGAGGCAGGGGTGATCGCCAACCGGGACGAGGAGGCGATGCTCTCGCGCATCGACACCCAGCAGCGCTTCGGTCGCGCGCTAACGCGCGGCCTCATCCAATGCCTGCGCCCCGGGGGAAAGCCGCGCGAGAAAGAGGACAGGACGCAACAATCACAACGCAACTAGGTGATTCGGCGGCAGCGCCGCGTCGGGAGGGCGGAGCGCAAATGGCAATCGAAGGGCTTAATCACTTCACCGTGCTGACCGAGGATCTCGACGCGTCGGTCGAGTTCTACCAGTCTGTGCTCGGGCTCACGCCCGGCTGGCGCCCGCCGTTCGCATTCCCGGGAGCATGGCTATACTGCGGCACGCTGCCGGTATTGCACCTGATAGCGGGGAGGGGAGCGCCCGACGGGCAGGGCATTATCGACCACGTCGCTTTCAACGCCGCAGACCTGCGCGAAACGATCTCCATCCTGAAGTCCCGTGGTGTGGGCTACACGCTGCGACGGCAGCCCGGTACCGGCGAATGGCAGGTGTTCTGCCACGATCCGAGCGGTGCGCGGGTCGAGCTTGACTTTTCATCCGCCGAGCCGCCACCCGAGGGGGGCTAGCACGGCCGGCAGGCTGTTCGTTGGCGATCACGGCGCATCGCCAGCCGGCTGGTGAACGAGCGCCTGCTCCACCTTGCGGGCGACCTTGGCCTTGAACTTCTGCGTGTCGACGACGTAGCGCTCGTGGGTGCCGGTGCAAACGCAATCGACGCCATCGAATACCTCGACGTCGAACATTAGCAGCTTACCCTCGACCTGTGCGAGCTTCACGCGTGCGGTGACGTCCAAGCCCGGCGGCGTGGGCGCCGTATGACTCAAGTCGACGTGGGTGCCAAGGGTCATTTCCGCTGGCCAGTCGAGGTGCGGATTCACCATCTGAATGCAAGCCCACTCCACGAATCCGACCAGGAAGCCGGTTGCGAAGACGGCGGGCATGGCCTCGAATTCCGGTGATTCGGGGTAGAGGGCGGGCACGGTTTTCGACTTCGGCACCCGGAAGGTGAGGGTGTGTTCGAGGCCGGGCTGAAGGCTGGGCTTCATGGGGATGGCTCCTCTGCGATGGTGATGCGCAGAGTTTACGCCGCTGCCGCTCGCGCGCCGCCTTGTTGCCGCCGCTTGCATCGCTTAGCATGGGACGAAACGCTGCCCGCGCGCGTTGCGCGGTGTCGCAGCGCCCGCAATGAGGAAAGCACCCATGACCGCCTCCGCGCCCGCGACCGGGACGACGCTGGAACAGGCCACCGCAGGCACCCGCGCAGTCGAGATCAAGTTCACGATCCGCACCGATCAGCAGTTGCACGCGGTGCGCCTGTTCGAGCTGGAACGGGGGGACGGTGAGGCGCGCGAAGTCTACTTTTTCGATACGCCGCAGCTCGACCTTTTCCGGCAGGGTGTCATCCTGCGCGCGCGGCTGGTCAAAGGCGGCAAAGACGATTCGACGGTGAAGATCCGGCCGGTCGATCCGGCCAAGATCGGTGACGACTGGAAGAAGCGCTCAGGCTTCAAGCTGGAGGCCGACGCCGTAGGCGAAAAGGTCGTGCGTTCGGCTTCCCTGTCGGCGGAGCAGAAGGCAGGTGAGATTCGCGATGTCGCGACCGGAAAGCGGGACCTGAGGAAACTCTTTTCCCTCGATCAGGAGTCGTTTCTCGCCGCCTATGCGCCGATGAAGATCGATTTCAGCAAGCTGAAACCGCTCGGGCCGGTTCAGGTCCTGCGCTGGAGGTTCGACCAGGACGACGTGCCTTACGATCTCACCGCGGAGGAGTGGCGGCTCCCCGACGGCAAAGACCTGCTCGAGGTGTCGATCAAGGTTGAGCGTGAAGAAGCCGCGGGGGCTCGAGAGATTTTTGAGACCTTCCTGCGCGGGCTGGGCCTCGATACGGAGGGCGCTCAGGAGACCAAAACCCGCGTTGCCCTGGAATACTTCGCCGCCAAGCTGTGATCGCCCCGGTGGCGACCTCGACCCGGGCGGTCTCCCTGTCGCCCTTCGCTTTTGCGAAGCGACGACTCTTCCCTCCCGCCCGGAGCGCCGCACCGTGATTCCGATCAGCGATTACCCGAGCCCACCCGGCACGCCGGTAGCCACGATCGCGCTGATCGTGGTCAACGTCCTGGTCTTCCTCGTGATCACATTGCCCTTGGGCAGTCAGCCTGCAAACCCTGCGGACCCGATCTTCCAGGAATACCTCAAGCTGGTGATGCAGTCGCTGCCGCGCAACGTGCCCCCGCAGCAGATCATCGAGAGCATCTCCGCCTACGACCTCGTCGTTTTCAAGTGGGGTTTCCGGCCCGCGGATCCGAGCGCCCTGACCCTCGTCTCCTCGGTTTTCCTCCACGGAGGATTCATGCACCTCGCGGGGAACATGCTGTACCTGTGGATCTACGGCGACAACGTCGAGCATCGACTTGGACCGCTGCCGTTCCTGTTCTGGTACATCGTGACGGGCATCGCTGCCACCTTGTTCCACGCGGCGTTCAACCTGGACTCACCCATCCCGCTGGTTGGCGCTTCGGGGGCGATCTCGGGCGTGCTGGGCTTCTATTTCTTGTGGTTCCCGCACCACACGGTCCGCGTGTTTCTGTTTCTGTTTCCATTCTACGTGGGCACGGTGATGCTCAACGCCCGGTTTGTGCTGGCGATCTATCTGGTGTGGGACAACGTGCTGCCGTTCGTGGTTTCGCACGGTGCCGGCGGGGTCGCCCACGGTGCCCACATCGGCGGCTTCATTGCCGGACTCCTGGTCGCCTGGTGGAAAAACCAGAGACAGAAGGGCTACCGCTCCGATGGGTGAAGGCGCTCTGCCGATCACCCGCCGCAACGGGCCTCAGAGCTGCGCTGCCTTGAACGTGTCACACTGATCCACGCGGCCGGTCTGCAGACCACGCTTGAACCAGCGCACCCGCATGTCCGATGAGCCGTGCGTCCACGACTCGGGACGAACGTAGCCGGCGGTGTGCTGCTGGATCTTGTCGTCGCCGATCGCCGAGGCCGCGCGCAACCCTTCCTCCACGTCACCCGCTTCAAGCAGCTGCCGCTGCTTGTCCGCGTGGTGTCCCCACACCCCAGCGAGGCAGTCGGCCTGCAGTTCCATGCGCACGGAGAGCGCGTTCGCCTGCTGCTCCGACGCGCGCGCCTGCATGTTGTTTAC
>JBEVOI010000078.1:0-13491 GCA_040507665.1 Burkholderiales bacterium
GCCCTTCCGCCGTCACGAGCACTCTCAGTTGCACCGTGCCCTGTTCCCCGAGCCGGCGCGACGCGGAAGGGTACGGCGGCTCCGGATTGCGCAGATAGCCGGCGCGAAAGGACGGTGGCGTTTCAGGGCCTGCCTCTCCGCTCACGTCCCTTGGCTGGGTTGCGGCCTCTGGGGCAGGCCTCTCCTTCACCTCGCCACTTTCTGCCGCGGCCGGTACCACCGTGACAGCTTTCCCTGGCTCCGCGTGTGTGAGCAAGCGATCGGTCTCGTGGACGGGGGGCGCCGCTTCTGTGTGCCGCTCGCGCGCTTGTTTCGAAGCCGGAGCCGGCTTGTAGGTGCGATGCGGCTCCGGCTTCGCGACTGGCCCGGGTCTCAGCGGCATCTGCGCCGGCGGCTCGGTCACCGTCCGTTGCGCTTCCTTGAGCTGCTTCGCCACCGGAGGAATCGTAGCCAATTTCACTTGCAGATCCGGCGGCGAGGGGTGGTCGTGCTGAAACGGGTGCGGCAGAAATTCGACCAGCACGGCGTGCAGGGCGACACTGACCGCGAGGCCGACCATCAGCGCCCGGTTCAACGTCTGCAGGTAGGCGTCGTGACCCTCTGGTTGTCCCGATGCAACGCTCATCGCCGTTGGGTTGTCCTTGCCTCACCTCAGAACTGCGCCCGCAGACCGACGAGGAACGAGCGACCGGGCTGCGGCGCGAAGGCCTTTGTGTAGGAGGTGGCGAACCGGATGTCCTGGTCCAGCAGATTGCGACCCGCGACGTAGAGCGTGACCGGTCCGAACACGCCGCGCGAGAGCGTGTAGCTCACCTCGGCGTCCAGGCGCACATACCCCGGCGTCTCAGTTTCGAGGGGCGCGACCCGCGTCTGACGGAATGCACCCAGCATCAACAGGTAGGCGCCCCACGGCCCCTGCTTGAAATTGGTGTCGAACCCTAGGCGCGCCGGGCCGATGCGGGGGGCGTCCACGCTGCCGATGGCGGTGTCGATGGTGGCTTGGGTGACGTCGCCGAAGACGCGGACCACCAGCGGCGTGATCGGGCGGTAGCTCACCTGGCCTTCAAGACCCTTGAACGTGGCGCTGCTCGCCTGAGCGAATTTCTGGAGCCGAAACTCGCCGTCCGGCTCGACCTCGCCCTCGGCGTTCACCCGGACGGGACGCCCATCGGGGCCCGGGACGAAGCTCGCGAAGATGAAGTCATTGAAGTACGTATAGTAGGCCGTGCCGCTCCACTGCCAGTCCCCTGCGATCTTCCGGAAGGTGAGGTCGATGTTGTTCGCGGTTTCGGTCTTGAGGCGCTGGTCGCCGACGTCGAAGGTCAAGGTGGCTGCGTGCGGGCCGTCGGGGTACAGCTCCTCGATTTGCGGTGCGCGCTGGCACCGGCAAAGATTCAGCGCGGCGTTGTAACCGTCCGCAAACTTCCACAACAGCCCGGCGGAGAGGCTGAACGGTGAAAAGTTGCGCGCCTCTATGGGGCTGTCGCCGATCGGCCGGTAGTAGTTGAAATCGATCCGCGTACCGAGGTCGAGACGCCAGCGTTCGTTGAAGTCATAGGATTCCACCAGGAAAACGCCCGTGTTCCGCTGATTGACGGGCTGAATGAAGCTCTCCTCCCCGACCGCGGAGAAGTCCCGGTAGAGATATTGCAGCCCGAACACGCCGTCGAAGCCGGCGATCTGCTTGTGCTGCGACTGCACGTGCCCCTCGTAGGCTGTGTTCCTGAAGGTCGTCGCAATGTCGCCGTTCAACTCCACCTCGTCGTGGCGGTAGACGTTGTACCCGAACTTGACCTGCGTATTCCGCAGACCTGGAAGCGGATCGTCGACCGCCCCTGCCAGGTCGTAGCGGTTCTGGTTAAGGTCGATATGGGAGAACTCCGGACCCGGCAGACCGTAACTGCTGGAAAGAATGCTCGCGTTCGCGCCGATGAATCCGCGCTCGCCCACGTAGGACACGCCGCCCGAGCCAAACTCGCTGCGGGTGTAACTGTTCGGCAGGGTACCGCGGCCCGAAAGGGGATCCCCCTGGATCACGGGGCCGGGAATGTTGTAGTCGCTCGTGTTGCGGATGAAGCCACCGAGGGCGAACTGGAATGGCCCATTGCCACCATCCGCGCGCGCACGGCCGCCAATCTCGTTGTTCGCGCTCTGGGTGACAACCTCAGCGAGACCGTTGAGACCGTTCACCCGCCGCGAGGGGATGGCGTCCGACACCACATTCACCACGCCGCCCACGGCGCCGCCGTAGAGGATCGTGGCCGGGCCGCGCAGGACCTCGATCTGTCTGGCGCTGAAGGGGTCGGCAGTGACCTGGTGGTCGGGGCTGATGGTCGACACGTCGCTTACGCCGAGACCGTTGTTCAGCACCTGCACCCGCGCCCCGTCTAGGCCCCGGATGATCGGGCGCCCCGCGGCCGCGGCGAATCCGCTGGACTGGACGCCGGGCTCGGTGTCCAAGGCGTCGCCGAGGTTGGTAGTCTGGTTGCGGCGCAGGCTGTCGCCGCGCATGACGGTGGCCGGCTGGGTCATATCCAGCGCGGTGCGGTCCGGAAACGGCTGCGAGGTGACGACGACCGGGGCGAGTGTCTGTTCCTTGATGGGCTCCTCTGCCCACGCGCTCTGGACGAATACCCCGGCGACGGCGGAAGCGATGAGGGTGTTTGGGTGCATGGCTCTGGCTTCTGATGGGTGTTCTCGCCGGGAGGATGCATACCGCACCGGCTAGCAACGCACTTGAACAACCGGAAACGTCGGCGAGAACCGCGCGTCAATTGCGGCTGTCCGTGGAGGTGTACCAATCGCCCTGGGCGACGTGATCAGGAGCGAACTGGCGGAGCCCTGCTTTGGAAGGAGCGGAGGGGGAGCGGAGTGAACGCCGTGACCGCAACGTCCGCGGGCAGCGGCGGCGGGAGCTGCAGGGCGAGTACCGCGACCGCGCTCGGTGGGTCTCCGTCGAGCGCCGCGTGGACGACACCAAGGTCACAGCCTTGTACGGGAGGAGTGCGGGCGTCGCCGGCGGCGTAGGGATCGGGGGCGATGCCGAAGTGGCTGTACGCGTGCAACAGCGCGCCGTGCTGTGCCAGGAGCAGGACAAGCGCAAGGCCGATTCGAGCCAGTAGCCCGCGCACGCGTAAGGTAGGGTTCCGCGCCACTTGCAGCAAGGAAGCTATAGTGTTATGCGAATCCGATGACTGCTGGACCGGTGTTCAATCAGGCCGATTGCGCCGACCTTTCCGTCTTTCCCACCACTGCGCCGCGGTCGAGTGTGCGGCCAATGGCGCTCGCGATGGCGGCGAGCGAACCCATCAGGGACGAAAGTTCCTGCGGCGTGAGCGCCTGGTCGGCGTCGCACCAGGCTTCGCAAGGGTTCGGATGCATCTCGACCAGTAGGCCGTCCGCGCCCGCCGCGATCGCCGCGCGCGCGAGCGCTGGCACCAGCGACGCCTTGCCACCGGCATGGGAGGGATCGACGATCACGGGCAAGTGCGTTTCCTTCTTCAGCACTGGAATCGCCGTTACGTCGAGCACGTTCCGGTACGCGGTCTCGAAGGTGCGGATGCCACGCTCGCAGAAAATGATGTTGTGGTTGCCTCCCGCCGCGATGTACTCGGCCGCCATCAGCCATTCCGAAATCGTTGCGGACATCCCGCGCTTCAGGATCACAGGCTTGTTCACGCCGCCGACTGCCTTGAGCAGGTCGAAGTTCTGCATATTGCGGGTGCCGATCTGGATCAGGTCCACGTCGTGCTCGAGAAAGGTATCGAGCATGCGCACATCCATGAGCTCGGTGACAATCGGCAACCCGAACTTGTTGGCCGCGTTGCGGAAAAGCTGCAGGCCCTCGATGCCCTTGCCCTGAAACGTGTACGGACTGGTGCGCGGCTTGAATGCGCCGCCACGCATGAGCCGGCAGCCGGCAGCGGCGACGCCCTTCGCCGCCAGGTCCATCTGCGGCTGCGTTTCCACCGAGCACGGACCCGAGATTACCTGCACCGCGCGCCCACCGATCGGCACGCCGCGCACCGATACCGTGCTGTCCTCCGGGTGCCATTCGCGCGCCACGATCTTGTAAGGCTTCAGCACGTGGATCGCCTGCTCCACGCCGGACATGGTGGAGAACGCTTCCTCGGGAAGCTTTCGCTCGTCGCCGATCGCGCCGATCACGACCCGTTCGGTGCCGCGCGAAACGTTCACATCGAGCCCGTAGTCGCGGATCTTGCGAATCACGGCCTCGATGGCGGGCTCGCCGGCGTTGAGATTCATGACGATGATCATGGTGTGCTTCCTTGCATGAAGTACGGCTGCACCGTTGCCCTGCACGACCCGACGGCCACGAAGGCGGTTCGAGTTTCAACCGCCATAGTATCTTTCACGCCGTTCCCGGCGCTCCTGCGCTTCCACAGAAAGGGTTGCCGTAGGCCGCGCGAGCAGCCGCGGCAGCCCGATCCGTTCACCGGTTTCATCGCAATAGCCGTAGCGGCCATCCTCGATGCGCGCAAGTGCCTCGTCGATCTTTCGCAGCAGTTTGTGCTCGCGCTCCCGCGTACGCAGCTCGACCGCCTGCTCTTCCTCGCGCGTGGCGCGATCGGCAGGGTCCGCGGCGACCTCGGTATCCTTCAGATGTTCCGCAGTGGTGGACTGGTTGGCGGCGATCTCCGCCTTCAGCTGCAGCAGGCGCTGGCGAAAGAACGCAAGCTGCTGCCGGTTCATGTACTCGGTGATCGGCATGCGCAACAATTGCGCGTCGGTCAGCGCGCCAGGCGCGTTCGCGCCATCTGTTGCTGTCATGTTCGTGCCTCGATCTGGCCGATGAATACCATCGTGCTCTTCCGGTGTGCGCTGCGTCCCCGCGATTTACCCTTTGTCTGCTTGGCGGTCGGCAGGAATCGGTAAATTGGTTCTTACGTGCCAGGCCGTGCGCCGTAATCGGCGTGTCCTGGGCCCCCGGCAAGCGAAACTTCCGTTGTCGGCGCCCGCGCCGCGTCGATGAACTGAGTCAGCACGTCCTCCACAAATGCGGGCTCGATGTCGCGCGTAATGAACACGAGCTGCGACCGGTGGTCGTCGTCGGGCCATGCATCGAGCTTTGCCAGCGGATAGAGCAAGGTCTGCACGGCATGCAGAACGACCGGTTGTGTCTGTCCTTCCAGGTTCAGGATCCCTTTCACGCGCAGCATGTCCTCGCCTCGGCACGAGAGCAACATTTCCATCGCCGCGATAACCCCTTCCCAAGGGAGGGGTTGGTCGAAGCTCATTGTGAACGACTGTACCCGGGCGTCATGGCGGCGTGCTGCGGTCGCCGTCACCCCTGGCAGCACCGATGGGCGGGTAACCGGTCGGTACGCCGAAGCGGCGAGCCAGCGTGCCACGTCCGGGATCTTGCGCGCCGCGTCAAAGAGGCCTGCGTTCAGCAGCACCTCAGGTTCGACGCGTCCGTGCTCCGACCGGCAAATCGGCGCGGCCGGATTCAGCTCGTGCAGTCGCAGCTCAAGACGCGCCAACTCGGTGGCCCCTGCGGCATCGCACTTGGTGACCACGATGCGGTCTGCCACCGCGGCCTGCTTCACCGACTCGAAGTGCTGATTGAGCTCATTCATGCCCAGCACGCCGTCGACCGTGGTGATGACCCCGTCGAGTCGGAAGTGCTGCGCCACTATGGGATCCGAGAGCAGGGTCTGCAGGATCGGTACCGGGTCCGCCAGACCGGTGGTCTCGATCAGCACACGGTTGAACTTCGGAATGCCGTCCCGGCCGCGTCTAAAGAGCAGATCGCGCAGGGTATCAGTCAGCTCGCCGCGCACTGTGCAGCACAGGCAGCCGCCCTCAAGCAGCACGACGTCCGGCTTTGCGCGGCGGACCAGATGATGGTCAAGGCCGATGTCGCCGACCTCATTGATGAGCACCGCGCTGTCCGACAGGGCCGGCTGCCGGAGGAGGTAGTTGAGCAGTGTCGTCTTTCCGCTGCCCAGGAATCCTGTCAGAAGTGAAACGGGCAGCAAGGTGCGGCCACCGGGCGTAGCAGCGTTATCGCTCATGCGTTCCTTTACCGCTATCCGTCGTTGCTCGCACCGTGCGGGGTGTTCCGCTGCTCGGCGGACTGCATTCGCTGCACAGGCCCTTGATCGTGACTTCCATAATCTCGGGAGAATAGCCGTCCGGAAGGCGCGGCCGGATTTCGGCAGACAATTCCTGCAGACAGATCACTTCGCCGCACGCGGTGCACTTGAAGTGCGCGTGATGTGTGTCATGTTCAGAGGGGGCGGCGTTGTAGCGCCAGATACGGTCGTCCGACGAGATCTTGTGGGTGAGGTGCTGCCGCGTCAGCCACTTCAGTACCCGGTACACCGTAACACGGTCGATGCGGAGGGTCCGGTCGAGGCCGTCTTCGATCTCGCGATGCGTCAGCGCGCGGGGCGCGGCTAGCAGCATCGAGAGGACTTGCACGCGCGCTGCCGTAACGCGTTCACCGGTGGCGCGGATCAGGTCTTCGGCATCACCGTGTGGCGAGCGTCTGTCGGTCATGGTCGGCCTCGGGGGTACGATTGAACCATGAAGTGCGCCGCCATGCAACTGAGTTGCAGAAACAGAGTGTAAGAGCGCCTCCCCGCGATCGCCACCCCGAGACCCGGACAACGTGGCCCTGACGATATTTGCCGTAGGAGAGGGCCAGCGGGATGACAAAGGTCAGGGACTGCTGGAGAAAAGAGAGGGCACGCTCCCGCTTCCTAGTTCCGGCGTGCGGGGACCCCGCTCAGCTGCAACCCATCAGTCGGTGGTGCCCATCCCGGCATTCATGACACGACATTCCGGTCACACGAGCCCCGTTGCAGACCAAGGAACTCGATGGGGGTGATCAGGCCGCAGGTCTGGAACGGTTATCACGCTACCGGTCTGCGAGCTCGCAGGTAGCTCCTGCTCAGTTGTAACCGAGCACTGCGCTCCATATGACTTCATCACGTTCGCCCGCCGGCTTGCGCTCTCTGACCTGCGCAATCTGAGAATCCACGCGTCGGTCACGGCATTCGGTTGTGCCTTTCTGCGCGATCTGGGCTTGGGCACCGGCACTGCAGCCCTCTGTGAAGACACGATTTCGCACTCTCGACATTGCAAAAAACTCCTTCATCTTCGACTAGTGCGGGGGAGTGGAGCAAGCGATATGCCCGTTTCATTGCAAACGACCTATCGGGCAAGACCTTGGTCGAAACGCTTTGCGAGAACGCGCGCGTCTCGGCGTTCTCAGTGCCTTTCTCGGCGACCGTTTACGCCCCGGTTCCTTGGCGCGGATATTTTCACGAGGACGCCCGGAGATGGCTGGAAGTTCTTGATGTACCGGCTCTTGAGAGATATCGATCTGCAGTTTGTACCGCCCGGCTACTCGCGCGCTGGCGGTTGGTTTACGGCCACTTCGCGCCTCGCAACTCGCCATGCCATCATGGCGAATCCCTCGTGAGATATCCGGGTTAGCGCTTCCGCTTTGCGCGGGGATGTGCCGCGTCGTAAACCTTTGCCAGGTACTGGAAATCAAGGTGTGTGTACACCTGCGTCGTCGAGATGCTGGAATGTCCGAGCATCTCCTGCACCGCCCGCAGATCACCGCTAGACTGCAGGACATGGGACGCGAACGAATGGCGGAGTGCATGCGGATGCACGCGGCTGGAAAGCCCCCGTTTCAAACCCCACCGGTTCAGGCGTTTCTGCACACTGCGCGCGGAGAGCGGGGTTCCGGCGCGGTTGACAAAAAGCACTCGTGTATCGCCTCTCGCCCAGATCCCTCGCTCGGGAAGCCACGCACGGATCGCTGTTAGCGCGGCGCCGCCGACGGGAACAATTCGGGTCTTGCGCCCCTTGCCCGTGACTTCCACGGTTCCGTCGGCGAAGTTCAGTCGGGTCAGATCCAGCGCAATGAGTTCCGAAAGCCGCAACCCGGAGGAATAGAAGAGTTCGAACATCGCCCTATCGCGCAGCTCAAGCGGTGTCGAGGCATGCGCATCGAGCAGCTGCCGTGCCTCCTCAGGCGACAACGCGTGGGGGAGCCTGCGAGGGGATTTCGGTGCGCGCACGCCGATGCAGGGATTGACGTCGAAACCATGATCGCGAGCAAGGTATCGGTAGAATCCGCGCCAGGAACAAAGGATGCGGGCGAGGGTCTTGCCACCGAGGCCTTTGCCGTGGAGCTCGGCGATGAGTCGCCGGACCTGATGCGGTTCCAGGTTCGAGAGCGGAGTGCCTGCAGTGCGCTGAAGGAGCAAGCGCAAGTCGCGGACGTATCCCTTGCTGGTGAGCGGGCTCAGGCGCCGCTCGTGGTCGAGATAGGAGACGAAGCCCGCAAGATATCGTTCGGTTTCTAGGGTGACTGCGGCGTCGCTGGGGGCGTCAGCCATGGCCAGCCTCATTCGGCAGTGCCCCGGCCCGCAGGCGCTGGATCGCCGATACCAGCAGGTCGCCGAGCCGCGTCAGGTGGAGGGTGCCCATCTGGGGGTAGAAGCGTTGCGGATCTTCGCTGCCCAGGACGAGCAAACCGGTCACTTCGCGTCCCTTCAGCGGAATGTACGCAAATGACCGCAGACGAGACCCATCCTCGCCAAACCAGGCGAGGGTGTCGAACATAGGGTGGCTGATGCAGTAGGGGCCGGAGAGGCTCTCGGCGAACATCCGCGATTCCTTGCCTGCTTCCCTGTACTCGTCTCGGTCCGGCCCGGGGTCGGCCGGCCACAGGCGCAGCGCGACATGGGGCACCGCAAAATCCTCCCGCAGGTTGAGGTAAAGATCGCGCAGAAGGGCGTCGATATCCCCGGCTCCGAGCAGCGCGACCGTAAGCCGGTGCATGCGCTCGCCGATTGCGTCGTTCTCCGCACCGAAATCGATGAGCTCCTTGAGCTTTGCCTCGAGCGCACGACCTTTCGCTCGCAGGGTTAGGATCTGGCGCTCGGAGATGGGGATCGCCCTTCCCCCGTGTGGGTGGGGGATGTAAATGCTGGCGATAAGATCTGCGTATTCCTCGAAGAACTCGGGGTGCTCCTGGAGATATGTGGCTACGTGTTCTGACTTCATCTGGCTCCCTTGGGCCTATCCGTTCGTCGCGGTTCGAAATCTACCATAGGGAGCGTCGGCGTCGAGTGCTCAAAGCTCGATGCTGCCTTCGAACACGGTCCGCGCGGGCCCGGTCATCAGGACCGGCAAACCCTCCCCCGCCCAGGCGATGACCATGTCGCCTCCGCGCGTCGTTACGCGAACCCGTGAATCGAGCAGACGCCGCGAGATCCCGGCGACAACCGCGGCACAGGCGCCGGTGCCACAGGCTAGCGTCTCACCTGCCCCCCGCTCGAACACCCGAAGTCGAATATGGTGAGGGTCGACGACCTGCATGAAGCCCGCATTGGCATGCTGCGGAAACCGTGGGTGACGTTCGATGATGGGGCCCTCGATGCCCACCGCCGCCGTGTCCACGTTCGGCACGATCTGCACCGCGTGAGGATTCCCCATGGATATTACGCTGACCTCGACAGCACGACCGTTGACGTCGAGCCGATAGGTCAGCGCCTGCTCCGGTGCAAGAAACGGCACGCGGCCGGGCTCGAAAATCGGAGCCCCCATATCGACCGTGACCTGCCCATCGTCCTCGAGGCGTGGCGTGATGATGCCCTCGCGGGTTTCCACGCGGATTTCACGCTTCGTCGTCAGCCCGTGGTCGCGAACGAACCGCACGAAGCAGCGGGCGCCGTTTCCGCACTGGCCGACCTCGCCACCATCCGCGTTGAAGATCCGGTAATAGAAGTCGGTATCGGCGCGGCGCGGCGCTTCGATCTGGAGAATCTGGTCGCACCCGACGCCGAAATGCCGGTCCGCAAGGACACGCCGCTGCTCCGCGTTGAGCTCGATCGGCTGCGAGATAGCGTCGAGAACGACGAAGTCGTTGCCCAGTCCTTCCATTTTTGTGAACTTCAGGCGCATGTCGAGGCCACTTTCGCTATCTACTCTACCGTGACATGCGGCCGTAGGCGATCAGATGGCGGTCGCTCGCGACCTCCACCCGCAGATAAGGCAAGCCCGAATCGGCGAGTTGCTGTCGAACCTCGTCCGGGCGAAACGCAGCGAGGAGCGAGTTGAAGAAATCGCGGCGGAGCACTTCCGGTGCGTCGGCGGCATGCAGGGCGAGCAATTGCGAAGCGGCCTCGCGCGAGGGCGGCCGCATCAGGTCCATCACGAAAAGGCATGCACCGGGCGCCGCCGCCGAGACGATCGCCTCCCAAAGGACGCGGGGGTCTGCGAGGTGATGCAGGAGGCTGTTGCTGATCACGCCTGCGTAGGGCGACCCAGGGAAGCTTTCAGCGGGAAGTCGAACCTGCAATAGTCGCACGCGCCCTTCGAGGTCCGTCGCGGCAACGGCGTCGCAGCCGAGCGTGAGCATGGCGCTCGCGCCGTCAACCCCCAGAATCTGTGCAGCCGGGTACGCGCGCGCGAAACGCATGGTGACATCGGCGGGTCCGCATCCGAGATCGAGCACCGAACCGCCTATAAAGTCCGGGAAGCACCGCCGAAACCGGGCGACGAAGGCGTCGTGGGGCTCGCTGAAGTCGGCCGAGGCATAAGCAAGTGCCTGTGCGGCCTCGTCCATGAGTTCGGGTTCGGGGATGCGGTCCATTCCGATTCGCCTTTTGGATGACCAATCACGTCATCCAGGTCGTCTTGCATAAGGGTCCGGCTCGCCCGGGGGGCGCGTCTTGAACCGCCTGTGGAGCCAGTGATACTGCTCGGGCATCTCGAGGATGCGCGCCTCCACATAGGTATTCATGCGCCGGGTGTCGGTGTCGGCGTCCGTACTCGGGAAATTCTCCAGGGGCGGATGAATCCGGACTACGTAGCCCTCGCTTCCCGGTAGCTGTCTCGCGATCAACGGCAGCACCTTCGCGCCGGTCACCCGGGCGATGACCGAAAGGCCGGTGGTGGTCGCAGCGGACGTCCCGAAAAACGGGACGAAGATGGAATGAGGCGCGCCGAAGTCCATGTCCGGTGAGTAAAGGAACGGAAGCCCCTCTTTCACGGCCTGCAGAACCGGCAGCAGGCCCTCGTGCCGGGCAAACAGCACCGCGTTGCCGAAGCGATTGCGGCCGCGCGCCAGCATCTCATCCGCCACGCTGTTGCTCTGGCGCGCGTACATTCCGCAGGCCCGATACTCCGTGCCGAGCCGAGCGGCAGCCAGGTCCACGCCCACGAAGTGCGGGGCGAAGATGATGACAGGCGTGCCTTTGAGCGGCAGATAGTGCTCGATTCCCTCGACGTGGACCATATCCTGGATGCGTTCCTTCGAGCCCCAGAACATGACGCCGCGCTCGAACACCGATCGGCCGAACGCACGGAAGTGACGCTTGAGGAGTTGTTCCCTCTCGCTTGCCGCCATGTCGGGAAAGCATAGCGTAAGGTTCACGCGCCCGATCCTGCGCCGCGAGCGTGCGAGGTAGTAGCCGAGCGTCCCCGCGGCATTGCCCACCGCCGCCAGCGCACCGAGGGGCAGGAAATGTAACAGCCAGAGGAGGCCGAAACCGAGCCGGGTCAGCACGGGGTCAGCATCGAATCGCTCATGGGCAGAGCCCCCTGGCTGCATGCGCGGCACATGTCATTCGCTGCTCCCAGTGTCTTACACACCCCCATGGGTGAAGCCGCGCTTGGAATTGCGCACGAAGTCGACGAGCGCCTTGACTTCGGGAGACGGCGACGCGCCAAGCTCCGCGAGAGCGTCCTGCAGCGTGCGGCCTGCACGAAGAAGCGTGCGAAACGCCTGCTTGAGGGTCCGGATCTGGTCCGCGCCCAATCCGGCGCGGCGAAGACCCACCAGGTTGAGTCCGCGAGCCCGTGCTGGCGAGCCTTCCGTGATGACATAGGGCAGGCAGTCCAGGCTGATGCGCGCAAGGCCGCCGACCATCGCCAGGGTTCCCACCCGCGCGAACTGGTGGACGACTACATTCCCGGAGATGAACGCGCGATCGCCGACCGTCACATGGCCTGCAAGCAGCGCACCGTTCGCGATCAGCGCCCGGTCGCCGATGCTGCAGTCATGGGCGACGTGGCAGTTGGCCATCAGGAAGTTGCCGTCCCCGATTCGTGTGCTGCCGCCCTCGGTGGCGGCCCGGTGGATCGTGGCGCCTTCGCGAATCAGGTTATCGGCGCCGATCTCAAGGTAGCTCGGGAAGTCGCTGAACTTGACGTCCTGAGGCTCGCCGCCGAGCATTGCGTGCTCCCACACCCGGCAGCGTGGGCCAAGCCGGGTGTGACGCCGGATGACCGCGTGGGAGCCGATTCGACAGCTGTCGGCGATCGCCACGTCCGCCTCGACCACGGCGAACGGTCCGATGGACACATCTCGGCCGATTTCGGCGCCAGGATCGACCAGGGCTGTGGGATGGATCGTGGCGGTCAAGGCGGGCCGCGGGGTCAGCTCTTGATGGCCGCCCGGACCACTGAACATACCTGGTCCACCTGGTCGATGGTCATCTGCGGAAAAATGGGTAACGAGATTACCTCACTCGCTGCAGCTTCCGACACCGGCAGGCTGACGCCCTTACAGAGGTCGGCGTAGACCTCCTGTTGGTGGAGTGGCACCGGATAGTAGATCATCGAGCCGATGTTGGCGTCGCCAAGGGCTTTCTGAATCGCGTCCCGGCGCGGGCTGCGGATGGTGTACTGGTGATACACGTGGTGCCGGTTCGGAGCCTCGGCCGGGGTGACCAGGGCGCCGGCGAGGCGCTTGTTGTAGGCGTGGGCGATCGCGCGCCGCCGGGTGTTGAAGCCCTCCAGGTATTGCAGCTTGACCCGGAGAATGACCGCCTGCACCTCGTCCAGCCGGCTGTTGTAGCCGATGACGTGGTGATGGTATCGCGTGCGGCTGCCGTGGTTGCGATAGACCCGCACTTCGGCCGCCAGCGCTTCCTCGTTCGTCGTCACCATGCCCGCGTCGCCGAACGCCCCGAGGTTCTTGCTCGGATAGAACGAGAAGCACCCGAAATCGCCAAATGAGCCGGTCATCCGTCCACCGTAACTCGCCCCGAAGGACTGCGCGCAGTCCTCGATCAGGCGCAGTCCGCGGCGCCGGCAGATCTCCACGATAGGGTCGAGGTCGGCCGCCTGGCCATAGAGATGTACCGGCATCACTGCCTTTGTTCGCCGCGTGATCGCCATCTCGATCTGTGCCGGATCGATGTTGAACGTGTCGGCCTCGATATCGACGAACACCGGTGTGGCGCCTGTGTAGGAAATCGCTTCCGAAGTGCCGATGAACGTGAACGGCGAGGTGATGACCTCATCGCCGGCCCCGATGCCGAGCGCCCGCAGCGCGAGGTGCAGTGCATCCGTGCCCGACGCGCAGCCCACTGCGTGCGCGGCGCCCACCTGGGCCGCCACCTCCTTCTCCAGTGCCTGCACGTTCGGGCCGAGGATGAATTGGGTCGAGTCGAGCGTTTCCGCCAGACGCCGCAGCAGCTCGTCGCGGAACAG
>JBEVOI010000079.1:0-9712 GCA_040507665.1 Burkholderiales bacterium
GATGCTGGTAACCTCCTCCATTGGTCCAAGTTGTCCCTTCAATGTCCCGTCTTACGGCTCCCCGCGCGGATCTCTCCGAAACGGAATCCGATAGCCATACCTTAGGCAAGCTCCGCAAGGGTCTCATCGCGGCTGCGATATTCAGCGTCGTCATCAACGTTCTTGCCCTGTCTTCACCGCTTTATATGATGCAGGTGTACGACCGGGTGCTCAGCAGCAAGAGCATGCCGACCCTGGTCCTGCTCAGCATCATCTTCGGTGCCCTCCTGATCCTGATGGGTGTGTTGGACGCGCTGCGTGGCCAGCTCCTCGCCCGGCTGGGTAATGTGTTGGAAGATGCCTACGGGGCGCGCCTGCTGCGGTACGTTCTCGACATGACAGGCTCGAAGGATGCCGTAGTTGGCCAACCCCTGGAAGACCTTCGCAGCGTGCGCGCGGTCCTGCTGGGACAGTCCATCACCGCGATCTTCGATCTCCCATGGTTTCCGCTTTTTCTGATCCTCGTTTTCCTGATCCATCCCGTGCTGGGCTTCGTTTCGCTCTTCGGGGCCGTCGTGTTGGTGGGTCTCGTGCTGCGCAGTCAGCGCATTATGAGATCCAGGCTTCCGCAGCTGAACGAGGCTCGCAAGCGCGAGGCGGGAATCATGCAATCGATTTCGAGGCAGCCCGACGCTGCGCGCGCGCTCGGCATGGCGCACGGTCTGGCGGGCGCTTGGGAAACCTACCATCGCGCGGAACTTTCTACGGAAACGCAGCTGAATGACCGGCTTGCCTTTGTTTCCGCCGCCAGCCGCACCATGCGGATCCTGGTCCAGAGTGCCGTGCTCGGCTTCGGCGCCTGGCTCGTCATCCGCCAGGAGCTGAGCCCTGGCGTAATGATTGGCGCATCGATCATCATGGGACGCGCCCTTGCGCCGATCGAGTTGGCGGCGGCGAACTGGCAAAAGCTTACGGAAGCGAAGGAGGCCTTCGGGCGGCTCCGGGCGCTTCTGCCTCACCTGACGGCGACGCCCAAGGACATGATTGCCGCTCGTCCCGCTGGACACCTCGTGGTGGCGAACTTGTTCGCTGTTCCCCGTAAATCGGCACCCGCGGTACTGAGTGGCATCAATGTTGAGGTGAAGCCGGGAAATGCACTGGGTATCGCGGGCCCGGCCGGCGCAGGAAAGTCCGCTTTGGCGCGCGTCCTGGTTGGGGCGCTCGCGCCGGCAAGCGGAACCGTCCGTCTGAATGGCCTCGAGGTGGATCGCCCGGACCCGCGGGAACTGGGGCGGTACCTTGGCTACCTGCCGCAATCCGTCGAACTGCTGCCGGGCACGGTGGCGCAGAACATTGGCCGCTTTGTCGAGGATGCGAACGCGGATGACATACAGGCCGCAGCCAAGCTCGCAGGCATCCACGAACGCGTTCTTCGCCTTCCGGACGGCTACGAGACCACCGTTGGGGGAGCGACTACGCAGCTCTCCGTGGGGGAGAGACAGCTGATCGGGCTTGCCAGAGCCCTTTACGGGAACCCTGTGCTCATCGTCCTCGATGCGCCCGACGCGAACCTGGATCCCGATGGGCACAGCGTGCTCGAAGAGGTGCTCAAGCAAGCTCGGGCAAGCAGGCAGACGGTGGTGGTTGTCTCACATAACCCCCGCATTCTGCGGCATATGGATCACGTTCTCCTGCTCTCGGAAGGCCGCATGCAGAAGCTTTCGACACGCGACGAATTCTTCTCGGCGGCATTTCAAGCGCTTCCCAAGTCACGTGCGCAAGGCGATGACTGATGGAAACGCCCGCTCCCTGACCTGTGCACTGGCCAGCATGACAACTGCCGCGCGTGACTACGCACCCATCATGATCGATCGCCATGTCTATGGTGGCCTTCTGATCATTGCCGTCGGATTCATCGCATTACTGGCCTGGGCCGCAATTGCGCCGCTTGCGAGTGCCGTTGTAGCACCCGGTCAGCTGTCTCCGGAAGGGAATAACAAGACCATCCAGCATCTGGAGGGGGGCATAATCCACGCAATCAGAGTCAAGGAAGGCGATGTCGTCAAAGCGGGTGACGTCCTCATACAACTTGACTCCGTCGCGGTACGATCCCGTGCGCAGGCACTCCATTCGCAGGTTGACAGCCTGAGCGCCACAGAAGCCAGATTGCTCGCGGAGGAAAGAAACCAGAGGGCCGTCACATTTCCTGCGGAACTCTTACAGCGGGAAGCGGAACCCGAGATCGCCGACCTGCTCCGCGGACAGCGAGAGATCTTCCGCAGCCGGATGGAGGCGCGACGCATGCGCGTCGCCGCGCTTGACGGGGAAATTGCGCAGCTGAAGGAGCAGATCCGAGGGCTTGACGCTCAGTATCTGTCGAGCATGGCGCAGCTTGCCTCGGTCCGGGAGGAACTGAAAGGTTTGAGGAGATTGTTCAAGGAAGGGTTTGGTTGGGAGAGCCGCATACGGGCCTTTGACCGCGAGGCGGAGAAACTGCAGGGTGACGCTTCGAAGGCGGCTGCGGATAAGGCCGCAGCTCAGGCGCGCATCCAGCAAACGCGTGCCGAGATCGCGAAAACCGAGCAAGAGTTTCTGGAGAAAACAGCCGAACAGCGCCAGGATACGCTGCGTCAGCTGCATGAAGCCGAGCAGCAGCTGCAGTCGGCATCGGACGGTTTGAAGCGACTGGACATCGTGGCGCCTTACGCTGGCCGCGTGTTGAATCTGAGAAAGCATGCAACGAGCGGTGTCGCGGGCCCTGGGGAGGTGCTGATGGATATCGTTCCCTTGGACGAGAGCCTTACCGCAGATGCAAGGATCGGTCCCCAGGACATTGATCAGGTTCGGGTGGGGCAATCTGCGGAAGTCCTGTTTCCAACGCTGAACAAGCAGCAGACACCGGTCCTGGCCGGTGAGGTGGAGGTGGTATCGGCGGATCGCTTGGTGGATCCAGCGACGAATCAGCCCTATTATCTCGCCCGTGTCAAAATCATCGAGACGAGCCGGGCCAAGCTCGGGGCGGTCACCCTGATGCCAGGGATCCCCGTGGAGGTACACGTACAGACAGGCTCGCGTTCGGCCCTGAGCTACCTTCTGAAACCGCTGACCGACAGCATCAAGCGGGGTATGACAGAACCCTGACGCGGAGTCCGAGTCCGCATGTCACGCCTAGGGTTTCGAGGGTCAACCAGCTGCGAGTGGCGCACGATTCGCGGGCAACGTCTGCAGCAATTCCGACGGCTTGCGATCTCTGGCCCCGCGTCAAACCTCCCCAATTACGTTCAACGATATCGATTTATGTCTTAAGCTCCGGGCCAAGGGGTACAAGAACATCTGGACCCCCGACGCCATCCTGTACCACCACGAGGCCGCAACGCGCGGACCTGATGACTCCGCCGAGAAGGTTGGTCGCGAGATGTTGAATCAGGCGACGGCTGATGTGCTAGACGAGTGTATTGGCGCGCTTGGCAGCGCGATGTGGGATTGAGCGCGATCGCTCAACGTCGACCATATTGGTCATCGAAGCGGACAATATCGTCTTCCCCGAGATAGTCACCACTTTGCACTTCGATCATGACGAGCTCGAGTACACCAGGGTTCTCGAGCCGATGCCTGTGTCCCGCCGGGATATAGGTGGATTGGTTGGTGCTGACGAACATTTCCTGGTCTCCATTCACCACCCTTGCCATTCCGCTCACGACTACCCAATGCTCGCTCCGATGATGGTGCATCTGCAATGAAAGTGCAGCACCCGGCTTGACGACGATCCGCTTGATCTTGAAGCGCGGGCCCTCCTCCAGCACCGTGTAGGTGCCCCAAGGTCGGGTCACGGTACGATGCAGCCTGTAGCTCTCGTGCCCATCGGCCTTAAGTTGCGCCACTACCCTCTTTACATCCTGCGCCCGTTTCCCATCAGCAATAAGGATCGCATCGGCCGTTTCGACGACGATGAGGTTCTCGACGCCGACTACCGCCACGAGCCGGTCTTCGCTCTTGATGAAATTCTGCTTTGAATCGACGACAACCACATCGCCTATGGTCCGGTTGTTGTCGGCATCCGGATCGACCAAGGCGCTTACCGCGCTCCAGGAACCGATGTCGTTCCATCCGAAGCTGCCGCTAAGCACCGCGACCCGGTCCGACTTTTCCATGACAGCATAGTCGATCGAGATATCCGGTACTGCCTCGAACAGCGCGGAGTCGAATTCGATCATGCCGGGGTTGGCGATTCGCTTGTCCTCTATGTCGGCCCAGCATGCCGTAGCGCGATCTAGCACGTCAGGCGCATGCTTCGCGAACTCCTCAAGGATTCTCCCTGCCTTGAAGCAGAACATTCCCGAATTCCAGAGGTGTCTGCCGGATGAGACGTACTCCCGAGCCTTGTCTGCCGAAGGCTTCTCGACGAAGCGAGCCACCTTCAGGCCAGGTCCTCCATCGAGAGAGAGACCGCACTCGATGTAACCGAAACCGGTCTCGGGCGTGTCCGGGCGGATTCCGAACGTCACGAGGTAGCCTTCCAGCGCGAGCGCTTTCCCCTGCTCGACGACCTCAGCGAAAGCGGTTTGGTCGGCAATCAGGTGGTCCGCAGGCATGACCAGTAGCGGGCGATCGGGTCCCCAGCGCTCCTGGGCGCACAGGGCGGCAAGGGCAATCGCGGGGGCCGTGTTGCGTCCCACCGGCTCAAGCAGGAACTGGAGATTGGCGAGCGGTCCGAGCCTGGCGGCCTCGAATTCATCCTTGCTCATGAAGTAGTAGTCACGATTGGTGACGATCAGCAGGTCGCCACTCGGCGCGAGTGCAGCGGCTCGCGCATAGGTTTTCTGCAGCAATGACTGGCCATCCGGCAACTTCATGAACGGCTTGGGATGCCCTTCCCGCGAAACCGGCCACAGGCGCGTTCCCGCGCCTCCAGACAGGATAACCGGGGTAACCATCTATTCCCTTTCCACCCGTCGAAGATCGGCATCGACCATCATCTTGATGAGTTGCTCGAGGCTTGTCTTGGGCCTCCAGCCCAGCCTGGCCTGTGCCTTTGCCGCGTCGCCCAGCAAGACGTCTACCTCCGCCGGCCGATAGAACTTGCGATCAACGGCGATGTGATCCTCGTAACTCAATCCGACATGCTCGAATGCAATTTTGCACATGTCGCGGACGCTGGTAGTTTTGCCGGTAGCGATCACGTAATCATCCGCCGTCTCCTGCTGCAGCATCAGCCACATCGCCTCCACGTAATCGCCGGCGAAGCCCCAGTCGCGCTTGGCGTCAATATTGCCGAGACGAAGCTCCTTCTGTTTCCCCAGCTTGATTCTGGCAACCCCGTCGGTCACCTTCCGCGTTACGAACTCAATCCCCCGTAACGGGGATTCGTGGTTGAAGAGGATGCCGCTTGACGCATGCATAGCAAAGCTCTCACGGTAGTTAACGGTGATCCAATGTCCGAAGAGCTTCGCCACACCATAGGGGCTGCGCGGGTGGAAGGACGTTCTTTCGTCCTGCATTCCCTTCTGGATTCCACCGTACATCTCGCTGGTTGATGCCTGGTAAAAGCGCGTCGACGGAGAAAACTGACGGATCGCCTCCAGCACGTTGACGACGCCGATGCCATCGACCTGGGCCGTGAGCACGGGCTGGTCCCATGAGGTTCCGACGAAGCTCTGGGCCGCAAGGTTGTAAATTTCGTTTGGGCGTGTCGCCTGAAGCGCACGCGTGACGGAGGAAAGGTCGGCAACATCGCCGTGGACAATATCGACCTTGTCCACAATGCTCATCTCGCGCAGACGCCAGAACGTGTCGCTGCTGCGGCGGGCCACCAGCCCGAATACGCGATAGTTTTTTTTCAGCAGGAAGTCGGCGAGGTAAGTGCCATCCTGGCCGGTAATTCCCGTAATCAGTGCCACCTTAGGCATTGTTGTCCTTCCTCCCCCCGCCAGATGTGCACAGGTGCTTGTGCGGTGAGCACCGTTAAATTGTTTGACCGCCTCAGCAAACGCCTGCTCGACACCTCGTCGGCCAACCTTGGGAACTTTGAACGAGCGTGGCCGCAATTATACAATCGAAGTGCCGTTATGGTGCGCCGCAATATTCAGCTCTGACCAATCCTCGGGGGCGTCCGCTAGGCGCGGATACGAAATAGAGGCAGCTGACGCCCATAGAGTATGCTCCCGGAACCAGCAGCCACCGCGAGGGATCGGGATCCCAGTGACATCGGAAAACAGAGCCGTGCTCGTGATTGGAGCGGCAAGCCAGATTGGCTATCATCTCTTGCCCCGCCTTGTGGACGACACCTGGGACGTAGTTGCAGTGTCTCGTGCGCCGGCGCCGGCCGATCCGCGCGGGGCGACTTGGCGTCGGCTCGATCTCTCCGATCGAGAGGCGTTGGCGAGTACGAAAATGCGACTCGGTGGAGTCATCAGCCTCGCCCCGATCCGGATCCTGCCAGCGCTGGTGGATTCGCTCGCTGATCTCGGGGTCACGCGCATCATTGCGTTCAGCTCCACGAGCCGATACACCAAGGCGACGTCGGCGGACCCGAAAGAGCGGGACCTCGCGGCGACCCTTGGTCGCTCGGAGGAGGCGCTTGCCGAAGTATCCAATCGTCGCGGCATCGCGTGGAGCGTCTTTCGGCCCACGCTGGTATACAGCCCGGGTCTTGATCGCAACGTATCGGAGATCGCGCGCTTTATCCAGCGACTTGGCTTCTTTCCCATCGTCGGGGACGGGCGTGGCAAGCGCCAGCCGGTCCATGCGGCCGATCTCGCCACGGCTTGCGTCGCCGCGATCAAGGAAAGCAGGACCCACAACCATTCCTACAACCTTTCCGGCGGTGAAACCATTACCTACCGTGAAATGGTGCAACGGATCTTCCGCGGACTCGGTCGCCGACCTCGAATTGTCAGGGTACCGCCCGGGCTGTTCAAGGTCGCGGTGAGCGCCGCGCGCGTTTTGCCGCGGTTTCGCGAGTTGTCCGGCGAGTTGGTGACACGAATGAATACGGACATGTGTTTCGATCATGGGGAGGCGAGCCGCGATTTCGGGTACTGTCCGAGAAAATTCGACTTTCGGCTCGATGGAGAATTTGCGTCCGCTGGTGTGCCGCGCTCCGGATTCGCGCGCTAGCGGAAGAGTGCGCGTGATCTAACCTTTGCTGCCATTTTCTGGACGAAGCGACGCGTGCTCGACCGAAACATCCGCGTGTACTTGTTCGTGCGCGACCAGGCGGAGTGCGAACGGTTGCTTCCGATCGCGCTCGATGCCCTGCGGTTTCGACGCCGTGTTCTGGATTTAGTGGGCGAAGCGCGCATCCGGTGTTCCGACCGATCTCACCCGGGACCAGAGTTGGGATCTGCGTCCCGGTCGCCGGCGTATCGATTGATGAGACGTGATCAGCACTCCGCTTCAGGGCCAAGGAGCGCGTATGTATCCTGGGGCAGGACGACTGAATTGAACGACAGGGCGTCCGCAAACCGCCTGTGAAATGGATCCTGAAGAACTTCAGCCGGCGGACCGCAGATTCTCTCCGCGCCCGATCGCGAAGTACTCGAACCCCTCCTGCTTCATCTGCTTCGGGTCGTACAGATTCCGGCCATCGAAAATGACGGGATGCTTCATGATCCGCTTCAGGGCGGCAAGGTCAGGATAGCGGAACGGCTTCCACTCGGTGACCAGAACCAGCGCGTCGACGTCCTTCGCGGCGTCGTACTGGTTCTCGGCGAGAGAGAGCAGTTCTCTTGTGAACCAGTCCGCCGGAAGCATGGCCCGGGCCGCCTCCATCGCAACTGGGTCGTATGCCCGAATCCGCGCGCCGGCAGCGATCACGGCCTGCAGGAAATCCACGGATGGCGCCTCGCGCATGTCGTCCGTGCCGGGCTTGAAGGCTAGCCCCCACAGGCCCACGGTCAACCCGGTGAGGTCCTTTCCGAAGCGCGCCACCACCTTTTCGAACAGCCGACGCTTCTGGACCTGGTTGCGCCGTTCCACTGCGTGCAGTAGCTGCGGGTCGAACCCGCTTTCCTCGGCGCTGTGGATCAGGGCCTTTACGTCCTTGGGGAAGCAGGAGCCACCGTAACCCGCGCCAGGATAGATGAACGAATAGCCTATACGGGCGTCGGAGCCGATCCCTAGCCTTACGTTTTCGACGTCCACCTCGAGCCGCTCGCAGAGATTCGCGATCTCGTTCATGAACGAGATCTTGGTTGCGAGCATTGCGTTTGCCGCGTACTTGGTCATCTCAGCGTCGCGCACGCCCATGAACAAGATGCGCTCGTGGTTGCGCATGAAGGGGTAGTAGAGGGAACGCATTGTCTCCGCCGCTCGCTCGCTGTCCAATCCCACTACTACGCGGTCGGGGCGCATGAAGTCCTTCAGCGCGTCACCTTCTTTCAGGAACTCGGGGTTGCTGACTACATCGAATTCGATCTCGACGCCACGCCGGGTCAACTCCTCACGTACGGCTGCGCGCACCTTGTCTGCGGTGCCCACGGGTACCGTGGACTTGTCGATCAGGATCGAGTATCGATCCAGTCGCCTGCCGATTTCCCGCGCCACCTCGAGGACGTGTCGGAGGTCGGCCGAACCGTCCTCATGCGGGGGCGTACCAACGGCGATAAATAGCACGTTGGCGTCGTTCATCGCGTCGGGGAGCGACGTGGTGAACTGCAGCCGGCCCTCCCGCGCATTGGTCGCAACCACGCTCTCCAGCCCGGGCTCGTGGATGGGAACGCGGCCCGCCTTCAGCGCGGCGATCTTCGCGTGATCGTTGTCTACGCAAACGACGCGGTTACCCATCTCGGCAAAACAGGCGCCGGTGACAAGACCGACATAGCCCGTGCCAATCACGCAGAGATTCATTGCTTGTTGCTCCCTTCTGTTCGAAGCTTCGCTCTGGAGGCTTCGCTGCCGGCGTCGTGCGCCGGTTGATTAAGCCGAGCTGGGACTGGCGTCCCTTCGGAAAGCGGCGATTTTATCAGGCGGATCCCAAGCGGCCATCCAGCGCCTGCCGGGCGGTGGGAAATCCTAGACTAGAAGAGTCAGGCGCGGTCTGCGCCTTGCTGGGCGAGGTTTTCCACGGCAGATCCTCCGCAGACCGTGCAGGCAGGATCTCTGGCCAGCTTGACGGATCGCCATTCCATCGCGAGGACGTCGAGGAGTAGCAGCCTGCCAATCAGTGGTTCACCGATTCCTGCGGCGAGCTTAAGCGCCTCCGCGGCCTGGGTCGTGCCGATGATGCCGACCAGCGGCGCGAAGACCCCCATTACCGCACAACGCGTTTCTTCCACCTCGCTGCCTTCCGGGAACAGGCAGTTGTAGCAGGGACTCAACGGGTACCGGAGGTCGAAGACGCTCACCTGACCGTCGAACTGTACCCCGGCGCCTGAGACTAGAGGCTTGCGGTACGTCACGCAGGCTCGGTTGATTGCATGGCGGGTGGGAAAGTTGTCGCAGCAGTCGATGACGATATCCGCGCGAGCAACGACCTCCTCGAGATTCTCTCCGCCGATGCGCTCGTAAACGGGAACGACATGCACTTCGGGGTTCAGCGCGGCAATGGCGTCTGCCGCCGCGTGCACCTTGGGCCGTCCGACGTCCGCGCTGCGGAAAATGATCTGGCGTTGCAGATTGGTGAGATCGACCGTGTCCCCGTCGCAAAGGGTGATCGTTCCTATTCCCGCCGACGCCAGGTAAATCGACACGGGCGCGCCGAGCCCGCCTGCGCCGATCACGAGGGCATGCGAAC
>JBEVOI010000081.1:0-4918 GCA_040507665.1 Burkholderiales bacterium
GACGCAGGATATCGGTTGGATCTCGTCGTCGACGACTGCGTGTTGGTGGAACTCAAGGCAGTCGAGAAACTGCTCCCCATACATGAAGCGCAAGTGTTGACGTATCTAAAGTTATCTGGATTAGGACTCGGGCTGCTCATCAATTTCAACGTAAGGCTGCTCAAAACTGGAATTCGAAGGCTCGTGCTCTAGAGCCGTTCTCCGTGTCCTCTGCGCCCTCTGTGGTGCAAGATTCTTGATCACCATGACTGAAACGCAGCCTCCCCAACCCGACACCAACCAGATCATCGAAGAGCGTCGCGCCAAGCTCTCCGCAATCCGCGAGAGCGGCGTCGCTTTCCCCAACGACTTCAATCGCCGTGACCTCGCGGGCGATCTGCAACAGCGCTTTGACGGCAGGACCAACGAGGAGCTGGAAGCGCAGCCGGCGCAGGTAGCGGTGGCCGGACGTTTGATGCTCAAACGCGTCATGGGCAAGGCTGCTTTCGGCACCATCCAGGACATGTCGGACCGCATCCAGCTCTACGTCGCTCTCGACAACGCCGGGGCCGATGCGCTCGACGCCTTCAAGCACCATGACCTTGGCGACATCGTCGGCGCCGAAGGCACGCTCTTCCGCACCCGCACCGGCGAGCTGACGGTGAAAGTCACCAAGCTGCGGCTGCTTGCCAAGTCGCTGCGTCCGCTGCCCGAGAAGTTCCATGGTCTCGCCGACCAGGAACAGAAATACCGGCAGCGCTATCTCGACCTGATCACGAACCAGGACGCGCGCCTCACCTTCGTGCAGCGCTCCCGCATCATCCAGGCGATCCGAGACTTCCTGCTTGAGCGCCGCTTTCTCGAGGTCGAAACGCCGATGATGCACCCCATTCCCGGTGGAGCCGCCGCGCGTCCGTTCGTGACTCACCACAATGCGCTCGACATGCAGCTCTTCCTGCGCATCGCGCCTGAGCTGTACCTGAAGCGTCTCGTGGTCGGCGGCTTCGAGCAGGTGTTCGAGATCAACCGCAACTTCCGCAACGAAGGGATCTCCACCCGCCATAATCCCGAGTTCACGATGCTCGAGTTCTACGTGGCATACAAGGACTACCGCTTCCTGATGGCTTTCACGGAGGAGATGTTCCGCGCTGTCGCGCAAACTGTGCTCGGGACGGCGAAGTTCATGTACCAGGGACGCGAGCTCGATTTCTCGAAACCCTTCGAACGCCTGACCCCAATCCAGGCGATCAGGAAATACCACCCGGACCTGACCGATCGGGAGTTGGCCAACCGCGAATTTCTCGTTGGTAAACTGAAGTCGATGAGCGTCCCGATCCGGGAGGGTGACGGCGTCGGCGCGCTTCAGCTCACGCTGTTCGAAAACCTGGTCGAGCAGTTCCTGTTCGAGCCCACCTTCATCGTCGACTACCCGACCGAGGTGAGTCCGCTTGCCCGCGCGAGCGACAAGCATCCGGAGATCACCGAACGCTTCGAGCTGTACATCGCCGGACGCGAGATCGCGAACGGCTTTTCCGAGCTGAACGACCCGGAGGACCAGGCCGCACGCTTCCGCGAACAGGCGCGGCAGAAGGAAGCCGGCGATCACGAAGCCATGCACTACGACGCCGACTATGTTCGCGCGCTCGAGCACGGCCTGCCACCGACGGCAGGCGAAGGCGTCGGCATCGACCGGCTGGTGATGCTGCTCACCGACAGCCCGAGCATCCGCGACGTCATTCTCTTTCCGCAGCTGCGTCCGGAGTAAATCGGTCCCTTCACCCGGGGTGAGGCCGGGAGTAAGCTTGACCTCGCGGGAATGAGCGCGGCGTTTTGCCACGCCTTCCCGATTCGCCTTGCGTCCCCCAGCATGAACACCGCCACCCGCCAGCGCATCGAGCTTCCCGTCGAGGGCATGACGTGCGCGGCCTGTGCAACCCGGCTCGAGAATACGCTCAACCGTCTTCCCGGCGTCTCTGCCGCGGTGAACCTCGCGTCCGAGAAGGCGCAAATCGAGTTCGATCCTGCAACCACCCGGGCGGACGCGCTGGTGCACTCCATCGAGGGGGCCGGGTTCACGGTGCCGACCCGTAGCGTCGAGCTGTCGATCAACGGCATGACCTGCGCCGCGTGTGCGGCCCGTATCGAGAAGGCGCTGAACCGCTTGCCCGGCGTCAACGCCGCGGTGAATCTCGCCACCGAGCGCGCCCGCGTGGCTTTCCCTCCAGGCAGCGTCGCAGTCTCGGACCTCATCGAGTCCGTCGAGTCGGCAGGATACGGTGCATCCGAGATCACCCAAGCCAGCCGCGACGAAGAGAAAGCTCGCCGCGCCGCGCACTACGCGCAGGAGCGCCGGAACTTCTGGTTTTCCGCCGCGCTGACTTTGCCTCTGCTGCTGCAGATGGCCGCGATGATCACAGGGGAGCACCACGACGTGATCCCGCGGTGGCTGCAGCTCGCGCTTGCGACGCCCGTCCAGTTCTGGTTCGGCTGGCGCTTCTATGTCGGTGCGTGGAACGCGCTCAGGAGCGGCGGCGCGAACATGGATGTGCTGGTCGCACTCGGCACGACTATGGCGTGGCTCTTCAGCGCCGTCGTCACCGTGCTCGGCCTGCAGCAGCACGTCTACTTCGAAGCGAGCGCGGCCGTCATCACGCTCGTGCTGCTCGGCAAGCTGCTGGAGGCGCGAGCCAAGGGAAGGACATCCGCCGCGATCGAGGCGCTCATCAAGTTGCAGCCGCGAACTGCCCGCCTGGCGCGTGGCGACGAGATTGTCGAGGTGGACGTGGCGACGCTGAAAGCCGGCGACGTGGTCATCGTCCGTCCCGGAGAGCGCCTTCCGGTCGACGGTTCAGTGATCGACGGCCAGTCGAGCGTGGACGAGAGTACGCTCACTGGCGAGTCCGTGCCGGTGTCGAAGCGACCCGGGCATCGCGTCTTCGCGGCGACGCAGAACCACGACGGCATGTTGCGTGTACGCGCGACCGGCGTGGGCAGCGACACTCTGCTCGCGGAGATCGTCCGGCTCACCGAGCAGGCCCAGGGCAGCAAGGCGCCGATCCAGCGTCTCGCGGATGTGGTGTCAGGTATCTTCGTGCCAGTAGTGTTGGCCGTCGCGCTGGTGACCTTCGCCTGCTGGTGGGCGTTCGCCGGCGACTTCACCAGTGCGCTCATCAACGCCGTTGCGGTGCTCGTGATCGCCTGCCCGTGCGCGCTGGGTCTGGCGACGCCGACGGCGATCATGGTCGGCACCGGGCGCGGCGCCCAGAGCGGAATTCTCGTTCGTAACGCGGCCGCGCTGGAGCGCGCTGGCGCGATCGCCATGCTCGTGGTCGACAAGACCGGCACCTTGACTGGGGGCCGGCCGGTGGTGACGGAGATGCGGACCGGCCCGGACGTGAGGCGCGACGACCTGCTGCGGATCGCTGCAAGACTGGAGCAGGGGTCCGAGCATCCCATTGCGAAGGCGATCCTGGAGGCCGGCCGCGAAGCCGGTCTCGAGCTTGGCCCGATCAGCGCGTTTTCGGCGATCTCGGGCAAAGGCGTTACCGGCGAGATCGACGGCCGTCGCTTCGCGCTCGGATCACCAGCCTGGATCGGTGAGCAGCAGGTCGCGCTCGACGAAACCGTAGTCGAGGCTCTGGCAGAGGCGGGTCAGACGGTGATTGCCCTGGCAGCGGACGGGCATGCGCTCGGCCTCATCGCCGTCGCCGACGCGCTGCGGTCCACGTCGAAGCAAGCTGTCGCGCGCCTCAAGGAGATGGGTCTGGAGGTCGTCATGCTCACCGGCGATCACCCGGCGACCGCGCAGCGCATTGCCGCAGAGGTCGGAATCACCTCAGTGCGCGCAGGCGTGCTGCCCCAGGACAAGGCCGCAGCGGTGCGCGAGCTGAAGCGATCCGGCAGGCTCGTCGGCATGGCGGGCGACGGCATCAACGACGCGCCGGCACTGGCCGCAGCAGACGTGAGCTTCGCGCTTGCCTCGGGCTCCGACATCGCCATCGAGGTGGCGGATGTGACGCTCATGCGCAACGACCTGAACAGCGTCGCCGACGCGATCTCGCTTTCCCGTGCGACCGTGCGCAAGATCCGGCAGAATCTCTTTTTCGCGTTCGTTTACAACGTCCTCGGTATACCGCTCGCCGCGCTCGGGTGGCTGAGCCCGGTGATCGCCGGTGCGGCGATGGCGATGAGCTCGGTGTCGGTGGTGACGAATTCATTGTCTTTGCGACGGTGGAAATCCAAAGCTCAAGAAAAGCAGGCACCACAGAAAACACAGAGAACGCAGAGAAATGCGTGAGAGGGTTAGTATTAAAGGGAATGATGAGTGTAGTTGCGCGACGTACAGTAGATCAGATTTGATCCGGCACGCACGGTAGAATTTTGACCTTCCAACACACGTTGCTGAATGGTCAGAAGCGCCAGACGCGGCTGTCCGCGGCTACACTACCCCTGGCGTCGCCTCACCAGGTTCTGCGAGTGTATCGGTGGTTAGCGCACCGAGAGCGCCGCCAAGTCACCGAACGCCGGCCAAGGCACACGCGCCGCGGCCATTGGCCTATCAAGGCCGTGCCCAAATAGGAGTAGATCGTCACATGGTCGACGAAAAAATCCAGATACGTGTCACCAGCAGCGGCCAGACGCTCCAAGTCGTCGTCTTGAACAAGCATCTGGATAGGATCCAGATCGTGCTCGGGGAAGGCGTCCACAACGTGCGATGCGACTTGATGCCGACGCGCAACGGCTCGGCCTACGTCGGCAGCGCAATGGGGCGGGAGATCGTCTACGAGCGCAGCCGGGAAGAAGTGAAAGCGGACCTGGCCCGCGCCGCAGGCTTTCATGACTTCAAGCGGTGACGGTTTGCGCCCGGTGCATTAGCGGCGATCTGCATGACATGCGACGCTTTCTGATTCCGACTGCGCTCGCCCTGTTCAGCGCTTTC
>JBEVOI010000095.1:0-2753 GCA_040507665.1 Burkholderiales bacterium
AAGCGTCCGCGCTGGCCGATGGTGGTGCTGCGCGCGCCCAAAGGCTGGACCGCACCCGCCGAGATCGACGGGCACAAGGTCGAGGGATTCTGGCGCGCCCACCAGGTGCCGATGTCCGATGTGGACGCGAACGTAGCCCACCTGAAAATCCTCGAAGACTGGATGCGTGGCTACCGGCCCGAGGAGCTGTTCGAGGCGAACGGCGCACCCAATGCGGACGTGCTCTCGGTCCCGCCGCAAGGCAGGCGCCGCATGGGCGCGAACCCGCACGCGAACGGCGGGCTGCTCAAGCGTGCGTTGCGACTGCCCGACTTTCGCGACTATGCCGTCAAGGTCGAGCACCCCGGCCAGGTGCGCGCGGAGAACACCCGGCCACTCGGGAATTTTCTGCGCGACGTGATGCGGCAAAACATGGACAACTTCCGCGTCTTCGGCCCCGACGAGACCACCTCCAACCGCCTCAGCGCGGTGTACGAGGTGAGCAAAAAGCTCTGGCTCGCCGAGTACTTCCCGGAAGATGCCGATGGTGGCGAGCTCGCCCCCGACGGACGCGTCGTGGAGATGCTCTCGGAGCACACCCTCGAAGGCATGCTCGAAGGGTATCTGCTCAGCGGACGCCACGGCTTCCTCGCCTCGTACGAGGCGTTCGTGCATGTCATCGACTCGATGTTCAACCAGCACGCGAAGTGGCTCGAGGTCTGCAACCACCTTTCCTGGCGCGAAGAGATCGCGTCCCTCAATCTGCTCGTGACCTCCACCGTCTGGCGCCAGGACCACAACGGGTTCACGCACCAGGACCCGGGGTTCATCGATCTTGTGCTCAACAAGAGCGCAAGCGTCACGCGCATCTATTTGCCCCCCGACGCCAACAGCCTGCTGTCGGTGGCCGACCACTGCCTGCGCTCGGAGAACTACGTCAACGTCATCGTCGCCGACAAGCAGTCGCACTTGCAATATCTCGACATGGACGCGGCGATCATCCATTGCACCAAGGGCATCGGCATCTGGGGTCCGGCCAGCAACGACGCCGGCGTCGAGCCCGATGTCGTGATGGCGTGCGCGGGCGACATCCCAACGCTCGAGGCGCTCGCCGCCACCACGATGTTGCGCGCCGAGTTCCCCGACCTGAAGATCCGCTTCGTCAACGTGGTGGATTTGTTCAAGCTCCAGGCGTCCCCCGAGCATCCGCACGGACTCTCGGACCGCGACTTCGACAGCCTGTTCACCACCGACCGGCCGGTCATCTTCAACTTCCACGGCTATCCGTGGCTGATCCACCGCCTCACCTACCGGCGCGCCAATCATGCGAACCTGCATGTGCGCGGTTACAAGGAGAAGGGCAACATCAACACGCCGCTCGAGCTTGCGATCGAGAACGAGATCGATCGCTTCAGCCTCGCGATCGACGTGATCGACCGCGTGCCGCGGCTGCGCGTGGCGGGTGCGCACGCGAAGGAGAAGTTCCGCAACCTGCAGATCGAGTGCCGCATCTACGCCCACGAGCACGGCATCGACCGCCCGGATATGGCCGACTGGCACTGGCCGGGATGATTGCGAACATGGGCGCCGCCATCGAGAGGTTCCGAGGCCGGGGGGGTGGACCGTGATCCTGTCGGATGGCGACGTGGTCTTTCAGCCACGCAAAGGCGAGCGCCGCCATTCAGCCGAGCGCTACGTTCTCGTTGACGATAAACTGCGCACCTTGACCGCGGTCGAGAGTGTCTGGGGCGAAGGCGTGATCGCCGTGCTCCCGCGGAGTGCAAGTTCGCCAATGACCCCCATGTCCTGGCTTCCTACCCGGAGGCCGACGTGACGATCGACCGCACCAGCGACCCTCTCGCCTTCGAGCTACCCGTCCTGGCAGCGGGCCACCGACGATCTCCTCTCCTGCAAAGGTGACACGATGAAAGCGACCCAACAGCTTCATGATCTGGGCCAGAGCCTCTGGCTCGACAACATCACCCGCGACCTGCTCTCGAGTGGCACGCTCAAGCGCTACATCGACGAGCTGTCGGTCACAGGGCTCACCTCGAATCCGACGATCTTCGACCAGGCTATCAAGAACAGCACGGCCTACGACGCTGCCATTCGCAAGAAGCTGAAGGAGGGCAAATCGGGCGAGGCGCTCTTCTTCGAGCTCGCGCTCGATGACCTCACCCAGGCAGCGGCTCTGTTCCACCCGGCCTTCGATCGGACCTGCGGCGTCGATGGCTGGGTGTCGCTCGAGGTATCCCCGCTGCTCGCGTACGACACCAAGACCACGCTCGTGGAGGCCAAGGAGCTGCATGCACGGGCGGGGCGTCCGAACCTCTTCATCAAGATTCCCGGCACGAAGGAAGGGCTGCCCGCTATCGAAGAGGCGATCTTCGCCGGTGTGCCCATCAACGTAACCCTGCTCTTTTCCCGCGAGCACTACGTGGCGGCGGCGGAGGCGTACCTGCGCGGCATCGAGCGGCGCATCGCCGCGGGACTCCGGCCCGATGTCGGCTCGGTCGCATCGCTCTTCGTCAGTCGCTGGGATGTCGCAGTCGCGGGGAAGGTGCCCGGCGCGCTCACCAACCAGCTCGGCATCGCGATCGGCAAGCGCGCGTATAAGGCGTATTGCGACCTGATCGCCTCGCCGCGCTACCAGCGCATCCTCAATGCCGGCGCACGCCCGCAACGCCTGCTGCTCGCAAGCACGGGAACGAAGGACCCGAAGGCTTCCGACATCCTGTACGTGAAGGCGCTCGCCGCTCCGCTCACGGTCGACA
>JBEVOI010000094.1:0-3432 GCA_040507665.1 Burkholderiales bacterium
TGCCGCCGGACAGCGCTCAAGCACGAGGTTCTCCCGCAATATATTGCAAGGGGGCTTTTGCGCCAAGCGGCGCTCGACGCGCCCTGTGCGGTCGGATCGAAGTAACCAGCGGCGGGAAAAGGAAAGGTGCAGGCAGCCGGTTCCCGGGGCGCAGGGACGGCCCTCCGAGTCCGCTTCCGCATCCAGTTGACACCCGGAAAGTCCAGGTGTTAGAACGAACCCGCGAATATCGGGAACAAGGAACCGCCATGGAACGCCGCGATTTCGTGAAGCTGTGTGCCGCTTCCGCTGCCCTCGGCGCGAGCCTGCGAGGTGCGCTCGCAGCAGTCGACGCGCAGGCGCGACTCTACCAGCGCACTCTGCTCGTGGACCAGGAAGGCCGGCCCTTCAAGGCCAGGCTGCTTCAGCCCGACCGCAATTATCTCTTCCACTATCCCTACGCCGGTACCCCGTGCTTCCTGCTCAACCTCGGCAAGCCGCTCACGCAGGCTGTTGCCCTCAAAACGGATGACGGCCGGACCTACGACTGGCAAGGTGGTGTCGGCCCGAAGCGGACCATCGTGAGTTACTCGGCGATCTGTGCCCACAAGCTGGCGTACCCGACGAAGCAGCTCTCGTTCATCAGCTACAAGAGTGGCGCCGTCGCGAAGAACAGCCGCGCGACGCCGAACATGATCCACTGCTGCGCGGAGCACAGCGAGTACGATCCTGCTGCCGGGGCCAAGGTGATGGCCGGCCCCGCGAAGCAGCCGCTGGCGACGATTCTGCTGGACTACGACGCGACGTCAGACGAGCTCTTCGCTGTGGGTACCCTGGGAGGCGAACTGTTCGACGAGTTCTTCGCCAAGTACGACTTTAAGCTGTCGATGGAGCACGGCGCGAACCGGGGGAAGGTGCGCGTGAGCGGTACTGCAGTGGTAACCGAGCTAACCCAGTTCTGTCAGCAGGAGATCCGCTGCTGATCGGCCGCCGATGAGGGCGTCCGCACGCGATCCGCCAAATCCCCCGGACACCGCACTAAATCAACTTGGAGTAACGCGCGCGCTCCTGGTCTGTCCGCAGATACCAATCGAATACCATGCAAATGTTGCGGATGAGCAACCGTCCTCTAGGTGCGACGGTGATCCACCTGCTTTCGACGTCGATCAATCCTTCTTCCTGATAGCGCTCAAGATCCTCCAGCTCCTGCCGGAAATAGGAGTCGAAATCGAGCAGATACGCGATCTCGATCGCCTCCTTGGATAACTCGAAGTGACACATCAACGCCTGGATGATGGTGCGGCGCGCGAGGTCGTCCGCCGATAGCTCGATCCCGCGCACAATCGGCAGTTCACCCCGGCCGAGGGCGTCGTAATAGTCGTCGAGCACCCGATGGTTCTGGCTGTACGTAGGCCCCACTTTGCCGATGGCCGATACGCCAAGCGCGACGAGGTCGCAGTCGGCATGGGTCGAGTATCCCTGAAAATTGCGGTGCAGCCGGCCCTGCTGCTGCGCTACCGTCAACTCGTCCGTGGGCTTGGCGAAGTGGTCCATGCCAATGTAGACATAACCGGCATCCGTCAGGCGCCTGATCGCCAGGCCGAGAATCTGCAGCTTCGATTCCGGAAGCGGCAGATCCTCTTCCCGAATGCGCCGTTGGGGTTTGAAGGCCGTAGGCAGATGCGCGTAGTTGTAAATCGCGACCCGGTCCGGATTCGCCTCGACCACTTTCTCGAGGGTCCGATTGAAGCTCATGACCGTCTGCTTCGGGAGCCCATAGATGAGATCCATGTTCACCGAACGGAAGCCTTCACGCCGCGCCACCGAAAGGACGCGCAGCGTTTCTTCCGCGCTCTGGATGCGGTTCACCGCCGTCTGGACATCGGGGTCGAAGTCCTGCACACCAAGGCTCAGACGGTTGAAACCGAGCTCGCGCAGTAGCGCGATGGTGTCGCCGCCCACGTTGCGCGGGTCCACCTCGATGGAGTACTCCCCGTTTGGCACCAGCTCGAAGTTGCGCCGCAGGCAGTCCATGAGTTTGCGCATCTGCGCGTGGGACAGGTAGGTCGGTGTGCCTCCGCCCCAATGCAGCTGTTCCACACGCGGCTCATCTCGAAAGAGCTCTCCCTGCATGTGTATCTCGCGGCATAGGTATTCCAAGTATCTAGCGGCTTTCGACCGGTCCCTGGTGACGATCTTGTTGCACGCGCAATAGAAGCAGATCGAGCTGCAGAAAGGAATGTGGACGTAGAGCGAGAGCGGTCGGCTCACGGCGCCGATGTTTCGCTTGCCCGCCCAGATGCGGTAGGCGTCGGCATCAAACGCCTCGACGAAGCGGTCCGCGGTCGGATACGATGTGTAGCGGGGCCCTTTGCGATCGAGGCGCCGGATCAGGCCAAGATCGACTTCGAGCCCCGCCGATCCACTCGCGGTGGTTCTTCCCGAAGATATCATCTGCGTCGGACTGGTTGGGAGCACAGGCCATGATGGCAGCTGGACCAACCGGGGGGTTTGATCTGCGTCAACAGAGGCGATGGAAGCTACTGCACATGACGTCCCAGACGATCTTAAAGCGCCTCGACTTCGCGGAGTTGAGGACCGCATGTTCCGCGTGCAGCTTGCGGGAGCTGTGCCTGCCAATCGGGCTGGATCCCGCAGAAGTAGCCAGGCTCGACGCATTGATCGAACGTCGCCGCAGCCTCCGGCGCGGTGACTATCTGTTCCGGGCGGGCGCTCCATTTCAGTCGCTCTACGCGGTGCGTACGGGTTTCCTCAAGAGCTATGTGCTGCACGAGGATGGGCGTGAGCAGGTCACCGGCTTCCACATGATGGGCGAGATCGTGGGCATGGACGCGATCTCGAGCGACGCGCACGCCTGCGACGCGATCGCGCTGGAAGACACCGAGATCTGCGAGATCCCGTTCGCCCGTCTCGAGGAATTGTCCCGTGATATGCCCACGCTGCAACGCCATCTGCACAAGATCATGAGCCGCGAAATCGTGAGAGACCACGGGGTGATGCTGCTACTGGGCAGCATGAAGGCGGAGGAACGGCTCGCCGCGTTTCTGCTGAATCTGTCACAACGCTATGCCGCGCGCGGCTACTCGCCGACGAGCTTTCACCTGCGCATGACGCGGGAGGAGATCGGGAGCTACCTCGGTCTCAAGCTCGAGACCGTCAGCCGCGCGTTCTCCCGCTTCCAGGAGGACGGGCTGGTGACGGTTCACAACAAGGATATCGAGCTGAAGGACACCGGCGCGCTGAAGAGGCTGATCGGGGAGCGAACGAACTGTCCGCGGCACTGACACGAACTGCCTGCTAGTGTCCTGAGTCGTTAGTTCGCGGAATAATCACTCGGGCCCTCGCGATACGTCTGGAAAAGTGGCGAAATCGGCGCCAGACAAGGCGCCCAGCGCAGCAAGGTTGGACACCTTGCGAGCATGGGCGTATGGC
>JBEVOI010000100.1:0-2842 GCA_040507665.1 Burkholderiales bacterium
GACCTCGCAGCAAGACGACGAGATTTCGGAATATGCTCGAACGAAAGCCGGTTGGTTGAAGGCCCCAGAACATGACAGTACGCCCGAAAGCGTGAAGAAGCACATCAATGAAATCTATTCCGAGCTCGGTCTGGACGACAGAAAACTATGATCGTCTCCGTTCGTCTTAACCCTCGTGAAGCGCTCGAAGCTGGATCAAGAGCGAGAAATCGAAGAATCCAACCCAGGAGATCATCGTGCAGGGTCATCTTCATTCATGGCAAGGTCCGCACAAACGGCTCGCTATGGTGGTACTCGGCACTCTGGGAGCGGCCGCGTTTTGGATCGGAGGCGTCTTGTCTCAGGAGGCCTATCCGAATAAACCCGTGAAAATCATTGTTGGTATGCCTGCTGGCAGCTTTACCGATTTGTCCGCGCGGTTGATCGGCGATGGGCTGCGTCACGAATTAAACGAATCGTTCATCGTAGAGAACCGGCCGGGCGCTGCGACCAACATCGCGACGCAGAGCGTCGCCCGTTCAGGCAAGGATGGCTACACTCTACTGTTGTCGACCAATTCGAATGCCATGAATGTCAGTCTATTCAAGGACCTGCCTTTCGACGTCGTGAAGGATTTCACTCCGGTCGCGATGATCGCCTCTAGCGCCTTCATCTTGGCCGTGACGTCGTCGCTCCCGGTGTCGAATCTTAAGGAGCTGATCGCATATGCGAAAGGCCATCCAGACATCCTAAATTTTGCTTCGACCGGGTCGGGCACCGCCAATCATCTTGCGGTCGAGATGTTAGCGAAACAGGCGGGTATCAGGGTGTCGCCGGTCTTCTACAAGGGCTCGATGGAAGGTATCACTGACGTGATCGCCGGCCGCACGCACGCCATGTTCGCGCCGGCGTCGTCAGTCATGCAGCAAGTAAAGATCGGCAGGCTTACCGCCATCGCGGTGACGGGCGCCACCCGGACGGCGGCTGCACCCGAAGTTCCCACGATGGCGGAAGCGGGTCTTCCCGGGTACGAGGTGACAATGTGGAACGGCCTGTTCGCGCCGGCCGGTACGCCGCCCGAGATCGTAGAGAAGCTTGCCGCAGCGGCAACCAGGGCTGTCGCCTCGCCTGATTTGCAGTCGAAGATCAAAAACAACGGCGGTGACCCGATCGTAATGGGACCAAGGGAGTTCGGCGACTATCTGCAGAAGGACATTAACAGATGGTCCGAAGCGATCGAGGCCGCTGGCATCAAGCCGCAATAGAGAACACTAAAAATGTCGGAGACCGTTGAAGACGAGTCGGAAGAGACGCTGGTCGATCGCGAGAAAGTCGAGGCCGGCTACGCGTTTGTTAATGCAATGTGGAGGACGCAAGGCGCAGTGGCGACGCTTCGATACGTACATCATCTGCCGCATGGACGCGCCTTACCCTTGGGGCTTGATCTGGCGGAACTGGATCGCGTCATCGCGAGTTGCGACGGCTTCTATCGCGGCGGCTATCGCGACTGGCCGACGCAGTGGTTTAAAGCAGGCGATCAATACCTTGAGCGCGGACGGGAGAGTTTGACGGCTGCGCGCAAAGAGACGGCAGCACAGATGCTGCTGTCTGCGGCCGCTTGCTACCACCTCGCTGGCTACATGCATCATGACATCGGCCGTCTGGTACCAGAGACGAAGCAATCATTTCTGCGGGCCGTGCAAACTTATTGGGAGGCTGCACCACTATTCTCACCGCCGTCGATCCCACTTGAAGTACCCTACGACGACACTGTGTTGCGTCCGTTCTTACGGCTGCCGCGCGACGTGAAACGCCCGCCTTGCGTCATTCTGGTTGGCGGAGCGAATTCGAACATGATCAATATGCATGCGGTGTCGGAATACTATCTCGATCGAGGAATGGCGGCTCTCGGCTTCGACGGTCCAGGACAGGGCGAGTTTCGCGCGCGCACCGGACGCGTGCTTCGTGTGGAAGACTTTGATCGGGCGCTAAGCGCGATCGCCACCTTCTTGCAGCGTGACGAGCGCGTTGACGGTATTCGTCTGGGTATTTACGCGCGGGCGACAGGATCGCTGCTCGCGATCCATGCGGCCGCCCTGGACAAGCGTTTTAGAGCGGTCGTGGCCCATCCCGGCGCGTTTCGCTACGCAAACTTCTTTGAGCAGGCGTTCGCGCACACGCTGATTTCGCATCGGCTCGAGATGTGCAGCTTCCTCGGCGCCAAGACGTTGGAGGAAGGCACGCGTCTCGTATATGAGCAGCTCACGTTGGAAAACGTTGCGGACCAAGTGGATTTTCCCATCCTGTCGGTCTGCTCGTCGGACGACGAGACGATGCCTTCGACCGAGTCCGCAATTTTGAAAGAGCGCGTCAAAGGCCCAGTTGAGATCGTGACCTTTCCAGGCAAGGGGCACGGCGGGCCGTCGCGGCTTTCGTTGCCGCTGGAAGCGGACTGGATGCGAGATCGGCTTCTAGCGAGCAGCGCGAAATGAATTGATGGTTGCGCTGAATTCCGCCGAGCAGGTGTGGCTGGTATCCCGGCCCGCCTCTTCTTCTAGTATCCCCACGACCTCGGCGCCGGGACGGTTGAAATGCGCGTCCAGAGACCTTTCGAGCGGGCCGGATCCGGAAGTCACATTGCTCAGACCACAAAAGCGGGTGGTTGCCCGACGGGCAGTAGCAGGTCGGTGCGACGGTTTGCTCGTGTGACGGTGAAGGGATACGCAGCGAACGGGTTAGTTCGCGGCCATGAGAAGGCCGCGATCGTGGCTGTTATTTGAGCCGGACGGAGGCCGTCGGGGGGCGGATAATGAAAATGACGAGGGAGCAGCTTTTTGCTGCGCCGAAGCTCGCGCGTCGGGCT
>JBEVOI010000178.1:0-6094 GCA_040507665.1 Burkholderiales bacterium
CTGGGTTGCTCGGACCTCAGCCAACCTCTCTGACCGGGAAAGCCACCATGGCAGAATTCGAATCCGCTCTGGTCTGGTTCCGCCGCGATCTGCGCACGCACGACCAGACGGCACTCTCGCGGGCCCTGCACGAGAGCCGGCGCGTTCACTGCGCGTTCGTGTTCGATACCGAGATCCTAGACGGGCTCCCGCGCCGCGAGGATAGGCGCGTGGAGTTCATCTGGCACAGCCTGGTAGAGCTGCGGCGCGAACTCGCGGATCTGGGTGGCGGGCTGCTGGTGCTCCACGGCCGCGCCCGCGACGAGATTCCCCGTCTCGCCGTCGAGCTTTGCGTCGAAGCGGTCTACACCAACCACGACTATGAGCCGCAGGCCATCGATCGCGACGCAGCAGTGGAGGCAGCGCTCGCCTCCCGCGGGATAGCGTTCCGCACCTACAAGGATCAGGCCGTCTTCGAGAGGGACGAAGTGCTGACCCAAAACGGGCGATCGTTCAGCGTATTCACACCCTACAAGAACGCCTGGCTGCAGCGCCTGACATCCGCGGACCTGGAGCCGCATCCAACGAAGGATCGGACGGCTCGCCTCGCCCCGCCGGTTTCGAAAACAACCCTGCCGACGCTGGAAGGCATGGGCTTCGCGCAGACTAACCTGCTCGCAATCCCTCTGCCGGCCGGAATGTCGGGCGCGGAGCGGTTCCTCGCGGAGTTCCTCGACCGGATCGATGAATACAGGGAAAGGCGCGAATTTCCGGCGGTGCGCGGGCCATCGTACTTGTCGGTACACCTGCGCTTCGGAACGGTGTCGGTACGGCGGCTTGCGCGCCTGGCCCTGGAGATCGGCGGGCGTGGTGCGGAAACGTGGTTGAGCGAGCTCATCTGGCGCGACTTCTACTTCCAGATCCTTTGGCACCACCCGCGAGTCGTGGGCGGCGCCTTTCGCCCCGAGTGCGATGCGATCGAGTGGCCGAACCCGCTTGGCCATTTCGAGGCGTGGCGCGAGGCACGCACCGGGTACCCACTTGTGGACGCGGCCATGCGGCAGATCAACGCTTCGGGCTACATGCACAATCGGCTGCGAATGGTCGTGGCATCGTTCCTGGTGAAAGACCTCCACGTGGACTGGCGGCTGGGGGAGAAATATTTCGCGGACAACCTGAACGACTTCGACCTGTCTGCAAACAACGGGGGCTGGCAATGGGCAGCCTCCACCGGTTGCGATGCTCAGCCCTACTTCCGCATCTTCAATCCGGTGACCCAGTCGGAAAAGTTCGACCCCGGAGGCAAATTCATCCGGAAATACCTGCCCGAGCTCTGCAAGGTGCCCGACCGTTTCATTCACGCGCCATGGACGATGGATCCGCGAGATCAGCAGGCTTGCGGGATGCGGGTCGGACGCGATTACCCGGCGCCGATCGTCGACCACGACCGCGCCCGCAAAGGCACACTCGAGCTCTTCAGACGGATCAGATCACCGTGACCCCAGTCGTCGCGGTCATGCCTCGTGCACGTAGGTGCCGGGCGCGTCGTCAAGTCTGGGGAAGCGCTCGTTACCGACGGAGGGTGCGGCGTTGAGCGACCCGCAACGCCCTTCGAGCCACGCGACCCAGTCTTCCCACCAACTGCCATCCACCTTCCGTTGCCGCAAGCGCCAGATTGCAGGGTCCTCGCCGCCGGCTTCGCCCGCATAGTAGCCGCGCTTCGGCGGATTCGCTGGTGGATTCACGATGCCGAGAATATGGCCGGAGGTGCTGAGCGCATAACGCACGGGGGCATTCACCAACCCGCAGAGCGTGAAGGTCGCCTTCCAGGGCGCGATGTGATCTTCGTCGCAGCCGACCATGTAGAGCGGCTGACGGATATGCCGGAGGTCGATGGGCCGGCCGGCGATCGTGATGCCGTCGCGGTCGACAAGCCGGTTTCGGAGGTAGAACTCCCGCAGGTAGTAGCGATGCATCGCCCGCGGCATGCGAGTGCAATCCCCGTTCCAGTACAACACGTCGAAGGCGGGAGGCATTTCGCCGTAGAGATACCGATGGACCGCGTAATGCCAGATCAGGCTGTTCGAGCGCAGCAGCCGGAACGTACGCGCCATGTCCCTGCCGTCGAGGTAGCCCTGGGTCGACATCAGGCGATCGATGTAAGCGAGACTGCGCTCGTCGAGAAACACCTCGATGGCGCCCGGGCGGGAAAAGTCCACCAGGGCCGTGAGCAGGGTCCAGTGGGCAACCGGAACCCGATTCGCCGGCTCGCCACGGTTCAGCCACGCGAGCGCGGCGGCAAGCGCGGTGCCCCCAAGACAGTAGCCGGCCGCATGCACGTGGTCCGTACAGCAGATATCCCGCGCCACCTCGACGGCCGGCAGCACTCCTTCCGTGAGGTAGTCATCGAAGGTTACGCCCGCGAGGTTCGGCCCGGGGTTCTTCCAGCTCGTGACAAAGACGTCGAAGCCGCGATCCACGAGGTAGCGCACGAGGCTCTTTTTCTCGGTGAGATCGAGGATGTAGAACTTATTGATCCACGGCGCGATCAGCACGATCGGCACGGCGCGCGTCTGCGCGCGCACCGGCGCGTACTGGATCACCTCGACCAGGCGATTGCGAAACACCACCGCACCGGGGGTCGTCGCGAGGTTGCCACCGACCCGGAACGGCCGCTTGTCCACCATCTGCACGTCGCCCGTGCGCAGGTCCTCGATGAAATGCTCCAGACCCTTGACCAGCGTTTCGCCGCCGGAATCGACCGCTTTCCTGAGCGCCACCGGGTTGAGCGGGAGGAAGTTGCTGGGAGCGACCGCGTTCAGCCACTGCCGGGCCCAGAACGCCGCGCGGCGGCGCGTCGCTCCGCTCATCCCCGGCGTGCGGAACAGGCTCTCTTCCAGCCAGTGGGTGTAGGTGAGATAGACGTCACGCATGAGCGCATAGGGCGGAAGCTGCGACCAGAGCGCATCGGCAAAGCGCTCGTCGGCGGCCACGGCGGAAGAGTGGTGCCTGGCGCCTGGCCGCGCGAGGTCCATCCACCACCCGACCTGTGCCCCCATCAGACCGCCGGCAAGGCCGGTCCAGGCGTGGAACAGCTGATCGGGGTGCATCAGCCAGCCCTGCGCCGACTCGGCGAGCGAGCGTCCGATGCCGAACGGATCGAGCGCGAGGCCCGCCTCCCGCATCAGCTCGGGGAGCGAGTCCTCGATCTCGTGGAGCGTTTCCTCAAGGGATTTGTCATTGGGCGCGTTCATGTTTTTTTGATCACTTATTCTCATCAGAGTGCAGGTTTCCGGCTATTTGCGCCAGAACGCCGGGGTGAACAGGATGAGCAGCGTGAACAGCTCGATGCGCCCGCCAAACATGGCGAGCGTGCAAATCCAGGTCTCGAAATCCGTGAGCCCGCCGTAGTTGGCCGACGGTCCGACCTTGCCGAGCCCCGGGCCCGCGTTGTTGATGCAGGCGATGATTGCGGTGAACGCGGAGATGAAGTCGAGCCCGCTCGCCATGAGCGCGAAGCTCAGCACGACCACGCTCATGAAGTAGACGAAGATGAAGCCGAGCACCGAGTAGATCGCCTTGTCCGGGATTATCCCGCCCCCGATCTTGAGCGGTCGCATCGCTTGCGGGTGCAGCAGCATGAGCATCTCCCGCTGCGCCTGACGCCCGAGGATCAGGGTACGGATCATCTTCACGCCGCCACCGGTCGAGCCCGAGCTGGCCGTGATCGCGCTCAGGAACAGCATGAACATGGGCGCGAAGATCGGCCACTTCTCGTAGTCAGTGCTCACGAAGCCGCAATCGGTGGCGATGGAAACGAGGTTGAACGAAACGTAGCGTAAGGCATCGCCGTAGTCGTCGTAGACGCCCTCTAAATGAATGTAGAGCGCAATGCCGACGCAGCTCACGGCGAGGACGAGCAGCACTGCTTTCGCCTCGGTGTCATGGAGGTAGGGCCGCAGGCTGTGGCCGCGCAGCGCGAGAAAGTGCGTGGCAAAGTTGAGCGCCGCGATCACCATGAACACGATCAGGATGAATTCGATCAGCGGTGAGTCGAAGAAGCCGACGCTCGCGTCATGGGTCGAAAGGCCGCCAAGGGAGAGCGCCGCGAAGGCATGGCAGATCGCGTCGAGCCAGCTCATCCCGGCCCATTTCAGCGCGAGCATGCACAATAACGTCAACCCCGCATACACGAGCCACAGATTCTTCGCGGTTTCCGTGATTCGGGGGGTGAGCTTGCTGTCCTTCATCGGCCCCGGCGTCTCAGCCTTGTAAACTTGCATACCGCCAACGCCGAGCAATGGCAGAATCGCAACTGCAAGCACGATGATCCCCATGCCGCCCAACCAGTTGAGCTCGTGGCGCCAGAGGTTCACCGCTTCCGGGAAATCGTCGAGCCCCGAGAACACGGTGGCACCCGTGGTCGACAGCCCCGACATGGTCTCGAAATACGCGTCGGTGAACGAGGTGCCCGGCAGCGCCAGCATCAGCGGTACGGTGGCAAAGGCGGCGCCCCCCGACCACGCGAGGGACACGAGCAGAAAGCCGTCGCGGGGCTTCAACTCGCGTTTGTAGCGCCGCGTGGCGAGCCAGACGAAAAACCCGATCGCGAAGTTGAGCACCATCGAGAACGCGAAAAGATAAGTGGTTCCGTCGTCGTAGATGACTGACGCGACAATCGGCATAAGCTGCGTCGCGCTCATCAGCATCGCCATGAGCCCGAGCACATGGACGATGGGGAGCAGACCACCCATCTAAACGAACCCGACCGCGACCTGGAACAACCGCTCGACCTTCGGGATGATCTTCTTGTTCACGACGAACACGATGACGTGGTCGTCGGACTCGATCACCGTGTCGTGGTGCGCGATCACGACCTCCTCGTGCACGTGCTTCGTAACCAACCCTTCGATCCCAACGACCTTCGGCTCCGCGAGCTTGCGGACGAGTGCAGCGATCATGGCGCCCTGTGGCAGCTCGATCTCCTCCACCCGCCGCCCGACGATCCGGGACGAATCGGCATTGCCGTGCGCGACCAGCTCAAGCGCTTCTGCGGCCCCGCGCCGCAGGCTGTGGGCGACGACGCAGTCACCCCGGCGCACGTGGGCGAGCAGGCTGCCGATGGTTACCTGCGCCGGCGAAAGCGCGACGTCGATCGGGCTCGCCTGCATCAGATCCGCATAGGCACCGCGGTTGATGAGGGCCACCACCTTGCGTGCGCCGAGGCGTTTCGCGAGCAGCGCCGACATGATGTTGTTCTCGTCGTCGGCCGTGAGCGCGCAGAACATGTCCATCTCGTCGACGTTCTCCGCTTCCAGCAACTCTTCGTCCGTGCAATCGCCGACGAGAATCAGCGTCTTCTTGAGCTCGCCGGCGATACGCTCGGCGCAGCGCCTGTTGAGCTCGATCAGCTTTACCGAGCAGCGATGCTCGAGGGCGCGCGCGAGGCGCAAGCCGATGTTGCCGCCGCCTGCGAGCATGATGCGGCGGATGGGCTCGTCGCGGCTGCGCATTTCGTCCATCACCTTGCGCACGTTCTCGCGCGCGGCAATGAAGAACACCTCGTCGCCCGCCGCAACCACGGTATTCCCTTCGGGCGCGATCGGGGCCTCCCCCCGATAGATGGCAGCCACGCGGGTGTCCACGGTGGGCATGTGGTCGCGCAGATCCTTGAGCTCGTGTCCGACCAGTGGACCACCTTCGAGGGCGCGCACCCCCACAAGCCCGACCAGACCCCGCGCGAACTCCAGCACCTGCAGCGCCTCGGGAAAGTCGATCAGCTTCGCGAGATAGTCGCTGACGATCTGCTCTGGACAGATGACGTGGTCGACGGCGAAATTCTTGGACGTAAAGAGCTCGGGATGCTTCACATAATCGCTGGAGCGTATGCGCGCGATCTTCATGGGCACGCCGAACAGGGAATCCGCGAGCTTGCACGCCACCATGTTGATCTCGTCGCTCGGAGTGACGGCGAGCAGAATGTCGCTGTCCTCGGCGCCTGCCTGGGCAAGTACCGTCGGATTGGCGGCGTGGCCGCACACGGTCCGCAGGTCGAGGCGATCCTGGAGCTGCTGCAGGCGCAGGCTGTCGGAGTCGACGATGGTGATGTCGTTCT
>JBEVOI010000304.1:0-12351 GCA_040507665.1 Burkholderiales bacterium
CGAGAAAGGCGTAGTTGCCCTCGACCTCGCCGTAGACCTGCAGGTTCTTGTTCGCGCGCAGCTGCGACATGAACTGGAAGGGGCAGGCGTCGAGCGCATCGATCTGGCCCGAGATCAGCGCCGCCACGGCGGAGGTCGGCTCCTTGATCAGCTGGATGGTGATCTTGTCGAGGTAGGGCAGGCCCTTCTCGAAGTAGTCGGGGTTGCGCTGCAGCTCGATCATCTCGTTCTCGCGCCACTGCACGAACTTGAACGGGCCGGTGCCCACCGGGTTGAAGGCGATATCCTTGCCATACTTCTGCAGCGCGACCGGGCTGATCATCACGCCCGAGGGATGCGCGAGCTGGTTGATGAACGCAGAGAACGGCGTCTTCAGCGTAACGCGCGCGGTGTAATCGTCGACGACTTCGGTCCTGGCGATGTTGCTGTAGAGGCTGTAGCGCTTCAGCTTGTTATCGGGGTTCGTCACTCGGTCGAAGTTCGCCTTGACAGCGTCCGCCTTGAAGTCGGTGCCGTCGTGAAACTTGATGCCTTGCTTCAGCTTGATCGTGTACACCAGGCCGTCCTTGCTCACGTCGTAGCTCTCGGCGAGCACCGGGATCACCTTCATGTCCTTCTCGAACCCGAACAGGCCCTGATAAAAGGACTTGGCCATCGCCTGCGAAAGCGTGTCGTTGGCATCGTAAGGGTCGGTCGTCGTGAAGTTGGAGGCAACCGCGAAGACCACATCCTTGGCGGCGTGTGCGGGGCCGGCGGCGACCGCGACGAGAGCCGCGGCGCAGATCAAGGCGGAACGTAAGAGTGCTTTCATCTTGGATTCTCGGGCTGGTACGGCGGCTAAATCGGCGGATGCGGAAGGCTCCCGGGTTGCGAGATCAGTACGCGCCTGCGATCCGGTGTGTCGCGACGAAGTGGCCGGGACCGACTTCCCGCAGCGGGGGCACCCTAGGCTCATCGCCGACGGCGCGGACCGCACTCGGAGTCTCGTCCGACGATAGCTCCCGCTTGCGGTGCCGTCGGGTCGGGTCTGCGATCGGCACAGCTGCCATCAGTTTACGGGTATAGGGGTGCCGCGGGTTTTCGAAGATCGCCCGCCGCGGCCCGATCTCGACGATCTGGCCCAGGTACATGACCGCGACGCGGTGACTTACCCGTTCGACCACCGCCATGTCGTGCGAGATGAACAGGTAGGAAAGACCGAGCTCGTTCTGCAGGTCGAGCAACAGGTTGACGATCTGCGCCCGGATCGAAACGTCGAGCGACGACACGGCTTCGTCCGCGATGATGATCTTCGGACTGAGCGCCAGTGCGCGTGCGACGGCAATCCGCTGCCGCTGACCGCCGGAGAACTCGTGGGGATAACGCTGCGCGTGATCCGGCGACAGCCCCACCTGCCGCAGCAGCCGCGCGACGCGCTCCTCGGCCGCGCGCCCCCTGGCCACACCGTGCACATGGAGCGGCTCCGCGATCGAGAAGCCCACGGTCAGTCGCGGATCCAGCGACGCGAACGGGTCCTGGAAGATCATCTGGATGTCGCGGCGCACGGGTCGCACCTGGCTCGCCGGGAGCTGCGCGATGTCGCGTCCCTCCAATTCGATGCTGCCGCTCTGGACCTCGACAAGGCGCAGCAGCGAGCGGGCGGTGGTCGACTTGCCGCAGCCCGATTCGCCGACCAGCGCGAGCGTTTCGCCGGCGTGAAGGTCGAAGCTCACCTGCTCGACCGCGTGGACACGGCGCGTGACGCGACCGAACAAACCGGCCTCCAGGTCGAAACGTGTCTTGAGTCCGCGAACCTTGAGCAGCGGCTCGCGGCCAGCAGCCTCGGAGACCCGGGCAGGGCTCGGCACTTCCGCGTTTGCATCGTCGTGAACGAGTGGGAATTTCTGCGGAGCATCGGTGCCGTGCATGGACCCCAGCCTTGGCACCGCGGAGAGCAGCGTCCGGGTATACGGATGCACGGGTGACGCGAAAATCTGCTCGACCGGGCCCTCCTCGACCTTCTCACCGCGCCACATCACGAGCACGCGATCGGCGACCTCTGCGACAACCCCCATGTCGTGGGTGATGAACAATACCGCCATCCGCATCTCGTCCTGCAGCAATCGGATCAGCGCCAGGATCTGCGCCTGGATCGTGACGTCAAGGGCGGTGGTCGGCTCGTCCGCGATCAGCAGGCTCGGGCGGCAGGAAAGCGCCATCGCAATCATCACCCGCTGGCGCATACCGCCGGAGAGCTGATGGGGATGGCGCGTCAATAGGTGGGCCGCGGCCGGGATGCGGACCAGCTCAAGCATACGCAATGCCTCGGCTCGCGCGGCAGCGCGGTCCTTGCCCTGATGCAGCCGAATCGATTCTGCGATCTGTTCGCCGATCGTGAACACGGGATTCAGCGATGTCATCGGCTCCTGGAAAATCATCGCGATCTCGCCGCCGCGGATCGAGCGCATCGTGTCGCTGAAAGCCTGTGCGAGATCGAGTCGGCGGCCATCGCGCCGGGCGAAATCGAGACGCCCGCTGGTGATGCGACCGCCACCGTGTTCGACGAGGCGCATCAGCGATAGCGCGGTGACCGATTTGCCGGAGCCGGATTCGCCGACGATCGCCACGGTTTCGCCGCGACTGACCTCGAAGGACACATTGCGGACTGCTTGGACGGTCCGCTCGAGGGTTGCGAACTCGACCGAGAGGCTATCGACCACGAGGGCGGGTGAGTCGCTGGATTGGTTCACGGCGGAGAGTACGCAGCAGCCGAGGGAAACGGAGGGCACGATCGGTAGGGATCACGCGGAGTCTGCGCGCCGATCCCTGACGAGCGAAGGATTATCGGCCAACGGCTGCCCTGCGGCAATGCGACCGCTTCCCGCCTTGAGCCCGCCCCTTCCCAAGCACTTTGGTTTTGGGCTCCTACCTGTCATGCTCCTCATCCCTGCCGGCTGGACCGGCGCACTTGTCCGAAGGCCACTATCTAACCCATGGAAACGATTTCGTCGGCCCTGGATTGGCTGAGTTCCCTCCTCTGGGGTCATCTGCTGATCTATGTGCTTGTGGGTGCAGGACTGTACTTCAGTGTCGTGACCCGATTGGTGCAGATCCGGCGCTTCGGTCTGCTCTGGCGGCTGGTGCTGTCGTCGCGCCAGGGGGCGCAGGGCGGCATCTCGTCGTTCCAAGCCTTCTGCATTGGACTTGCCTCGCGGGTTGGCACCGGAAACATCGCCGGGGTGGCAATCGCGATGACCCTCGGCGGGCCGGGCGCGATCTTCTGGATGTGGTGCGTGGCGCTGCTTGGCATGGCCACCGCCTTCGTCGAGGCGACGCTGGCGCAGATCTTCAAGGTGGCGATGCCGGACGGAACCTTTCGCGGCGGGCCGGCGTTCTACATCGAGCGCGGCCTGGGTTCGCGGTTCTGGGGCATGGCGTTCGCGGTGCTGCTGATCTTCACCTTCGGGATCGCGTTCAACGCAGTACAGGCCAACACCATCGCCGGGGTGCTGCGCGACGCCCACACGGTGGACCCGAAATGGACGGGTGTCATCCTGATGTTGCTGGCGGCACCGGTGTTCTTCGGCGGGATGCGCAGGATCGCGCGCGTGGCGGAGTGGCTACTGCCGGCGATGGCGGTGGGCTATATCGGCTTGGGGCTCGTGATCGTGGCCATGCATCTCGACCGGCTTCCCGGGGCGATCCTGCTGATCGTGCAATCGGCATTCGGGATCGGTCCTGCGGCCGCGGGCGTTGCCGGTGGCATCGCGGCGGCGCTGCTGAACGGTGTCAAGCGCGGCCTGTTCTCCAACGAGGCCGGCATGGGCAGCGCGCCCAACACCGCGGCAACAGCGACCGTGAAGCATCCGGCGACCCAGGGATTCGTCCAGTCGCTCGGCGTGTTCGTCGACACGATGGTGATCTGCTCGATGACCGCGTTCATCATTCTGGTTTCAGGGCTCTACGACCCCGCGGCATCAGGCAAGATCGCCGGCGCCTCGCTGACCCAGGCCGCGGTGTCCGATACGTTTGGAACAGCTGGACAGTGGTTGATGACAGTCATCGTGTTCGCATTCGCCTTCTCTTCGGTGCTCGGCAACTATGCGTACGCGGATGCCAACCTGACTTTCCTCCGCGCGGACCGCCGAGCCTTCGTAGTGTTGCGGATCGTTGCGCTGCTGGCCGTGGCGCTGGGGTCGATCGCAGAGCTGCCGCTTGTTTGGACGATTGCCGATATTGCCATGGGTCTGATGACGTTGGTCAACGTGACTGCGCTGGTTCTGCTGTCACGCTGGGCGACCGCGGCGTTGGCGGACTACGAGAAGGCGCATGAAGCTGGCCACCAGCCAGCGTTCTCGGCGAAGGAAACGCCCGGCCTGCCCGCTGCGCGGGCGAATCTGGTGTGGTAGCGAACGCGCCGCAGCCTGACGGTTTTGGCGCCGCGGGGTGTGTTCAGCTGCCCAGTGCCAAGGGGTAAACGCTGCGTCGCTTTAGCCCACCCACCCGATCCAGCATCGCGCCGGCGTTGACGGGTGAACGTCACGTCGCGCCATCCATCGCCCGCCGGATGACGCCACGCATTGCAACCCGGGCCGCCAGTGTCCTGAAAGCATGGGCGTCAATGAGCCCCTCGCGCAACAACTCGCACCGCATCAGCACGTCGAAGTGGTTGAATTTGTGCGCCGACTCTTCGGCTGCGTTCAGGAGCAGCTCGATCGCGATCCGATTCGTGCTCTCGCCCGGATCGACCGGCATCTCGTTGATGCCGTGTAGGCCGTCTCCATCGTCAACGAGGAGTCTGGCGATGCCGCCATTCAGTACAAGCTTGAACACACCCACTGCCCCAGTGGGAAAGCGGACGGTACAGACATCCAACATCGCGGAATCGGGTCGAGATCGTGTAGGCAGATATCATCCCGGACGGCGCCACGCGATTCACCGCTGATGGATGAGCGGCGATGCAGCCGTTCTCTCCGACGGGTCATTGGTCGTCAGGGCGACCTTGTTGCGCTGCCGCACGTGATGACCCAAGCACCTCCGCACGAAGACCACGGCGCAGACAGAACATTAGATAGAACCGCCAACGAATTGTTTTCTTATTATTTCTGGAAATTCTGGAAGGGTGCTGAATCGGTGCATCTGGACGGAGGTCTCGATCACCGCCAATGCTTTCCGCAGACGGCCTGGAATCGATCCCCCTCAGGTGCTGCGGTAGGAGCGGCGGCATCAAGGACGCGCCGCCCTGCTCGCTCGTTGATCCAGGTCAAGACGATGAGCCAAGCGGATGTCATGCTACCCGAGAGCCAAACAAGATCAGAGTGATAGCGAATGAATCCTGTAACGGATTACCCACTTCTTGTTTTCGCGCTGTCGTTCTTCGGGCTCTGGCTCTCCGCGTGGATCGGGGCGTCTTTTCTCAGGAGGCAGCGAACCCTCGAAGATGGGGTGCGTGAAGATTTCGGCGTTATCCTGGCTGCTACGCTGACTCTGCTCGGGCTCATCATCGGATTCAGCTTTTCGATGGCCATAAACCGGTACGATCAGCGCAAGAACTACGAGGAGGCAGAGGCCAACGCGATCGGCACTGAATACCTCCGGGCCGACCTGTTGCCTGCCGCCGATGCGGCGAGAGTGCGGGCGCTGCTTCTGAGCTACCTCGATCAGCGCGTCTTGTTCTATAGGACCCGCGATGAGCAAGAGCTTCGGCAGATCAATGCCCAAACCGCCAAATTGCAGACCGCGCTGTGGTCCGCGGTCCAGGCTCCGGCTGTTGTGCAGCCGACACCCGTGGCCGCCCTGTCGGTTGCAGGCATGAACGACGTGTTGAACTCGCAGGGCTACACTCAGGCTGCCTGGTGGAACCGAATCCCGCTTGCGGCATGGGGCTTGATGGCGGCCATCGCCATCTGCTCCAACGTGCTGGTCGGCTTCGGCGCAAGAAACGTTAAAGCGGAATCCTTTCTGCTTCCGGTTCTACCACTCGTTGTTTCCATCGCATTCCTTCTCATAGCGGACATCGACAGCCCACGTGGAGGCGTCATTCGCGTGAATCCGCAAAATCTCGTAAGCCTTTCTCAATCCCTTCACGCACAGTGATCGGAAAACCTTACAAACCGTCCAGAGTTCACAGCCCGCACTGGTTCAAATCTTCCGAACGGCGCGGCTCGCCGGTCGATCGAAAGCGACTGTCCGACCTTTAACGTTTGCCCCTTACGGCGAAGCCGAAGCCCAAATCGTGCCGCGAGGTTTGCAAGGGGCCCGCGGATTCGCTGCGGCTCGGATCCACTGAAATTTTCCGGTTGCCGGCCGAACCGACGCGCCTTGACCCCCATCGAAGCCTTACAATTGCGAAAGGCACCAGGTTTCCATAGGGCACTGCAGCAAGGCATTCAATGAGAACTGACGAGGAACAATCAAGACTTGCTGGAAGCGATGCGCGCTTTCGCATCCATGCTTCAGGTTTGCTGGGCAAGGTGCTGACGTTTACGGCGGGTGCCGTGCTGCTGGTCGTGGCGTTCATGTTCTCGGTGATGGTGCTCGCCGTCTTGGTTGCTGTTGGGCTGCTGGGCGTGGGTTACCTGTGGTGGAAGACGCGTGACCTGCGTCGGCAGATGCGCGAGCGGCCACCGGGCGGGCACGTGATCGAGGGCGAAGTGATCCGCGACACTGCATCCCGCGATGAGATTCGACGTTGACTCTACCTTCTCGGCCCTATCGATCAGCCTGGCAGCAAGCCCAGGATCTTCGCTCCAATCCTTTCGGCGATCTTGCGGTAGCCCGCCTGGCTCGGGTGGATCTCGTTCAGCCAGTCCCCGCTCAAGCCGGTGGACCCAACTGCCGCTCGCTCCAGCGAGCCCCTCGTATCGACAAAGTGGAAGTTCGGTAGCGCACCCGGACCCGAAGCAAGCGCATCGATCCCATCTGCCAGCGCGTCTACGAGGTAGTCGGTGACCGCAACGCGCATGGTTTCGTCGATGAGCTTTTCGTTAAAGGCCTTATGCAGCCACGGTCCGAGCAAGCCGACGGCGAAGAAGCGTGCGGGCGAGTTGCGGGGCGTGGGGTAATCGTAGCAGTGCGCGACGATGGGTACACCGTTGTTGGCGCTCTGGGAGGAATCGCGAAGTCCGACGATGGTCCGGTATCCCTGCTGCACGTCGGCAATGAAAGTCGCAAGCTCCGCGGCCACGACGTAGTCCTTCGGATCACTGCTGCCGCTACCGGGATTGCGCAGCAACAGGGAAGCACGGTCCATGAGATCGTTCCCCCCGGCCGAGAGCATGATTGCATGCCAACGATAGCCGAAGCGATCGGTCAGCATCTTCTTCAGGTCACGGTTCGACGCCAGCTGGGCGACGTGCGCGAGCGTGTCGCCGGGATAGGCGATGTTGACGACGATGCCCTGCTGCGGAAATCGCAACTCGTACAGCATGCTGGAGGTGGGAATTCCACCGATCGTGAACCAGGAGTCGCCCTCGGCCAGCAACCGGTACGCGAACTCCGCGCTACCCGGGCTGCTGCCGGGGTCCCCGCTGTAGACGTCGGCAACCGTCGCCACGTGCACCGGCAGCAGCGTGACTCGACGGGCTGCGCGGGGCGCCGCTGTAATCTCGCGCGCCCGTAGCAGCACCGGCTTCTTCGCTGCGCTGGTCGGCGCTCTTGCCCGGGGTTTTGCCTTTGCCTTCGCGCGGGTGCTCAAGGCCGGTTTCGGCATGCTCCTCGTTTTTCGCTTCGGAGCCGCTGTCGCCACGGGCTTAGCGGTCTTGCGCGTCCGGGTCGACGCCCCCTTCTTCGTCGACGTTCGCTTCGTCACCGCGGGTGCGCGGGACTTTTTCCCAACGTTGGTTCGTTTCACCATGGCTCCGCCCTCCCCATCTGCCCGAAATGGATGCGCCAAACCGCAACGCTGATTCTAGGCCTTCCTACCCTATCGTTGCCAACCTGCGGGGGACCTGCGCCCTTTTTCCCGCGGCGCTCTCACCGGCTACTCCGACCGCATCGCCTGCACGCGCCCCTTCCACATGCCGCCGCGTCCGCGCCAGTGCTGCCACGCGGAGTCGAGCGTGAAAAACAGATAGGCCGTCGCGATCACGGGCAGCGCCAGACCCCACCACGGTGAGACCCGGTAGAACCGCAGGGTGGGCTGGAACGCCAGCGCCATCAGCGCCCAGGACGCCGCACCGACAATCCGGGCGGCGCCGTCACCGAAGAGGGTCGACATGGGTGGCGCAATGTAGGTGAGCATCATTCCGCACCCGGTCGCCGCGAGCAGCAGCGGCGATTCGCGCAACTGGGCATACGCGGTGCGCGCAACCATGCTACGGATTTCACCAACATGCCGATAAGGGCGCAGGCTGCGCACGTCCTCGGTCAGGCCCAGCCAGATCGGCCCGCGCGCCTTCAGACGGCGCGCAAGCGCGCAGTCGTCAATCAACTCTCTGCGGATCGCCTCAATGCCACCTGCAGCGCGCAGCGCGTCCCGCCGGAGCAGCATGCAGCCGCCGGCCGCGCCTGCCGTTCGCCGGTCCAGGCGGTTTACCCAGGCGAACGGATACAACATCTGGAAGAAGAAGATGAAGGCGGGGATCAGGGCGCGTTCCGCGAAGCTTACGCAGCGTAGCTTCGCCATCAACGAAGTCAGCACGAGGCCGCCCGCGCATGCCCGTTTCACGAGATCGCTGAGCGCACGTGGTGCGTAGACGATGTCGGCGTCGGTGAGCAGCATGTAGTCCGGCGGCTCGGGCAAGTCATCTGCGTGGCGTACGCCCTGCTCCACCGCCCACAGCTTGCCGGTCCATCCGGCCGGGAGCGGGGCACCGGTGAGAATCGTCAAGCGGTCCGCTGCGCCGGCGGCAATTGCCGCACGACGCGCAACCGTCCCTGTCCCGTCCGCGCTGTGATCATCGACGAGAATCACCGCGAAGCGACCGGGATACGCCTGTCTCAGCAGCGATCCCACGCTCTCGGCGACGAATCCGGCCTCGTCGCGCGCAGGGACCACAGCAACGACACGGGGCCACGCGGCGGGCGCTGGAAGCGGCGCTCGGTCCCGATCGTCCCGTTCATCGGCGCGCCAGAAGTTCCCTCGCGCGATCACCAGGTACGACCAGATGGCGAATCCCGTCAGCGCAATGAGCATGGTCACGTACACGTCACGCAACCTCTCATAGACCGGCAGCCCAAGGTCAACTTGTCGGGGAACGCTTATCCTCCATGTGCAGCTGCAGCGCCTCGAGAAAGCGCGACACCATGTTGTACGCCGCGACCGTCGCGGTGAGCTCGACCAGCATGCGATCATCGAGTTCGGCGCGGACCGCGGCAAAGGTTGAGTCCGGCACTTGGACCTTGCGCGTCATCGTGTCCGTATACGCCAGAATCGCACGTTGCCGAGCATCGAACAGGCTCGATCGTTCCCACTCGGAAAGGGCATCGAGCTGGGCTTGGGAGATGCCCTCTTTCAGCGCGATGGGAGCGTGCACGTCGGCTTCATACGATGCTCCGTTCAGCGTCGCTACCCGCATGATGACGAGCTCGCGAATCGCGCCCGGGAGGACGCACTCCTGTCGGATGGCGGTCAGGTATCGAAGCCAGCCTGCCGCGACGGGAGGGCTGTGCAGCAGCATCTGGTAGAGATGCAGGAGGGTGCCGCGCTCCGCGACGATCTTTTCGACAAGGGGCTGCGCTTCTGGGTGCGTGATGTCCGCGTAGGCGATTCGAGCCATGATCAACGTCCTTGGAATGTGGATTACGTGACCTGCGATAGAGGCGAATGCATGGAGAGATGGAGCGGTCAGGCTTTGCCTTTTTTCATCTCGCTTCGCAGGCGCAGGATCCCCATGAGCATACGATCCCGTTCCTGTTCGAGGTCGGCGATCGAGCGCCCCGCCGCCTCCTCAGCGACGCCCTCAACGATGCACTTCTGAACCTCCGGCCCGAGGGTCGGGTTCCCGAGCGAAGCCCATCGTGCCACCTGGCTCGGTCCGAGATGGGACAAATAATGCGCGATTCCGCCCTGCCCTCCGCCGAGATGGTACGTCATGTGGGGGCCCATGATGGCCCAACGCAAACCGGGCCCGTTGCACACCGCGGCATCGATGTCGGCAACGCTGGCAACCCCCTGCTCCACCAGATACACGGCCTCCCGGTACAGCGCCGAGGAGAGACGATTGGCGATGTGCCCCGGCATCTCGCGGCGCAGGACCACGGGTCTGCGGCCGACGGATCGATAGAACTGGCACGCCCGCTCGACGACCGCGTTATCAACTCCGACGATCTCCACCAGCGGCACCAGGTGAGGGGGATTGAACGGGTGAGCGACGATGAACCGCGATGCACGCTTGCAGTCCGCAACGATCCTGCTTCGCACGAGTGCGGAGGTGCTGCTTGCGACGATGACCGCCGGCGTCAAAATCGCATCCATCTCCGCGAGAAGCTGCCGCTTCAGCGCCTCCTTCTCGGGTGCGTTCTCCTGCACGAAATCGACGCCGTCGAGCGCATCGGATAGCTTCGGTTTGAACAGAAGCTCGCCCTCACCACGATGGCCGAGCTCCCTGAGCTGCGTCAGAGCATGCCGGACGAACTGCCGCAGCTTTTCCTCCGCGCCGGGAGCTGGATCATGAGCCACGACATCGAATCCGTGAGCCAGGAAGAGTGACGCCCAGCTCGCCCCCATCAAGCCACACCCGATCACCGCGATGCGCTGCCAATCCTTGTCCATATTCTTTCCTCCGTCGGTCTCCGGCTTCTCGTCGGCAGACATTCAGGTCGAATATTACGCGAACACCGCCTTGGCAGACCGATGCTCGACTGCCCCAACGGTGTCCGCGTCAATGTGGAACAATGCGGAGTGTCGCAACCCAACCGTGACTCTACTCGAAAGGCGAACCGATCATGAACCCACCCGTCTCCCCCGTCCACGTCGCCTTCGTCTCCTACCTCGGCATCGAGCTCGTCGAGCAGTCGGCCGAACGCGCGCGCATTACCCTGAACGTGCTCCCCGAATTCCTCAACAGCTGGGGCGTCGCTCACGGCGGGGTCATCATGACCATGCTCGACTATGCGATGAGCGCGTCGGTGCGCGGGCGCTGCGGCGCCGATCGCAGCGTGCTCACCGTGGACATAAGCGTCGCCTTCATGAACGCCGGCCGCGGCAAGCGCGTCGACGCAGAAGGGCGTGTGATGCACGCGGGGCGATCGACCTTTTTCTGCGAAGCCGAAGCGCGGGACGAAGCAGGCATCCGGCTCGCGAAAGCGATGGGCACGTTCAAGCTGGTGCCGGAAAAGCGCGGCTAACCGTGCTTTATCGGACCTCCCTGACAACGTCGATCACAGTGCCATCGCGGTATTCGACGACCGCTACGACTCGCCCGTCCTGGGATCGCCCTTCCCGCTTGTCAGCGCCTCGCTCCGCCTTTTCCCGCAACTGCTCGATCGGCACAACCGGGAGTCCCGCCGCCAGTACGCGGTCGCGGAGATCGGCGCGCTTCGGGTTGACTGCCACGCCCTCCTCCGTCACCAGAGCGTCCACCGTCTCGCCGGGCGTGGTGACCGTCGTCACCTGTTTCACGACCTTCGCATAGCCGCCGGCGTTGAGCCGGGTCGTCACCAGCGCGAGCTTGGCGCCCGCCGCGCAGTCTGCGTGTCCGCCGGAACCTCCCATGATGAGGCCATCGGTGCCGGTGGTGACGTTGACGTTGAAGTCGAGGTCGATCTCGGCCGCGCCGAGGATCATCGCGTCGAGCCGGTTGACGACCGCGCCCCGGTTATGGGGGTTGGCGTACATCGATGCCGTCATCGCCTGATGCGCCGGGTTGCGCCGGTAGGAGTCGACCGCCCTCAGATCGAAGCACTGCACATCGAAGAGCGCGCGAAAGAGCCCCGTCTCGAGCATGTCCACGATGTAGCCGGTGATGCCGCCCGCTGCGAAGCTGCCTTGCACGCCCGTGCGGTACATGGTTTCTTTGAGGGAGTCCGCTACCGCCAGCGATATGCCGCCGGCACCGGTCTGGAACGAGAAATCCTCGCCGAGAAGCCCGGAAGCCTCGATCACCCGCGTGGCCATATGCGCGATCTGCAGGCCCACCGGATCGGTCGTCGCCCGCGTGATGCCCGAGACGATGCCCTTCGGATCGCCGATCGAATCCACCTTCACGACGAAGTCGACGAGGTCCTGGGTAATGTCGATCGGGCAGGCGGGGTAACGCACCAGGTTGTCGGTGACCGCGACCACCCAATCGGCATACCGGACGTCCGTTGCCGCGTAGCCGAGCGTGCCACACGCCGAAACTCCATCGACACCATTGATGTTGCCGTAGGAATCAGCGGTCGGTGCTCCCACGAAGGCGACGTCGATGTGCAGATCGCCGGCCTCGATCG
>JBEVOI010000121.1:0-2876 GCA_040507665.1 Burkholderiales bacterium
CCGGCATGCATGTGCAGCGGGAACCAGGCCGCGAGGTTGCGCAGGAGGGTCGAAGGCCCGACGATCTTCAGCCGCCCGTCGGCCTGCGCCTTGCGCAGCGGCAGATCGCCCATCCACACCTCGGTCATGGTCTTGAGATCGGTCGTGAAGAACACGTCCACCTCGAAGCCGGGATCCTCGAGGCACAGCTCGACCTTGCGATCGTCGATCTTGGCCCACCATTCGGCGAAATCCTCGAGGTCGGTGTAGGTGAACTTCAGCACCGTGCGACCGTCCGGCAGCTTGCCGGTGTCCAGACGGCGCCGCACGTCCCCCATGAGGAATTCGACGTCGAGCTCCTCGTCGCGTATGCCCCTGCGCGCCCAGCGCATGCCCCATTCGGACATTCCCAGCAGCAGGGGAAAGAGCTCCCGCCCGCTTTCCGTGAGCCGGTACTCGTAGCCCTTCTGCTCGGGGATGCGCTTGCGCACTATCACGCCGCGCTCGTGCAGCTCGGCGAGGCGCGTGTTGAGCACCGTCGGCGACATGCGAGGGAGGGCGCGCTGGATCTGGCTGAAGCGGGTCGCGCCCAGCACCAGCTCCCGCACGATCAGCAGCGTCCACTTTTCCCCCAGCACCTCGGCGGTCTTGGAGAGGGGGCAGAACTGGCTGTATTCGATCACGGCGCGCCCCCGCGGTTACTACGGAAATTGTAGTGCGTTGCTACGCTTCGCGCAGCAGACCCCGGGCCGCCTTCGGCCTACGCTCACGGTCCTCGGCGGCCCACGCCGCCCGAACCCGACATCAACGACTTTCAAGGAGAGACGACCATGAGCAACGCAGCAACGACAGCAATACCGGCGCAGCCCCGAGCCGGCGAGGCGAAAGCCGCCGCCAGCCAGACGCAGGCCGCCCCGGACTTCAATGCCGTCAAGGCCAAAATGAAGGCGGCCTGGATGGACGGCGACTACGCGAAATTCGCCACCTACATGGAGCCCGGCGCCCGGAAGATCCTCGCCGGCTGGAACATCAGGGCCGGTGAGCGCCTGCTCGATGTAGCCTGCGGCGCGGGGCAGACCGCGATACCCGCGGCGCATGCCGGCGTGAAGGTGACGGGAATCGACATCGCCGGCAACCTCGTCGCTCATGCGCGGTGGCGCGCTGAGCGGGAAGGCGTAGACGCCCGGTTCGACGAGGGCGACGCCGAGCAGTTGCCGTATTCCGATGGGTCGTTCGACGTGGTGATCAGCATGGTCGGCGCGATGTTCGCGCCGCGGCCGGAGAAAGTGGCAGGCGAGCTCGCGCGGGTGTGCCGCAGCGGCGGCCGGCTGTGCATGGTCAACTGGACGCCGACGGGGATGGTCGGGCGGATGTTCAAGGAACTCGCCGCCCACGTGCCACCGCCTCCGGGCCTCGTGCCGCCGACGATGTGGGGCGACGAGGGCACGGCCATCGAGCGCCTCGGAGGCTATTTCCGCAACTTCCGTGTTGCGCGCCGCATGTATCCGCTGTGGCGCTTTCCGTTCTCGCCGTCCGGCGTTGTCGACCATTTCCGCGCTACTTACGGGCCGGTCAAGCGGGCCTTCGAAGCGCTCGATGGCGCCGGGCAGCGCTCGCTGCACGCCGCGCTGGAGGGCGTCTTCTCCACGCACAACGCAGGGGGCGACGGCTCGGTCCAGCTGAAGGCCGAGTACCTCGACGTGCAAGGCGTGCGCCGCTAGCTTGCCGGCGATGCAAGCGATCCATTTTTTCAACGAGCGCTGAAAAGGAGACCGAAATGACCACCGAAACCGTGCTTCAGAACCACCTCCGGGCGGCCCGGGTCGGCGTAGAAGCCGTCATGCAGGACTACACCGACCAGTCCATCCTGATTACGCACGACGCCACGTACCGCGGGCTCGCCGAGATCCGGGGATTCTTCGAGGCGCTGTTCAAGGGCCTTCCCGCGGGATTCTTCGACGCGATCAAGATGCACCGCCAGGAGATCGTCGGCGAAGTGGCCTACATTCTCTGGGAGCGGAACCCCCAGATCGCCCGGGCCACCGATACCTTCGTCGTGCGGAACGGTAAGATCCTGGTCCAGACATTCGCCGTGATGGCCTAAAGAAACCCGAGCGCGTCGTTGCTCCGTTGATCGTCCGCTCTTGGCCGACTGCGGTGATTCATCAAGTTCGCCGTAAGCGGCAGCTGGAAAGTTGGGCGCAATCCTCGAGTGGCAACTTACAGGCTTGGTTGCGAACTCACACAAGCGGCCAAGAGCGGTCAGACGAGATTGCGCTACATAGCAGTCGGTCAGGAAGTTCAACTTGCCCGAAAGGAGCCAACCATGAACGTTCAATCGAAGAGAGGGGGAGTTCACCCGCGTGCCGAAGCGGGCGAAGCCCGCTGTAGCACGTCGGATGCAACGGAGTGTTGGGCGGCACTGGTGGTGGTAAGTCGAGTGCAGGCGTAGCATAGCCGTGACTGAGTTGCTCGACCTCAGGACTGGAGCAGAGTATGCGTGTTAGCGGCAAGTGCATGTGCGGTTCTGTGCGTTGGCACAGTTCAGAGCCGCCGATCGTTACCCGCGTGTGCTGGTGCCGTGAGTGTCAGTACCTCGGGGCTGGTAGCGGCACAGTCAACGCATGTTTTCGGACGGCAAATTTCACCGTGACCGGCCCGACTTCCGACTTTAGGAGCGTGGCCGACAGTGGGAACCATATGCACCGGCGGTTTTGCCCGTCTTGCGGCACGCCGCTGTTCAGCGAAGCGGAGGTGCGGCCGCACTTGATTTTCGTACGAGTAGGTACCTTCGACGATCCCAATCTGGCTGCGCCAGCGATCACGATCTGGACCGCGAGCGCTCCGCGATGGGCCTCCATCGACGCTGCTCTGCCAAGAGTCGATGGTCAGCCTCC
>JBEVOI010000321.1:0-14212 GCA_040507665.1 Burkholderiales bacterium
TGCTCGACCTGGTGGTCTTCGGCAAGGCCGCCGGCGATCGCCTCGGCCAGTTCATCCGCGACAACCCGGCCCACAAGGAGCTGCCGAAGGACGCGGGCGAGCTCACCCGGGCGCGGCTCGCGCGGCTGGAGGCCGCCACTTCGGGCGAACGCGTGTATGACGTGGCCAACGATCTGCGGCGGCTGATGCAGTTGAACTGTGGGGTGTTCCGGTTCCCTGATCTGCTCGTCGAGGGGGTGACCAAGATGCGCGAGATCGCCGCGCGGGCGCGCCACACCCATATCGTCGACAAGAGCAAGACCTTCAACACCGCGCGCGTGGAGGCCCTCGAGCTCGACAACCTGGTCGAGGTGGCGACCGCCACCATGGTCTCGGCGGAAGCGCGTAAGGAATCGCGCGGGGCCCACGCCCGCGAAGATTACCCCAAGCGCGACGACGAGAACTGGTTGAAGCACACGCTGTGGTGGCGCGAGGGCGACCGCCTCGACTACAAGCCGGTGCAGTTGAAGCCGCTCACGGTGGAGCCCTTTCCCCTGAAGGCGCGCACCTACTGATCGAACATACGCACCCCGCAGCCCTGGAGCCAAGCGATGCGATTCTCGATTTACCGCTACAACCCGGACGTGGACGACAAGCCCTACATGCAGGCCTACGACGTCGCCCTCGAGCACACGGACAAGATGCTGCTCGATGCGCTCGTGCGCATCAAATCGATCGACGACACGCTCAGCTTGCGCCGCTCCTGCCGCGAGGGCGTGTGCGGGTCGGACGCGATGAACATCAACGGCAAGAACGGGCTCGCGTGTACCACCCGGGTGGCCGACCTCAAAGAGCCGATCGAGCTGCGGCCTTTGCCCGGGCTGCCCGTGATCCGCGATCTCATCGTGGACATGAGCCAGTTCTTCAAGCAGTACCACTCGATCAAGCCCTATCTCATCAACCGCGATCCGCCGCCGGAGACCGAGCGGCTGCAATCGCCCGAAGATCGCGCCGAGCTCGACGGGCTCTACGAGTGCATCCTGTGCGCGTGCTGCTCGACCGCTTGCCCCTCGTTCTGGTGGAACCCGGACAAATTCGTCGGCCCGGCGGGGCTGCTTGCCGCCTACCGTTTCATCGCGGACACCCGCGACCAGGCCACCAGCGAACGTTTGGACGACCTCGAGGATCCGTATCGCCTCTTTCGCTGCCACTCGATCATGAACTGTGTGGACGTCTGCCCCAAGAGCCTCAACCCGACCCGCGCCATCGGCAAGATCAAGGATGCGATGATCCGGCGCACGGTATGAGCGAGCTCGACCGGGTTCGCTGGCATTGCCGGCGAGGCATGCTCGAGCTGGATCTGATACTGAATCGCTTCCTCGACCAGCACCTTTCCAGCCTGACCGGGGACGAGCTGAAGCGTTTCAAGGAAGTCCTCGAATTCGAGGACGACGACCTGTGGCATGTGCTATCCGGCCGTGCCGAGGTCGACGACCAAAGGCTGCAACCGATCGTCCTGATGATAAGAGATTGCTGAGCGGCCTACCGGGCGCTACGCAACCGCGAAAATCCGGCGGAGTTCTCAGCTCCAACCTTCTGGAGAAGCAAATGGCCGACACCAAAACTGCCACCCTGACCATCAACAACACCAAGGCGAGCGCGGAGCTGCCGATCCTGTCCGGCACCATCGGGCCGGACGTGGTCGACATCCGCACGCTGACCGGACAGACGGGGGTGTTCACTTTCGACCCGGGGTACCTCGCAACCGCGAGCTGCCGCTCCCGCATCACCTACATCGACGGCGACGAGGGTGTGCTGCTGTACCGTGGCTATCCGATCGAGCAACTCGCGGTGCAGTGCGACTTTCTCGAGGTCTGCTACCTGCTGCTGCACGGCGAGCTCCCGAATGTCAAGCAGAAGCAGGAGTTCGTGACCATCATCAACCGCCACACCATGGTTCACGAGCAGATGGCGCGCTTCTTCCAGGGCTTCCGCCGCGACGCGCACCCGATGGCGGTGCTGGTAGGGGTGGTGGGCGCCTTGTCCGCGTTCTATCACGACGCGATGGACATCTCCGACCAGATCCACCGCGACATCTCTGCGCACCGGCTGATCGCGAAGCTGCCGACGATCACGGCCATGGCCTACAAGTACAACATGGGCCAGCCTTTCATCTACCCGCGCAACGAATTCAGCTATGCTGCCAATTTCATGCACATGATGTTCGCCACACCGTGCGAGAGGTACGAGCCGAACCCGGTGCTGGTGAAGGCGCTCGATCGCATCCTGATCCTGCACGCGGACCATGAGCAAAACGCATCGACCTCCACCGTACGCCTCGCGGGCTCTTCGGGTGCCAATCCGTTCGCCTGCATCTCCGCCGGCATCGCGTGCCTGTGGGGTCCGGCGCATGGAGGCGCGAACGAGGCGTGCCTGAACATGCTGATGCAGATCGGCGATGCCTCAAAGGTCGGGCAGTACATCGAACGCGCCAAGGACAAGAATGACTCGTTCAAGCTGATGGGGTTCGGCCATCGCGTCTACAAGAATTACGATCCACGCGCGAAGCTGATGCGCGAGACGTGCCACGAAGTGCTCGGCGAGCTGGGATTGCAGAACGACCGTCTGTTCAAGCTCGCGATGGCGCTCGAGAAGATCGCGCTCGAGGACGAATATTTCGTGGAGAAGAAGCTGTATCCGAACGTGGACTTCTATTCGGGCATCGTGCAGCAGGCCCTCGGGATTCCGGTCTCGATGTTCACGGCCATCTTCGCGATGGCGCGCACGGTGGGCTGGATCGCCCAATGGAGCGAAATGATCGCCGATCCCGACGCCAAGATCGGCCGGCCACGGCAACTCTATACCGGTGCCGCGAGGCGCGACGTCCCGCCGATGGAAAAACGCGCCTGACGAGCGGGGCGGCCACGCCCCTTCGTTGCACCAATGCGTTGGCGGAGGAGACAAGAATGTTTCAAGAGATGTTGAGCAGCTCCTATCTGTCCGGGGCGAACGCCGCGTTCGTCGAGGAGCTCTACGAGCAATATCTGCAGGACCCGGCTTCGATCGATGGCGACTGGCGCGCGTATTTCGAAGACCTCGCGCGCCAGGCTGGCGGCCGCGATGTTGCCCATGGACCGATCGTCGCGGCGTTCGAGGCCCTCGCCAAGCGTCCCCCGGTGGTCTATCAGCAGGCGGCGGCCGGGGACGTGGCCGTCATCGAGCGCAAGCAGGTCTCGGTGCTGCAGCTTATCAACGCCTATCGCTTCCTCGGCGTGCGCCATGCGAGAGTGGATCCGCTGGAGCGCACCGAAAGACCCTATCTGCCTGAGCTCGACCCCGCCCATTACGGATTTACGGCAGAGGACATGGACACGGAGTTCAACACCGGTTCACTTGTGGGTCCGGACCAGCTGCCGCTACGGGACATCATCCGGACGGTGCAGGAGACTTACACCAGCACCATCGGATCGGAGTACATGCATATCGCCGATACGCCCCAGAAGCGATGGATTCAGGATCGGCTCGAAAGTGTGCATGGCAAGCCGCAGTATGAGACTGGTTTCCGGCGCTGGCTGCTCGAACGGGTCACCGCTGCAGAAGGTCTAGAGCGCTACCTGCACACGCGCTATGTCGGGCAGAAGCGATTCTCCGGCGAGGGCAGCGAGTCGCTCACGCCGCTGCTCGACCACCTGTTGCAGCGGGCGGGTGCGCAGGGCGTGCAGGAGGCCGTGATCGGGATGGCCCATCGCGCTCGCCTGAATGTGCTGGTGAACACCCTGGGCAAGATGCCGAAAGATCTCTTCGCCGAGTTCGAAGGCCGGCACGACGACACGCTGCTCTCGGGCGACGTGAAGTACCACCAGGGTTTCTCGTCGGATGTGATGACGCCTGGGGGTCCTTTGCATCTCTCGCTTGCGTTCAATCCGTCGCACCTTGAAATCGTGAACCCGGTGGTGGAAGGCTCGGTGCGTGCGCGCCAGCATCGCCGCCGCGACAAGGAAGGGAAGCAGGTGCTTCCGGTTCTGATCCACGGCGACGCGGCGTTCGCAGGGCAGGGAGTGGTGATGGAGACCCTCAACCTGTCCGGCACCCGAGGCTACGGAACCGGTGGCACCGTGCACGTCATCATCAACAACCAGATCGGCTTCACCACGTCCGACCCGCGCGACACGCGCTCCACGCTCTATTGCACCGATGTGGCGAAGATGGTCGAGTGCCCGATCTTCCATGTCAACGGCGATGATCCTGACGCGGTGGCGATGGTGACGGAGATCGCACTCGACTTTCGGATGCAATTCGGCAAGGACGTGGTCATTGACCTCGTATGCTTCCGCCGCCACGGTCACAACGAGCAGGACGAACCGCTCGTCACCCAGCCGCTCATGTACAAGCGAATCGCAAAGCACCCGGGTACCCGGAAGTTGTATGCCGATCGCCTCGAGAAGGAAGGCGTGATCAAGCCGGGCGAGGGTGACGAGATGGTGAAAGCGTACCGGAAGGCGCTCGAGGCCGGCGAGCACACCAACAAGTTCGTGCGGTACGGCCAGAAGCCGGCATTCGCGGTCAACTGGCATCCGTACCTCGGGACGGAATGGACCTTCCAGGTCGATACAGGCCTCCCGATGAAAGAGCTGAAGACGCTTGCCGACCGGCTCACCGCAGTGCCGGAGAATTTCAAGCTTCAATCCCGGGTCGAAAAAGTGATCACCGACCGCAAGGCCATGGGCGCGGGCAAGCTACCCCTCGACTGGGGGATGGCGGAGAATCTCGCCTATGCATCGCTGCTGAAGGCGGGCTTTCCAATACGCCTCTCGGGGCAGGACAGCGGCCGCGGCACGTTCTTCCATCGCCACGCCGTCCTGCACGACCAGAATCGCGAGAGTTGGGACGGCGGCATATTCATTCCGCTCCAGCATGTCGCCGAAGGTCAGGCCGATTTCCTTGTGATCGACTCGGTGCTGTCGGAGGAAGCGGTGCTCGGATTCGAATACGGCTATGCGACTGCCGCGCCGGACGAGCTCGTAATCTGGGAAGGGCAGTTCGGTGACTTCGCCAACGGTGCCCAGGTGGTGATCGACCAGTTCATGAGCTCGGGCGAGGCCAAATGGGGCCGGCTTTGCGGGGTCGTGATGATGCTGCCCCACGGTTACGAAGGGCAGGGGCCCGAGCATTCCTCGGCACGCCTCGAGCGCTATCTACAGCTCTGCGCGGAATACAACATGCAGGTCGTCGTGCCCTCGACGCCCGCGCAGATGTTCCACATGCTCCGCCGCCAGATGATTCGCCCGTACCGCAAACCGCTCATCATCATGACGCCCAAGAGCATGCTGCGGCACAAGGAGTCGGTGTCGAGCCTGGAGGATCTCGCGAACGGCCGCTTTCAGCCAGTGATCGAGGAAAAGGAGGATATCGACCCGAAGAAGGTCAAGCGCATCGTCCTCTGCAGCGGCAAGGTCTACTACGATCTGCTCGCCGCCCGTCGCGCTCAGGCGCTCAAGGATGTGGCGATCGTGCGGATCGAGCAACTGTATCCGTTCCCGCACGACGAGTTCCAGGCCCAGATCGATCTGTATGCCGGAGCCACCGAGCTCATGTGGGTCCAGGAGGAGCCCGGTAACCAGGGCGCCTGGCACCGCATCCAGCATTACCTGCTGCGCCACATGCGCCCGGAACAGTTGCTTGCCTACGCGCTGCGTCCTTCTTCCGCAGCGCCGGCGGTCGGCTACCTGTCCGACCACAACCAGCAACAGAAAGAGCTGATCAGTGCTGCCTTCGCCCCCTTCAGCGTCAACGTCGTCACCGCGATCGAGCAGCCGGTTCAACGCAAGGAGCGCCCTGTCCGTGAGGCGGTCCGCACCTGAAACAAGGGAGAGAAAATGCTAGTCGACGTCAAGATTCCAGTCCTCTCGGAGTCGGTTTCTTCCGCCACCCTCGTGGCGTGGCACAAGAAGCAGGGCGAATACGTCGAGCGCGATGCAAATCTGATCGATATCGAGACCGACAAAGTCGTCCTCGAGTTGCCTGCCCCCGAGGCCGGCGTTCTAGTGAAGATCGCGAAGGGCGATGGCGAGACGGTGGTGAGCGACGAAGTGATCGCAACCATCGACACTGACGCGAAGCCGGCGGCGGGCGCTGCACCGGCCGTGGTCCCTGCCCACGCGCCGCAGCCGACGCAGGCGCCGCCCGCAGGGGGCGGCGCCGCCGCGAAGGCGGTCATGCCCGCAGCAAAGAAGATCGCGGCGGAGAAGGGCGTGGACACATCCGCGGTCGAGGGGACCGGTCGCGGAGGCCGGGTCACCAAGGGCGATGTGCTGGAGGCGGTGGGAAAGGCAGCGCAACCGGTGGCTAGGCCGGCGACCACGCCCGCTCCTGCGCCCGTTTCCCTTGACCTGAGTGGGCGTCCGGAGCAGCGGGTGCCGATGACGCGACTGCGCAAGCGCGTTGCCGAACGTCTCGTTCAGTCCCAATCGACCGCTGCCATTCTGACCACCTTCAACGAAGTGAACATGGCGCCGGTGATGGAGATGCGCAAGCGCTACCAGGACCGCTTCGAGAAGAACCATGGCGTGAAGCTCGGCTTCATGTCGTTCTTCGTGAAGGCGGCAGTGGCTGCGCTCAAGAGATACCCCATCGTGAACGCGTCGGTGGACGGCGACGACATCATCTACCACGGCTACTACGATGTGGGGATCGCGGTGGGAAGCGAGCGTGGCCTCGTAGTGCCGATCCTCCGCAACGCGGACCAGTTGTCGCTTGCCGACATCGAGAAACAGATTGCCGACTTCGGCGCCCGCGCCAAGAGCGGCAAGATCACCATTGAGGAGCTGACCGGGGGCACGTTCTCGATTTCCAACGGCGGCGTGTTCGGCTCCATGCTGTCCACGCCCATCATCAACCCGCCCCAGAGCGCGATCCTGGGCATCCACGCGACCAAGGAGCGGGCCGTTGTGGAAAACGGCCAGATCGTGATCCGGCCGATGAACTATCTGGCCCTCTCCTACGATCACCGCATCGTCGACGGGCGTGAAGCGGTGCTCTCGCTGATCGTGATCAAGGAAGCGCTGGAGGACCCGGCGCGCCTGCTCCTGGAAGTCTGACGGGTTGAACCTGCGCGGGCCGCACTGGTCCCGCGCGCTAGGGAACCTCTGAACAAGTCGCCGATGGAGCGCGTTTGTCGCGAAATGCGGATGATGGCTAGACGGGCGACGAAGGTCGTAGCTTGGTCTACGATGCCAAGGAGGCCGGCGCCGCAAGCGCCGCATTTCGCGCAAACCCCGAGGGACGAGGCTTTCCGGGCGCCTGGCATTGTCCCTCGGCTTGCCGATATTCCCGATATCGGCTGCACCTCGCTTCGCGCCATGCATCCCGGAAAGCCGCCGTCGCGCCCATCGTGGGCTTGTTCAGAGGTTCCCTAGAGGAGGTTTTCGCATGGCTCAAGTGTTCGACGTCGCCGTCATCGGTGCCGGTCCGGGCGGGTACGTGGCCGCCATTCGTGCCGCCCAGCTCGGCCTGTCGACGGTCTGCATCGACGAATGGAAGAATCCGAAGGGCAAGGCCAGTCTAGGTGGCACCTGCCTTAACGTCGGCTGCATTCCGTCCAAGGCGCTCCTCGAATCGTCCGAGAATTTCGAGCGCGCGGGCCACAAGTTCGCTGCCCATGGCGTGCGCATACAGGGCCTGTCCCTGGACCTGGGCACGATGCAGACGCGCAAGGAAAAGATCGTCGAGACGCTCACCTCCGGCATCGCCATGCTGTTCAAGAAAAACAAGGTGACATCGATGCATGGCCGCGGGCGCATCGTATCGGCGGGTGCAACCTACGGCATCCAGGTAACCGACGGCGGAAAGCCGGAGGTGATCGAGGCGAAGCACGTCATCGTCGCTACCGGCTCGGTGCCGCGCCCGCTGCCGATGGTGGCGATAGACAACGAACTCATCCTCGACAACGAAGGCGCGCTCGCCATCTCCGAGGTGCCGCGGCGGCTGGGTGTCATCGGCGCCGGCGTGATCGGCCTGGAAATGGGCAGCGTGTGGAAGCGCCTGGGCGCCGAAGTGACGGTGCTGGAAGCGCTGCCTACCTTCCTCGCGGCGGTGGACGAGCAGGTGGGGAAGGAAGCGTTTCGCGTCTTCTCGAAGGAGCTCGGCCTCATCATCCACACCGGCATCAAGATCGAATCGGTGACGAAGGGCAAGGGCAAGGTTTCGGTCAAGTACGAGGACAAGGACGGTGTCCACAAGGCCGACTTCGACAAGCTCATCGTCGCTATCGGCCGCCTGCCGAACTCCGCGAACGTCGGGGCGGACGCTGTAGGGTTGAAGGTGGATGCGCGCGGCTTTATTGAAGTCGATGAGCACTGCCGCACGAATCTGCCGAACGTCTATGCGGTCGGCGATGTCGTGCGCGGTCCCATGCTCGCCCACAAGGCGTCCGAGGAGGGGGTCGCCGTAGCCGAGCTGATCGCTGGTCAGAAGAGCCATGTCAACCTCGACACGGTGCCGTGGGTCATCTATACCTCGCCCGAGATCGCGTGGGTCGGGAAGACCGAGCAGGAGCTGAAGGCTGCGGGAGTGGCATACCGGTCCGGCATGTTTCCCTTCATTGCCAACGGTCGCGCTCGCTCGCTCGGGGAGACCAACGGCTTCATCAAGATTCTCGCAGACGCGAAAAGCGACAGCATCCTCGGCGTGCACATCATCGGGCCGTTCGCATCCGAGCTGATCTCCGAAGCTACGGTGGCGATGGAATTCGGCGCGAGCTCGGAGGACATCGCACGCATCGTGCACGCCCACCCGTCGCTGTCCGAGGTGATGCACGAGGCGGCCCTCGCCGTCGACAAGCGCACGCTGCATATCTAAGGAACCTCTGAACAAGTCGCCGATGGAGCGCGTTTGTCGCGAAATGCGGATGATGGCTAGACGGGCGACGAAGGTCGTAGCCAGACCGCGCAGCGTGGAGCAGGGGCCCCTTTGGGGATGCGACCGTGAAGCGGGATGCGATGCCCGGAGCGCGGCCTGTTACGGCGCCCTTCTCTGCCCGATCCCCCTAGCGGGGGCCCCGCGGGCTGCGGTTCCGGGCGCCACTACGATGCCGAGGAGCCCGGCGCCGCCAGCGCCGCATTTCGCGCAAACCTGGAAGGACGGGGCTTTCCGGGCGCCTGGCATTGTCGCTCGGCTTGCCGATATTCCCGATATCGGCTGCACCTCGCTTCGCGCCATGCATCCCGGAAAGCCGCCGTCGCGCCCCTCGTCGACTTGTTCAGAGGTTCCCTAATCCACGCTGTTGCCGCGGCCGCTCCAGCGAGCCGGCGCTGAATATGTCCGCTTCCCCCGCACCCGCCTCCGAGTACGGGTCCACCCGCCCGCACCGGCAAGGCGGCAGCGTCGCCGATTGGATCCGCCAGCACGCGACCGTCCATGGCTTCGAGCTGGATGAGGCGCAGCGGTCCGTCCTGCCGCACTTTCAGCGTCTCTACGAGGACCTCATCGCGCTCGAGCGCATGGACTCCGCATTGATCCGGCTCCTTGCCCGCAGGCGCGTGGTCAGGGGTCTCTACCTGTGGGGTGGCGTCGGGCGCGGCAAGAGCTTCCTCATGGACAGCTTCTTCAGCGCCGCGCCGGTCAAGCGCAAGACGCGCTCGCACTTCCACCGCTTCATGCAGGACATTCACCACCAGCTGGCGACGCTGCAAGGCCAGTCGAACCCGCTCGCAATGATTGCCAAGAACATCGCCCGCGAGACCCGGCTGCTCTGCCTCGACGAGTTTCTCGTTACCGATATCGGCGACGCGATGCTGATGCGACGCCTGCTCGAAGGCCTGCTCGCCGAGGGCGTGGTGCTGGTCACCACCTCCAATACGCGACCCGACGATCTCTATCTCAACGGCTTGCAGCGGGGCCAGTTCCTGCCGGCGATCGAGCTTCTCAAGAAGAACCTCGAGGAGCTGAACGTGGATGGAGGGCAGGACTACCGGCTGCGGGCACTGGAGCGGCTCGGGGTCTATCACTGTCCGCTCACGGACGAGCCCGACCGACGCATGGGAGAGGAGTTCATCGCCATCGCCCGTCACGAAGGCGAGCCGGAGACAGCTGTGGAGGTGGAGGGGCGGGTCCTCTCCGCGCGCCGTGTGGCGAGCGGGGTGGCGTGGTTCGATTTCGCCGAGCTCTGCGAGAAGCCCCGTGGGCAGCCGGAGTTCCTCGAGATCTCACGGCGCTTCCACACCGTTCTCCTGTCCGGCATTCCGCGCATGGTTGCGGACGCGCGCGACGTCGCGCGACGCTTCGCTTGGCTGGTGGACGAGTTTTACGACCGGCGGGTCAAGCTGATCGTGTCCGCGGAGGCCCCTGTGGAAGGGTTGCTCGATCCAACCACGCTCGGGCGCGATCTCGAACGCACGGTAAGCCGGTTGATCGAAATGCAGAGCCATCAATACCTTTCGCGGGCGCATTTGCCTTGAAGCATTTGTCCGGATAGTGATGGGAACACGGGAAGCATCTACGGTTGACAGCTCCGCGCTGATCCAGCGCCTGCGGGAGGCGCTGCCGCCCGGCTCGTTGCTCTGCGAGACCGAACAGCTCGCTCCCTACGAATGCGACGGATTGACGGCTTACCGCGAGGTGCCGATGGTCGTCGCGCTTCCGTACACGGAGGACGAGGTGCGGAGTGTTCTTCGCATCTGCTTCGATGCGAAGGCTCCGGTGGTCGCCCGCGGCGCGGGAACGGGGCTTTCCGGGGGTGCGCGGCCGTTGTGCAATGGGGTGCTCCTCGTCCTGTCGAAGTTCACGCGGATTCTCGAAGTCGATCCGCTATCGCGGGTCGCTCGGGTGCAGCCGGGGGTCAGAAACCTGGCGATCTCGGAAGCCGCGGCCCCGCACGGACTGTATTACGCGCCGGATCCGTCGAGCCAGATTGCCTGCACGATCGGTGGCAACGTCGGGGAGAACGCTGGCGGTGTGCACTGCCTCAAATACGGCCTTACCGTCCACAACGTGCTGAAGCTGCGGGTGCTCACGATCGACGGGGAACTCCTCGAGATCGGCGCGGACGGGCTCGACGCTCCCGGCTACGATCTGCTCGCTCTGATGTCCGGCAGCGAGGGCATGCTCGGGATCGTCACCGAAGTCACGGTCAAGCTGATTCCCGAACCGACGCACGCGCAGGTGGTCCTGGCGGCGTTCGACGACCTCGGCAAGGCGGGAGCCGCGGTGGGTGGCATCATTTCAGCGGGCATTATCCCGGCCGGTCTGGAGATGATGGACCGGCTCGCGATTCGCGCGGTCGAGGACTACCTGCACGCCGGTTACCCGCTCAATGCGGAAGCGATCCTGCTGTGCGAGTCGGACGGTGTCGAAGAGGAGGTGGCTGACGAGATCCGCAGAGTGCTCGACGTGCTCCGCGCGAATGGCGCGATCGAGATACGTGTCTCGCAGGACGAAGCGGAGCGGCTCAAACTCTGGGCCGGACGCAAGTCGGCGTTTCCGGCGTTCGGCCGCATCAAGCCCGACCTCTATTGCATGGACGGAACCATTCCGCGCAAGGCGCTGCCACAGGTCTTGCGTCGCATCGGCGAGTTGTCCGAGGAATTCGGGCTGGCCTATGCCAACGTGTTCCACGCGGGAGACGGCAACCTCCACCCGTCCATTCTGTTCGATGCGAACCGGCCGGGAGAGCTGGAGCGAGCAGAGGAGTTCGGAGCCCGGATTCTCGAGGCCTGCATCGCCGCGGGTGGAACGATCACCGGGGAGCATGGCGTGGGGATCGAAAAGCTCAACCAGATGTGCATTCAGTTCAAGTCCGGCGAGCTGGAAACCTTCCATGGGGTGAAGCGGGCGTTCGACGAGCATGGACTACTCAATCCGGGCAAGGCGGTTCCGACCTTGCAGCGCTGCGCGGAGTTCGGCGCGATGCACATCCGCCAAGGGCAGGAGAAGTTTCCGGATTTGCCGCGGTTCTAGCCCGGATGTTTCATCAGGCCAGTCCTGAATATGACCAGAAGGCGCACCACTTCTCCGGTCCCAGGTTGCTATCCGACCGTGCAATTCGTACCGCCGGCCTATGCGGGCGCTGGCGGGCGATTTGCGGTCATTTGACGCCCTCGCTTCACGCCCACAGGCTCGCCTATGGGCTTGGCGCGAGACGCGCAAACTACCTTTGCAACTCGCCTCGCCATCATCCCGCGTCCTGGTGGAATATCCGGGTTAGCTCCAGCGGCTCGCTCGCCCGGTCAGGTCAACTGACGCTCGAGGTCGTCGAAGTCGAACCAGACGTTCTCCTTTTCGATGAGCCCATCCCGCAGCTTGAAGACGTGCAGGAGCCGGAGGCGTACCCGGCCAGACCTGCCGTCGAGTTTGAAGGGACGTCCATCGAGCACGTGTCCGATCCAAACGGTTTCGTCAATCAGGAAGTCGTCCCCGTAGAGGCGCATCACCGGCTCGACGCGGTCCCCTTTGAGGTCCGCGAACAGAAGCTCATAGAAGCGGCGAATCGCAGGTTGCCCTCGGAGCTGACCATCCGGCCCACCGACAATCTCGTGCTCGGCGTCGTCCGTCAACGTTCGGAGCACACCCTCGATGTTGTCGGTAGCCTCGTACTTGAAGTGATCGTTGACGAGCTGGTCCATGCTCTCCCGGCTCATGGTTTTCATGGCTCTTGACCTCCTGAATTAGCGAAGGGTTCGGCAACTGCCGGACTGCGGCGCAGCCCGAAGAAGGAATTCGACTCCTACCGCATCGAACCGCACCAGCGACCGCCGTCGGCATGTCGTTCGCCGCCCGTGGCGTCCGTCGTCGGGCACTGCCATCACAAAACCGGATGGTCGAAATCCGAAAGTGCGATTGGAAAATCGGTCCTCCAGTCCTTAGATTGGCATTGTGCAGCGCAATAGCTGCGTGGAAAGGAGTACCAAATGTCAGTCGAACTTACGATTCGTGGCTCAGAAAGAGCCGCACGCGGCGCGCGGTCCGGCTTCCTCGCCGGTCTTTTCCAATGGATGGATCGTTCTGAAAAAGAGTGGCGTACCCGCCATGCGCGCGAGGTCGCGCGGATACTCTCGCTCGCTGACAACGCGGGAGAGCGCGGGTTCTGGCGCGCGGATTGACGCAGAAATGTGCACGAAAGATTGTTCCGGTGCAACGGTGCGGTAAGGCCGGCGTACACGACCGCCTGCGGCCGTGAGTCGCAGTTTTTTAGTCGGCGGGAAGTCGCGAGAGCGGGCACCAGGCCAGCTCACTTCGCAATGAAGAAGTAGTAGTCCGCCGTGTAGTTGATGCGCACCGATGTGCCGGCTGTGGCTTGAGAACAACCAGCCTTGGGCGCCGCGCCGCCTACCGTATTCACGCGCTGTATGCTCGTGACCTTGCTGAAGGCGCCATGCGCGCCGACGGACTTCGCGGAAAGCAGCAGCCAGGGGATGGCGTCGGCGGCTGGCGCGTCGGCACGTTCCTTTACCGTACCCAATATCTTGCTGCCATCGGTCGATTCCCAATGCGGGCCGGCATAGTGCCGGCCGATCCCGTTTCCACGCGCGTCGAAAAGGTCGGCTTCGGGAGCCACGAACGCCCATTCGTAGACCGCGGCTTGATCCTTCTTGGCACGGCATTCGTAGATCTGCACGCCCTTTGCCGGAACGATCGTCGTCAGCGATTCGTTCGCGCCGGGTTTGAGCTTGTCCGGCACGCTGACCGTAGGGGTTGGTGGTTGCGGGCTGGCGCACGCGGCGACAAGGAGTACCAGCGAAAAGATCGTGATCTTAGATGAATTGGACATCGTACCCCCTGCCCTCGGCGATGGTTTGACGCCTGGTACGCTTTCGACGTGCGCTCGTACTCTCTTGTTCATCGTACCTTCTTTATCAAACTTTTCGTGGCGCTGCACCTTACTCATGTTTTGCATTAAGCGGTAACGCAAGCGAAGCTATGGCCATCGACTAAACCTTGCTCTCACTCGTGGATTGAGGCGGAATGCACGAACGATCGCGTCGGTCCCGATGATCCGCTATCCGCTCGCTGTCGCGATCCGGCGATTGACTCCCATCCGGCACGCCATTTCGAACGCCTGCTGCATCGCGCCCGGATGCGCGCGGCCCGTGCCGAAGATGTCGAACGCCGTGCCGTGCGCCGGAGTGGTGATGGGAATCGGCAGCCCCCCCTGCACGGTGACGCCGCGCTGGAAGCCCATCAGCTTGATCGCGATCTGGCCCTGGTCGTGATACATCGTGACCACAGCATCGAACAGGCC
>JBEVOI010000001.1:0-5997 GCA_040507665.1 Burkholderiales bacterium
CCGCCCCGGCTCACCTCGACGTCGCCGCTCCCGATGATGAAGAAGCTGTCGCCGTTGTCGCCCTCCTTGAGCACGAGGCTATCCTTGCTGACGGGCCGCCAGGCCGCGATTCGCACCACCTCCCAGAGCTGCACGTCGTCGAAATCCTTGAAGAAGTCGAGGCGCTTCGCCGTGTTGAACTTCTCGGTGTCCGTGATGCTCGTGCTTCCGACCTGGAGCGCCTGGAAGGCGCCCGCGAGTTCCTTGGCGAGCTCGATCCAGTTGTGGTAGCGCCCCTCTCGCGTCTTCTCCATGCATCGCATCACGATGCGCTCCAGCGGCTCCGGGATGTCAGGGCGCAGCGATCGCAGCGGTGTGGGTTCATGGTTGATGATCTGGTAGGTCAGGCTGGCCGTGTTCGTGCCCATGAAGGGCAGCCGTCCGGTGAGCAGCTGGTAGGTCACCACGCCGAGCGAGTAGATGTCGGTGTGGTGGGTGAGCTGCTCCTCGCGGATCTGCTCCGGCGACATGTACGCGGGGGAGCCGACCCCGCTCAGCTGGGTGACGGTGTTCCATTCCTGGAGAGCAGTGCCGAAGTCACTCAGCTTGATGTCGGTGCCCTGGCTCACCAGGATGTTCGCCGGCTTGATGTCGCGGTGGATGACCCCGTGCTGGAAGGCGTAGTCGAGGGCGCGGTTGCACTTGAAGATCACCTCGACCGCTTTCTCGAGAGGCAACAGCTGCTCGGCCTGACAGTATTGTTCCAGGGTCCCGCCCGCCACGTACTCCATGACGAGGTAGGTGTAGTGCTCTTCGGTCACGGCGTCGAAGATCGCCGCGATGTGGGGATGGGTGAGCTTGCCCGCGAGGGAGGACTCGTTCAGGAAGACGCGCTGGAAGCGCCGCAGCGCATTCGCGTCGGTGGTGTTCGGAGGCACGAACACCTTGATCGCCACCTCCCGGTTCGCGAACGTGTCTCGGGCATGGAACACGCGGCTCGTCGCGCCCTGACCCAGCTCGCGCAGGACCGGATACTTGCCGATCCGCTCGGGAACCCCCGGCTGCAGGGGGTTGACGCTCTTGATCATGTGGGGGTTTGCGGCCATGGGCGTTCTTTGCAAACCCGCGGGAGAATGCAATTGTCAGGCCGGAACTTGCATCCCCCGCTGTACGGGTGCGCGCGCGCCGATGACGTCGAACCACCGCTGCACGTGGCGAAAGTCCCCGAGGGCCACCTCATGCCACGCGTGGCGCGCCACCCAGGGGAAGGTGGCCATGTCCGCGATCGTGTATTCACCGGCCAGGAATTCGTGTTCCGCCAGGCGCCGGTCCAGCACTCCGTACAGGCGCCGGGCTTCGTTGCCGTAGCGCTGCATCGCATAGGGAACTTTCTCCCGCGCGAAGCGCAGGAAATGATGGGCCTGGCCGAACATGGGGCCTACGCCCCCCATCTGGAACATGAGCCATTGGATTGTCTCGTAGCGCGGCCGCGCTTGCGCCGGCAGAAATCGCCGGTGCTTCTCGGCTAGGTAGAGCAGAATCGCTCCGGACTCGAATAGGCTGAAGGGCACGCCGTCGGGGCCATCCTCGTCGACGATGGCGGGGATCTTCGAGTTCGGCGATAGGGCGACGAACGCAGGTGCGAATTGCTCGTTCTGTGTGATGTCCACCGCATGCACCCGGTACGGCAGGCCCAATTCTTCGAGCAGGACCGAGACCTTGCGGCCGTTCGGGGTGGACCAGGTGTACAGATCGATCACAGTGCGTCCCCGAGGCAGGAAGGATAGCTGGATCAGGGTTGATGCACTGAGGCTGCCGCGGAGGTGACCTTCAAGCGCGCCTCGTAACTCTTCAGCTTGGCCGCCATTGCGGAGCCGACGAACATCTGGGGACGCGAGGGCGGGTAACCCTTGGCCTTCTCCCAATTCGCGATGGTAGCGGCGGCGCGGCGATAAGCCTCATCGAACGCGTAGGTCGCCTTCAGATGTTCGTCGAAAAACGCGCGTCCGAAGTAAGTGAGTTCCGCGTCGTTGGAGCAACCGAACGAGGTGTTCTCGCCATCGGCGGCGGTGATGATCAGGGTCCGCTCATCCTGGAGCGGTCCGACGAAGCCGCCGGAGTAGCAGGCCGAGATCACGATCACGCGCCATTTGATGCCGGCAGCGTCGAGAGCCTGGCGCAGCGCCGTGGGATAGAGCGGTCGCAGGTCCAACGGCTCGAATCGCACCTCGAGTCGGGATGGCAGGCCGTGGCTGGTCAGAAACAGAAAGAGAATGTCCTCCTCCGGATTCATGACCTTGCCCACGTGCCTCAGCGCGGCGGCGAGGTTGGTCACCGTCGCGATCGGCGTCTTCGTCAGGGTGTGCCGATTGTTCACGAGGCTCACCGCGCGCCCCTGAGCGTCGAATCGCTCCTCGATGAGCTCGCGCGCGGAGCCCGCCTCCTTCATGAAAACGTCCTGCTCGTCGTAGGCGGCGAATCCGATAAAGTAGAGGTCGATCACTCCGCGCCGCTCGGGGGTGAGCGCTGCAAGCTCCTGGTCGAGCAGGCGCGGCTGGAGGTCCAGGATGTCCTCGGACGCGACGGAGGGCAACGCTTCCTCCACGACCACATCTTCGTTCGGTGCCCAGAGATCTCGGTAGGGCAGATACGCCTGAGGCAGCACGGCGCCGAGGAGGAGCACGGCCGCGGCCACACCGAGCCGGCGCCAGTCGCGTCCGCCGACCACGATCAGCCCCGCGACGAACACGATCCCGACCCACGCGATGTACACGAGGGAGACCGAGTGTTCCGAGACCGGACCATCGTCGAAGACGCCATGCTCAGCAAGGAATTCCTGAAGGATGAAGAAGACCGTGAAGAGTGGGGCCGGCGAGAGGAGAACGATCGGCAGCTCGAGCGCGATGCTGTCGCGACCGTAGATCTTCGCAACAGCATACGCAGCCACCATCAGCAACACGATCGGAAACACTACGTATGGCAGCGCTTCCCAGTCCAGGTAGCCGTCCGGCCCGTTTGCCGCAATGCTTACTGCGACGTTCAGCAGGAGTTGCAGAAGCGCGAGCAGCACGAGCTGATCTGCAGAGATGCGGAAGTCAGCCAGCGTGAGCGGTCGCCAGAGGGCGAGCCGAATGCCACTTCTCAGGTTTACGGCGAGATCGCGGGCGGTGTTGCCGATGACGGGAATCAATGGATGAGGAAACCGGCGAAGCAAGGGAACATCGGGTGGGACCTTCGCCCCACCCACTCCGCAAGGTTACCAGAAGCCGGTTGCTTTTTTGTCTGTGGATGGGGGTATGCGGTCAGCCAGCCATTGAATCGATCGCGCGCGCGATCGCGGCGAGGCGGTGCTGGTGCACGCGGTGGCGGATCGCCTGTGGTCCGCCACCCTCTGTTGCGACCGCGCCGGCATCTATGCCCGCCGCGGCAGCTAACGCACGCCGCAGGCGGTCCGCCTGGGGATAAGGAGCGTCGCGAAAGCCGGTGCACCCCCGACAGTCCGCCTCGCAGGCGGCGAGCAGCGCCTCGAAGCGCCCGCGTCGGCGGAAGGCGTCCACGGACTCCAGAATCTTCAGGATGGCAGATGGATTCAGCTCCAGCGCCCGGTGCACCTCGCGGTGGTAGCGCGCCGCCAGGAGCGCCAGGTCGCGACACTCGCGCGGCACGCGAATGCGCTCGCAAAGGTTCCGCGTCAACGTGACGCTGCGCATTTCGTAGCCCGGATGCTGGGGCCATTGCTCGGGCGGCGTGCTGGCTTTGCCGATGTGGAGGGTGAGGCCCGCGAAGCGCACCGCCAGGTCGAAGGACATCGAAGCCGCGTAGTCGATCACCATCATGACGTGCATGCTGGTGTCCAATTCGGGGTAGCAACCCGAAGGCTGCGGCACACCGAAGAGTCCATCGACCTCTGGCAGGATGCGCGCGAGCGCGCTGCACTCGCGGAGGACGAAAAACATCCGCGAAGGTTTGTCCGTCATGAGTCCGCGCGAGAGCTCGTGCCACACCCGCTCGGGCACCAAGGCCTCCACCTCCCCGCTGTGGACCATTTCTGTCATCAGCGCGAGGGTCTCAGGCGCGATCCGGAATCCGAAGCGCGCCGCAAAGCGGGCGACCCTCAGGATCCGAACAGGATCTTCGGTGAAGGCCGGACTCACGTGGCGCAGAATCCCCGCCCCGAGATCGGCGACGCCGCCGAAGGGGTCGACGATAGCCCCGTGATCGTCCAGCGCGATGGCGTTGATCGTCAGGTCGCGGCGCGCGAGGTCCGCCTCCAGGCTCACATCCGGCGCAGCGTGGATCTCGAAGCCCTTATAGCCGCGCGCAGTCTTGCGCTCGGTGCGTGCGAGCGCATACTCCTGCTGGGTCTCCGGGTGGAGAAAGACGGGGAAATCCCTGCCGACCGGCCGGAACCCGAGGCGCGCCATTTCCTCGGGCGTGCTGCCAATGACCACGTAGTCCTGATCCTTGACTGGCAGGCCGAGCAACTGGTCGCGCACCGATCCGCCGACACGATAGAACTTCATTCAGTGCTCCGGCCGGTCGTGCGCGGGGGCGCGCCCATCGGCGACCTAGTTCAGAGGCCCCCTAACGACGGGCGCGGAAGCGGAAATCGTTGTAGCGCGCGCGTGGATCCTGACGGCCGAGATAGCGGGGAACGATAGCCTCGATGGCGGTGGGCTGGAACCCCAGCACATCGGGGAAGGGGCAGCCGCAAACGCTGTCCTTTTTCATCGAGTAGTAGTTGTCGCGGGTCATTAGCGGGCCGGGCAGCCATTCCATCACCATCGCCTGCAGGTACGACAGCCGGTTGCTGAGGCCAAGAATGGGACGCCGATGGCCAGTCACCTCGCCGACGTATCTCACCAACTCGCGCAGCGTATAAACCGTCGGGCCGCAGAGTTCGTAGCTCTGGCCGAACGTCGCGTCGTTCAGAATGCAATCCACGAAGGCGCGGCCGACGTCTTCCACCCAGACCGGTTGAAACCGGGCATCGGGGGACGCGAGTGCCACCACCGGGACGACCCGCAGGAGTTGGGCAAACATGTTCAGGAAGCTGTCGCCGCGGCCAAATATCACCGAGGGACGGAAGATGGTCCAGGCGAGGTCGGCCCCCACTTCCTTCACGTGTTTCTCGCCCTGTCCCTTCGAGCGCAGATAAGCGCTCGGAGCGTTGAAGTCAGCATTGAGCGCACTCATGTGCACGAGGCGGCCAATGCCTTCACCGCGGCAGACCTCCACGATCTTCCTCGGCAGCTCCGTATGCACCCGCTCGAACCCTCCTGGAACCCCTCGCTCGTGCAGGATACCGACCAGATTGATTACGGCGTCGGTCGCCGAGACCAGCCCCCGGAGTGTGACCGGATCATGAACGTCCGCTTCCACCACCTCTACAGTGGGCAGGACGATGAGCTCCTTCGCGGACTCGCGGTAGCGCGTGGGAACGCGCACGTTCACGCCCCGGGCGGCGAGGAGGTGGACGATATGGCTGCCGACAAAGCCGGACCCGCCGATGACCAAAACGCTTCGCAGGTTGATGTCCATGACAAGGTATTGGTTGGCTATCGGCATCGGCTTCCCTTCGTGCGCAGGTGCTCGCGCTGGAGAGTAAGCCCAAGCCGTCCTCGACCGATGCTGGGTTATCCCTAGCGCGCACGCAACGCGTAACGACACCCCGCGCGGCGCGCGCTTTCCGCGACTACAAGAGGAATTCTAGCCGAGAACGAGGTGCAGACGGGACCTGCTGCGGGGTTTCGGCCCCCGGGCCGGTCACGGCGTATCGCCGAGGGGGCGCTCTGCGTCGGTCGAGCGGGGAGGAATAACGCCCAGACGATCCTTGAGGGAGCGCATCTGGCTCTTCAGCTGGGCAGCATAGTAGGTTGCGTTGACCAGTACCTTCTTTACGTAGTCGCGGGTCTCGTTGATGGGAATCGACTCTGCGTAGATCGCGCCTTCCATCGGCGTCGTCGCGCGCCACTGGCGCGCACCGCCGGGTCCGGCGTTATAGGCAGCGGAGGCGAG
>JBEVOI010000125.1:0-2760 GCA_040507665.1 Burkholderiales bacterium
TTCCGGAAGCCATCCGGGCCGGCAAGCAGGCCCGGGCAGACTCGGTGCCCGGTCTTATGTGAACCCGCGCTGCGAAGACACATAGCCACTTGTTTGCAATACCAATTCTGGTAGCCTCCGCCCCCCGACACGCATCGCACGGGCTGTCCGAAACCGTTCGTAGGTCTCGACGGACGAGACAGGCAAGGAGCCGCTCATGTGTGGAATCGTAGGCGCCGTCGCCGACCATGACATCGTCCCCGTGCTGATCGAGGGACTGCGCCGGCTCGAGTATCGCGGGTACGACTCCGCCGGTGTCGCCGTGCTGAACGGCACCGGCACCATCAAGCGCCTGCGCACCGTGGGCAAGGTGCGAAAGCTCGAAGATGCGCTCGAGGCGGACCCGGCGCACGGCAAGCTCGGCATCGCCCATACACGCTGGGCGACCCACGGCGTGCCGAGCGAGCGCAACGCGCATCCGCACATCTCCCGCGACGGCATCGCGATCGTCCACAACGGGATCATCGAGAATCACGAAGAACTGCGCGCCGAGCTGCTCCGCCAGGGCTATGAGTTCGCCTCCGAGACCGACACCGAGGTCATCGCCCACCGCATTCACTACCACCTCGAGATCACCGGCGACCTGTTCAAGGCGGTGCGTGCGACCGCGGCGGAGCTCGAAGGCGCGTACGCGCTTGCGGTGATGTCGCAGCACGATCCTGACCGCATCGTACTTGCCCGCGAGGGCTGCCCCGTGGTCATCGGGCTGGGCAAGGACGAGAACTATGTCGCCTCAGACGTCGCCGCGCTGCTGCCGGTCACGCGGCAGTTCATCATCCTCGAGGAGGGTGACGTGGCGGAGATCCGCCGCAAAAGCGTTCGCATCCTCGACCGCAACGGCAACTCGGTGCAGCGACCCGCCCACCAGAGCGAGCTGTCGGCGGACTACGCGGAGAAGGGCGAGTACCCGCACTACATGCTCAAGGAGATCCACGAGCAACCCCGTGCAGTCGCGCAGACGCTGCAGGAACGTGTTGCGGGCGGAAAGCTCCTCGAGGCGGCCTTCGGGCCCGCCGCGACCGCGGTCTTTGCGCGCACCGAGGCGGTGCGCATCGTGGCCTGCGGCACCAGTTTCCACGCGGCGTCGGTCGCAAAGTACTTCATCGAGCAGATCTGCCGCCTGCCCTGCTGGGTCGAGATCGCGAGCGAATACCGTTACCGCAATCCGGTCGTTCCGCGGAACACGCTGTTCGTGAGTGTCTCGCAATCGGGCGAGACGGCGGACACGCTGGCGGCGCTCCGGCTCGCGAAGCAGGCGGGGTATCTGTCGCAGCTCGCGATCTGCAACGTGCCCGAGAGCTCGCTGGTGCGCGAGTCGGAGCTCGTGATGCTGACGCGCGCCGGGCCCGAGATCGGCGTCGCCTCCACCAAGGCCTTCACCACGCAGCTCGTGGCTCTCGGCATGCTGGTCGTGGCGCTCGCCAAGCACCACGGCACGGACGCCGAGCGCGAGCGAGGGCTCGTGCAGCGCCTGTTGGGAACACCTGCGCTGATCGATAGCGCACTCGCGCTCGACGGGAGGATCCGCGAGCTCGCGCAGCGTTTCGCCGACAAACAGCACGCCCTCTTCCTGGGGCGCGGACCGATGCACCCGATCGCGATGGAGGGAGCGCTCAAGCTCAAGGAAATTTCCTACATCCACGCCGAGGCGTACCCAGCCGGTGAATTGAAGCACGGCCCACTCGCGCTGGTGGACGCGGAGATGCCGGTCATCGCCGTCGCCCCCAACAACGACCTGCTCGAGAAGTTGAAGTCCAACCTGCAGGAAGTGCGCGCACGCGGCGGAGAGCTCTATGTATTCGCCGATCCGGAGTCGGGCTTCGAGCCCTCCGACGGCGTGACCGTGATCCAGATGCCACGGCACGTGAGCTACCTCCAGGCGCCGGCGGTGTACACGGTTCCGCTGCAGCTGCTGGCCTATCACTGCGCGATCCTCAGGGGCACGGACGTCGACCAGCCGCGCAATCTCGCGAAGTCCGTCACGGTCGAATAGCAGCGCGATCTAGGGACGAACTCGAGGAGCCGTGTCCATGAACGATCCGCTGCCCGCGGGCGCAAATCCGCGCTCGGCCGAACCCGCGCTCGTCAGCTACACACACTGGATGTACGCCTTGCACGCCCTGGGCGCGTTCATCGGGATCGTGAGTTCCGCCGCTGTTGCGCTGCAGTTCGTGTTCGGCATCCCGTCGATCATCGCGATCGTCATGAACTACGTGAAGCGCGATCAGGCGCGCGGCACGTGGCTCGAGAGTCATTTCGCCTGGCAGCGGCGAACGTTCTGGTTCGCGCTGCTGTGGGTCTCGATCGTGTTCGTGCTCTCGTTGCCGCTGTTCCTGATCCTGATCGGGTTCTTTACCTTCGGGCTCGGCGTGCTGGTGATCGGGGTGTGGGTGGTCTATCGCGTCGCCCGCGGCTGGCTGAGACTGCGCGACGGTCAGCCGATCGCGCCCTGAGCTCGCTCCGTTACATCGGGAGTTCCTCCATGCACGTTGCACAGGACAAGGTCGTCCTCATTCACTACACACTCTCCAACGACGCGGGTGAGGTGCTCGACAGCTCCGATGGCGGCGAGCCGCTTGCCTACCTGCATGGGCAGGGGAACATCGTCGCGGGGCTCGAGAAGGCACTCGACGGTCGCTCGGCGGGCGAGAAGCTTTCCGTCCGGGTCGAGCCGGCCGAGGGCTACGGGTTACGCGACGCCGCGCTCGTCAAGCGGGTACC
>JBEVOI010000018.1:0-2569 GCA_040507665.1 Burkholderiales bacterium
GAATCCAGCCCCGGATCGCAAGATAATTCAAGACGGCTCAGAAGGCTAACAACAGGACTGTTCAGGACTCTTCAGGTCCACGCCAAGGACCTGAACGAGAGCTGGTGTCATTCTCACGGTCGCAGGAGAACACCATGACCGATATCTCCACCTACGCCCCAATCACCGTCATCCGCCGCCTCAGCCTGTTGCCGCGTCCACGCTTTCCGCGTCTCGAACTGGGTGTCTCGTTACGAGAAATATTCGGTTTGTGGACCGACGCGTACAACCTGGTCTGCATGGCCCCCTACACCAGTGTGCGTCACCAGCCCCCGGCGGCCCCGGACGAGGATCTTGAAGGTCGAGATCCCACGTGGTGAGCTGCTCAAGTCAGTCGCCACGCGCGGGTGATGCTGACAGCCCTCCGAAATGAAGTGGAACGACACAGGTAGGCGGTGTTTTCGATGCTGCCGCAACTCGCTCCGGCTGGCCAGTTCCTTCGCCCAGCACGGGTATGGTGACCCGCATCAGTAAAGCCGGCCGTTTCTGGGAGGAAGCCCCAGAGTGAGATCGCCCCCAACAGCACCACCGCAACAGTCGCGCACGCCCTCTGAAAAACAATGCGGGCCTGAGCCGCCCATTGCTCGGTTACGGGTCTCTACTTGCAGCGCTTTCCAGCCGGCTGCCCGGCGCCTTTCCCACGACAAAGCGATACCCCGCGCACTCTCTGACCACTGATGGCAAATCTTTGTATCATGAGCGCATCTCGTGGACTGTGGTAGTCTTGCCGGGCGTTTCTTGATTATCGATCTTAGCTCACGCAGCGAGCTATGCCGCGTACCCGCAAGGATGGCACAAGATGGGGATTCGGTTCGGCGAATACCGGTTGTTGAGGCAGGAGCGGCAACTTCTCGGCCCGTCGGGGACTGTCGAGATTGGTGCGCGCTCTTTCGACATCCTTCTGATGCTTTTGGAGCGCTACAATTCGGTTGTTGGCAAGGATGCGTTGCTTGATGCTGTCTGGCCTGGCCTCACGGTCGAGGAGAACACACTCCAGGTTCACATCTCGGCGCTTCGCAAGCTGCTCGGAAGCTCGCTCATCCGGACGGTGCACGGGCGGGGTTACAAGTACGCCGGGCCAGAGCCATGCTACGATGATGATTTTCCGTCCGGGCAGCAGGATCGGGAGCAGGTAGCGGTCGAGGACACCGCTGGTTCGCCCGGCGAAATAGCCAGCTATACTATGTCGCCTAACCTGCCGCTGCCCGACAAGCCCTCGGTCGCGGTATTGCCGTTCGCGAACATGTGGGGCGATGCGACGCAGGAGTACTTCTCCAGCGGCATCACCGACAACATCATTGCCGGCCTGACCCGGTTTCGAGGGCTGTTCGTGATTGCCGGAAAATCCTCGGCGGTGGCACATGACATGGAAACGAGCGTGCAGCGGGCCGGGCAAAGGCTCGGGGTCGCTCACGTGGTCGAGGGCAGCGTGCTTAGGGCGGGCAACCGCCTACGGGTCACTGCCCGGCTGGTTGATGCAGCCAGCGGGCGCCACCTTTGGGCCGAAAACTACGACCGCGAACTGGATGATGTTTTCGCACTCCAGGACGAGATCACCAACATGATTGTCGTTGCCTTGGCCGGCCATCTGGAAGAAGCCGGCCGCCATCGCGCGGTCCGGAAATCTGTTAAGGACATGGCGACCTACGATTTTCTCTTACGTGGCAGACACTGCATGAAACACGGGACGAAGAACGGCGTGCTCGAAGCACGACGCTACTTCGAGCGGGGTCTTGAACTGGACCCCGAATTTGCCGCGATCTGTGCCTGCCTAGCTGATAGTTACATTATGGAGTACGAATCGGTCTGGACCGAAGCACGGACCCGGGCCATCGACCTCGCGTTCCAGTTCGCCGAGCGAGCGGTTGCTCTCGATCCCGCCGACAGCGCCACGTGGCATGCGCTGGCGTGGGCTCAACTGGCGAGAAAACAGTACGACCTCTCGATGATGTCGATACAGCGGGCGATCGCCCTCAATCCGAACGAATACGACAACCTCTGCAACAAGGGGTGGTGCCTCGCCCTCATGGGTGAGACCAGCGAGGGGATCGCTTGCCTCAACGAAGCAATCCGGATTAACCCGTTCGGTGCGGTCGATTGCCTTGTCGGCAAAGGGATCGCCGAGTACACGGTGCGCCGCTACGAGTTGGCCGTCCAGGCGTTCGGCAAGGTGTCGGGATTGGCGCTTATGAGATACGCCTGTATGGCGGCCTGCTATGCGCAGCTTGGCCGCAAGGGTGAGGCCCGTTCCGCAAAGGAAGTCGCGATTGGCCTGGCCCGGTCGGAGCTGGCCGCGGAAGCGGGAGCGGAGTTCGAAGCGATATGCACGTACCTCGGCGCGGTGTGTCCTTTTAGGAACACGGAGAGCTTCGAGCATCTGATCGAAGGTTTGCGCATGGCCGGATTGGAAGACTGAACAAATTCTGAACAGATCGTGTAGGACTCATTACCGCGCCTTGATCACGGAAGTGGTGCGTCCGCGCCGCCTCGAGGGTTACGTGATGGTCGCCGCGCTTGGTAACCGTGCGGA
>JBEVOI010000054.1:0-3152 GCA_040507665.1 Burkholderiales bacterium
CGAGCCAATCCAGCGCCTCTTTGATCAGCTCGGGCATCTGGTCCGGGTTCGGAAAGTGCCCGGAGTTTTCGAACACGACATGGCGCTTGTCCTTCTGCGGCGCGCCCAGCAGACGAAACAACGGCTCTTGAGCGCCTTCCAGGGGGATTGCGAAATCGTGCAGGCCATTCAGCATCAGGACCGGCATCTTCGCCCGGGGAGCAAAGTTTATCGGGTCTGCCTCGGGCGGCACGCTCTGCGTGGGAAACCCTCCGGACACGAGGATGCTCGCCTTGAACCGCGGCTCCAGCGCCGTGAGAATCGGACCGCTAATCGCGCCAGCGCTGAGCCCGTAGAATGCCAACCTGTCCCGATCGATGTCCGGCCGGGTTTCCAGGTAGTCGATGCTGCGACCCAGATCCCTGGACTGCTGGACGGTCTGGTCTCGCCGAGCGCTCGGCCCCGCCAGTGGCAACCCTCCTCCGCGTTCGTACGAACCCTTGTAGATCGGGTACAAGACGGCATGGCCGCTGCGGAGGAGGAAATCCAGGAACTGCGTCGACAGGTTCTCGCTCGAGCGGGAACGAAAGGCGTATCCGCCGGGGTAATGCACCACCGTCTGATAGGGCGGGACGGCATTCCTGGGCAGGAACAAGTAGGCCGTCACGCGCTCGTTGCCGTAAGCCGCCTGGAAGCTGATCTTCTCCGTCCGCCAATGCTCGGGGGTGTCGTCCACCGATTCGATCACGGCGTTCAGCGATGTGCGGTCGTAAGAATAGATGTTCTGGTAAAGCCGGAAGGTCTCATCGCTGGCCGGCTCCTCCCTGCTGTAGTCGCGACTCAATGCCCCGACCGCAGCGGTGAGTTGATCGGAACGGGGACGGGGATACTTGGCGCAGCGGAAGCCGTAGGTGGCCAACCGTCGGAAGGGCGTTTGCGCATCCGGCTCGGTGAACATATAGGTGGGCTCGCCCCAGCCCCCGCCCAGGATGTAGCGGCGATCGTCAGCCTGATTCCAGCACCATTCCTTCACGTTGCCGGCCATGTCGTAAGCGCCCCACGGGCTGAGGCCCTGGTGACTGCCAACACGGGCGGGACCGGCCCCGAAGTTGCTGAGGCGATAGATGTCGGAGAAGATGCCCACGTCGGCGGCCTTGCGCCAGTGATAGACGGTGGGCAAACTCTTGCCTTTGAATGTGGCGTAGGCGTCGGCTTCAAACCAACTGACGCCGCCCACCGGAAAATCGGCGTGCCCATCGCTGTAGGTACCCAGCGCCCACGTGGAGGCTCCCGGTCGGCCGGTGGTATCGCGAAACTCCTCCATGGCTCGCTCCCAGGACAGTTCCCGGCCGTCCTTGACAAAGGGATGCCTCCAGTACTCGCGCTTGCGGTACGCGCCAGCGTCGACGAATTCCTTGAACTCTCTGTTGGTGACCTCGTACTTATCGAGCCAGTAGTCCTCCACCTCGACGGCAGGAGCGGGGCCGTATCGGTACGGTCCACTCGGCACTCGAACCATGCCCGGCGGGGTGGAGCCTTGCGGGTCGAGCTGGAACTGGATCGCGGAAGTGGTCCAAGTCGAGAAGGCTGCTTCCACGGCATCGAAACCCACTTTCGAGATGCGCCAACGGAGATAGGCGTTCGGGACCCGTATTCCTGCGATTGGAGAAGATCCCACCGACTCCCAGGGGGAGTCATCGGTTGCCGTGTAGTCTCTCCAATCGACGGCGGCGCCGGGAGGAGTCGTTCGAATGGTGATGGGCGCGGTCACATCGCGCCACAACTGCTGAAGGCCGCGATCCTCGGGGAGAAAGCGCCGAGCCTCGCGGGCCAGGCGAAAGGCCTGCACGCTGGGTCCGGCCCGCAACAGCCGGGCGATTTCAGGAAGCGCCACGTTGCGGGCCCAGCGAGCGCGATAACTCCGAACACCGAACCACGCCGCTGCGGCAATCGCGACGACGAGGACCAGCAACAGCGGTACGGCCACGCGCGGCTGTAACAGGGCTTGGAAGCCCGTGGAGCGGCCCAGAAGCTCTGCCTGACATCCGACCAGGTCCTCATGCAAGTCTGCCGCGGAGGCATACCGCGCATCCCGGCTCTTTTCGAGACAGCGGTTCAGGATTGCCTCGAGTCTGCGCGGCACTTCGTGGCGCACCTTGCGGGCTCGCACCGGCGTCTCGTGCAGGATCGCCGACATCGTCGAGATGGCGGAGTCGCCCTGGAACGCTCGCTTCCCCGTCAGCAACTCATAGAGCACGGCACCGAAGCTGAAGATGTCGGAGCGCGCGTCCAGCGGCTTGCCTTCCACCTGCTCGGGCGACATGTACGGGACTGTCCCGACCGCCACGCCGTGCCGAGTGAGGCTCGCCTCGTCCGATGGCGCGCTGACAGTCGCCGCTTCGGGGGCGGCCGGGGCGGCCAGGTGCTTCACCAAGCCGAAGTCGAGGACCTTTACCTGTCCTTCCGGCGTCACCATGACGTTCGCCGGCTTCAGGTCGCGGTGGATGACGCCGTTCTGGTGCGAGGCGCGCAGCGCATCGACGATCTGGATGGCGTACTCGAGCGCCTTCGCGACGGGATAGGTTGAGGCGAGCCGCGTCCCATCGACGTACTCCATCACCAGGAAGTCGACATCGCCTTCGCGGCCGACGTCGTGCAGGGCGCAGATGTGCCGGTGATTCAGACCCGCGATGGCCTTGGCCTCGCGCGCAAACCGCGCCCGGCGTTCCGGGTCGGCGCTGAGGTGCGCGGGCAGCACCTTGATGGCGACACTGCGCTCGAGGCGCGTGTCCTTCGCCTTGTAGACCTCGCCCATCCCACCGACCCCGACGGCAGCCTGGATCTCATACGGTCCGAGCCGCGTGCCAGGCGACAGGGTCACGGCAGCACCTCGCGACGGCGCAGGGTCGAGTGCTGCCCCCAGTCGTGCGCGTGGAGACGCGGGGCGACGACCGTAGGAGCGACCATGACACCCTCCAGAGCCTGGACGAATCAGCGACGAAGAAGGACGATGACGCTAGGAGAACGCAGACGATAGGAAGATATTAGAGCCGTTTCGAAGCCAGTCCTAACGTCCGTTCTCGGCTCTTCCCCTGGAAATCGATTCCGCACGCGCGTAGTGACACGCCGACAGCCGGCGGCTACTGTTTCAGGCCGACCTTTTCGAGCAGGGC
>JBEVOI010000058.1:0-5567 GCA_040507665.1 Burkholderiales bacterium
TACGACCTTCGTCGCCCGTCTAGCCATCATCCGCATTTCGCGACAAACGCGCTCCATCGGCGACTTATACAGAGGTTCCTTAATGTGCCACCACGCCCTTGACCATTCGGAGAACACTACGCAACGTCTGCCGATCGCTTTGCTCGTCGCGACCGCCCTCGCCCACTCTGCCACCGCTGCGGAAGAGGCGCAGACCGACCGCTACGCCCTGACGATCTACAGTTCCATGAGCCCCGGCGCGATCAGCCCCGAGCTCTACCGCGGCGGCAGTCCGGGGGCGCTGCCCGGCTACGCGATGGTGCGGCACGAACGGACCATCGGGGTCGAAAGGGGCCGCAACAGCGTCCGATTCGCAGATGTGGCCGAGCGCATCGACCCCACCACCGTGACCTTCGAGTCTCTCACCGACCCCACTGGCACCAGTGTGCTGGAACAAAACTTCCAGTTTGACCTCGTGAGCCAGGAGAAGCTATTGCAGCGATACATCGATCGCCCGGTGACGGTGGAGCAGACGCGCGGCCAGAACGTGGAGTCTTTCGGTGGCACGCTGCTCTCTACCCAGGGGGGCTTGATCCTGCGCGAGGCCGATGGCGGCGTACGTGTGGTGCCGAGTCACTCCGGTGTGAAGCTCCCCAGCTTGCCCGGCGGGCTGATCACCCGTCCGACGCTGGTCTGGGATGTCACTGCAAGAAAGGCCGGCCCGCATCGCACGCGGGTTTCCTACCAAACGGGCGGTATGACCTGGTGGACCGACTACAACGTTACCTACGCGGAGCCGAAGGGTTCGGATACCTGCAGGTTGGACGTGGCCGCGTGGGTGAGCATCGTGAACCAGTCGGGCGCGAATTATCCAGAGGCAAAGCTCAAGCTTGTGGCAGGTGACGTGCAGCGTGCGACCCCGTCTCGCGCCGCTGCGCCGCGCGCAGCGCAGAAGGCGATGGTAATCGAGGATGCGGGTCGCGGGTTCGCTGAGCAGGAGTTCTTTGAATACCACCTCTACACTCTCGGCCGCGCGACCACGCTGCCGGACAACTCGACCAAGCAGATCGAGCTCTTTCCCGTTACCCGTAGCGTGCCGTGCGAAAAGACCCTGGTCTACTACGGCCTGCCACCGGGTTTCCCCGGCTTCGGGCCCAGTCCCCTCACCGACCGCAACTACGGTATCGCCTCGAATCGGAAGGTCGACGTCTATCTGCGCTTCCGGAACGGGGCCGACCAGAACCTCGGCCTGCCCCTTCCCGCTGGCCGCGTGCGCGTGTCGAAGCTTGATCCCGCCGATCAGACGCTCGAGTTCATCGGCGAGGACGTAATCGACCACACGGCGAAGGACGAAAGCGTGCGCCTGAAGCTCGGCTCTGCATTCGATGTGGTAGGCGAGCGGAAGCAAGTGAACTTCACTGTCGATACCGCGCGCAAGCAAATGAGCGAGGAGATCGAAGTGAAGCTGCGCAATCACAAAAAGGAACCGGTCACCGTGATTGTGAAGGAGAATCTTTACCGTTGGGTAAACGGACGCATCGAGCGCAGCAGCCACTCGTACGAGAAGCAGGACGCGCGCACCGTCCACTTCCCGGTCCGGGTGCCACCCGGCGGCGAGAGCATCGTGCACTACACTGCCCAGTACAGCTGGTAGCGCGGGATCATCGGCGCCCTCAGCGACTGGGCGTAAGCTGCAACCGCGGTCAACGCTGTTGCAGCGCCTGAACGGGCGGCGCGCCGCAGTCGCTGCAACGCAAGCCTTCAAAGTATTGCCGCGCGGCTTCGCCCAGCTCAATCTCGAACGCGCGTGCGAACGCCCCTCCAAACTCCTGGCGCTCCTGCAGCGCGAGCAGGAAACTGCGGAAGCGTTCTTCGGACACCCCCTTCAGGTACGCGACGAATTGCATCGCCTGCCGGTAAAACACGCTCATCGACAGCCCCCAAACCTCGGCGTTTCGCCGAAGCACACCGTCGGTATCCTGCTCCGGTCGAAAGTGGCGACCCAGGCTCGCCGCTCGCCGCGCCTCGTCGTCGCCCACGAGATCCGCCCCGCCGCCCCGCGCGGTGAGCGACGCCAGGCCTTCGTGGAACCAGACCGGGATCCCGCTGGAGTAGTGCCCGGCCCGCTGGCCGAAATGCAGATGGGAAAGCTCGTGAGCGAGGATAGGTTGCAGTCGCTCGGGTTCGCGATGGAAGAGCCGTGGGGCAAGCACCACCCGATTCTCGTAAAGGACCGCTGCAGTGAGGTTCAAACGCGCCGGCACCAAACGATCGAAACACGCCTCGGTACCGCAGACGTACACGCGCACGGGCTCGCGAAACGGCTGGTAATGACCGGCTTCAACTTGGGCGATGGTGTCTGGGAGAAGTGTGGAAACGCGGTCACCCAGCACCTCCGCCCCGGGCTCCACCAGCACGCGGGGATCCGTGGGTGCCGGACGGAAATGCCCGAGCCGATCCCCGGCATCCTGATGGCGCGGCGCCGTGGCGCAGGCGGAGAGCAGCAAGAGCGAGGCGGCAGCCGCCGCGAGTCCTCGTCGCGGGCGCGGGTGTCTCGGAACTGTTGTCTCGCGGCCCATCTGCGGGTCGAGTGTTCCATCCACGCCGGGACGCCGTCAAGCCGAGCCCGACGGCTGGCCCGCGCTAAGGAACCCTGACCTCGTTGGTCAACACAAGTCCCTTCTGAAACTCCGCAATGTTGGCGAGGGTGGTCTCCGAGATCGTCGCCGTCGCCTCGCGGGTGAAGAACGCCTGGTGGCCGGTGATGATCACGTTCGGGAACGACATCAGACGCGCGAGGACGTCGTCATGAATCACCTCGCTCGACAGGTCGCGAAAGAAGACATCCGCTTCCTGCTCGTAGACGTCGATCCCCATGCCACCGAGCCGGCCCGACTTCAGCGCCTCGATCGCGGCCTCGGTGTGCACGAGACCGCCGCGGCTGGTGTTGATGAGGAGCGCCCCTGGCTTGACCCGCGACAGCAGGGATGCGTTGACGATGCGGTAGCTCTCGGGCGTGAGCGGGCAGTGCAGGGAGATGATGTCGGCGCCCACGCCGAGCTGCCCGAGGTCCTGGTACCGGCCGCCCAGCGCTTCGAACGCGGGATTGTGGTACACGTCGTATCCGACCAACTCGCACCCGAATCCCTTCATAATTCCCGCGAATACGGTGCCGATCTTCCCCGTGCCAACCACGTCGACGGTCTTGCCGTGCAGGTCGAATCCCATCAACCCCTCGAGAGCAAAATTGCCCTCGCGGGTACGGTTGTAGGCACGATGTATCTTGCGGTTGAGCGCCATGATGAGCGCAACCCCGTGCTCGGCGACCGAATACGGAGAGTAGGATGCGACCCGTGCAACCTTGATGTCGAGTGCGGCAGCGGCGGCGAGATCGACGTTGTTGAAACCGGTGCAGCGCAGTGCGACAAGGCGTGTGCCACCGGCGCGGAGCGCCTGCAGGGTCGCCGCATCCGCGCGATCGTTGACGAAGATACACACGGGAGCACCGGCGGCAAGCAGTGCGGTATCAGGGGCGAGCGGTGCCTCGAAATACGTTAGATCGAAACCGTGCCGCGCATTGGCGGCGTCGAGGAACTCGCGATCGTAGCGGGTGGCGCTGAAAACGGAGACTTTCACTGCAGGCATCCTCCTCGTGGCTCGCGGCGCCCCGACGCTGTCCGACCGGAGGTCCAGCGGTCTTTCACGTGGGCTCGTCCGCCACCTGTACGCGGCCGGATTCCACCCGTACCGGAAAGGTGAGCACGTCCTCGTAGGCGGGCGGCGAGAGCACCGCCCCGGTCTTGATGTTGAAGCGCGCACCGTGGCGCGGGCAAGCGATGCAGTCGCCGTCGATCTCACCGCCGGTCAGCTCGCCGCCGTCGTGGGTGCAAACATCCTCGATCGCGTAGTACCCGTCGTCCAAACTGAATACGGCGACTAGACGGCCGTCCACGTCCACGGTCCGCCAGCCGCCGGACTCGATCTCATCGGCCCCGGCAACGTCGATCCAATTCATTTGAAATCGCGAATGGGGAACATGGAGGAGGGAGTACGGACGAAAGCAAGAAAAATGGGCAAAGCGCCAACCTGGCGAGCGCAAGCGACAGCTTCCTCCTACAAGAGTCCTAGCTGCAGCTTCGCCGCCTCGGTCATGCGATCCTGGTCCCACGGTGGGTCCCAGACGAGCTCCACGATCGCTTCGTTCACACCCGGAACGCCATAGAGCTTGCCCTCGACCTCTCCCGGAAAAGTCTGCGCCACCGGGCATCCGGGGGCTGTGAGCGTCATGTGGACCACCACCTTTCCAGACTCGTCCACCTCCAGCTCGTAGATCAGCCCGAGATCGTAGATGTTGACCGGAATCTCCGGATCGAAAATGGTCCGCAGCGCTTCGACGACGTTCTGTCTCAGCTGCTCAACGGGCACAGAAACGCCTTGCTGCTCCGCCACGGTCTGCCAGTCGTTCACCACTGTTGCCTCACTCGGTTGTCACCACGCCCTGCTTGTGCAGGGCCGCGTTCAGGGTATGCCAGCACAAAGTCGCACACTTTACCCGCGCCGGAAATTCCCGCACACCGGAGAGCACCGCGAGCTTCCCAAGCTCCGGATGCTCTGCCGGATCGGGCTGCGTGACCATCGCATGGAAGCCTTCGAACATGCGTTCCGCATCGGCCGTGGTCTTGCCCTTGAGCACCTCGGTCATGAGCGATGCTGACGCGGTCGAAATCGCGCAGCCTGCCCCCTCGAACGCCACGTCATCGATGACGTCGTCCTTGAGCTTGAGATACACGGTGATGCGATCGCCGCATAGCGGGTTATGCCCGTCCGCGCAGAAGTCCGCATCCGGCAGGCAGTGGAAATTCCGCGGACGCTTGTAATGGTCGAAGATGACCTCCTGGTAGAGCTCGCGCAGATCCGCCATCAGCCGAAAAGCTCCTTCACCTTATGGAGTCCCGCGACGAGGGCGTCGACATCGTCCTGGTTGTTGTAGAGCGCCAACGAAGCCCGCACGGTCGCCGGCACGCCATAGCGCTGCATCACCGGCATCGCACAGTGATGACCGGCCCTCACCGCGATGCCTTGGTGATCCAGGATGGTGACGATGTCGTGCGGATGCGCGCCGTCCATGACGAAGGACACGATGCCCGCCTTGTTCTTGGCGGTTCCAATCAGGCGCAGCCCTGGAATGCCCTTCACCGCGGTGGTCGCGTAGGACAAAAGGTCGTGCTCGTGCTCGACGATCGGGTCGAATCCGATATCCGTCACGTAATCGATCGCCGCGCCGAGCGCGATGGCGCCGGCGATGTTGGGCGTGCCCGCTTCGAACTTGTAAGGCAGCACGTTGAACTCGGTCTTCTCGAAGGTGACGGTGCGGATCATGTCACCGCCACCCTGCCAAGGGGGCATCTCTTCCAATAGTGCCTGCTTGCCGTAGAGCACGCCGATACCGGTTGGCCCGTAGAGCTTGTGGCCTGAAAACGCGTAGAAATCGCAGTCCAGCTCCTGCACGTTGACCTTCGAATGCGCAACGGCCTGGGCCCCGTCTACCAGCACCGGCACGCCGTGGGCGTGGGCAGCGCGAATGATTT
>JBEVOI010000062.1:0-4462 GCA_040507665.1 Burkholderiales bacterium
AGCGGCGGTGTTGCAGACTTGCAGGATTCTCTTTTCGAGGTAGGAACACATCATGGTGGATTCGGTTTCAGACAAACCCCAAGGCGAGAATTGGGAGCGCAGAGTGCTTGAAAAGCTCGCCACTTCAGCCTTACAGGAGCAGAAGCGGGCGCGGCGATGGGGCATCTTCTTCAAGTCGCTCGGGTTCCTTTACCTTTTCGCGTTGTTGTTCATCGCTCTCGGATGGATTGGCAAGAAGGAGGCCACGCTGCCGGGCAAACACACCGCGCTCGTCGAGCTCGACGGAGTCATCGCGGCAGATAGCGAGGCGAGCGCGGAGAACATGACGTCCGGACTTCAGGAGGCGTTCAAGGACAAGCACACGCAGGGCGTGATCCTGCGCATCAACAGTCCCGGGGGGAGTCCGGTGCAGGCCGGGTACATCAACGACGAGATCCGGCGGCTTCGGGGTAAGTACCCCAATATCCCACTTTATGCCGTGGTCGAGGACATCTGCGCGTCGGGGGGGTATTACGTAGCAGTTGCCGCCGACAAGATCTACGTCGACAAGGCCAGCATCGTTGGGTCAATCGGTGTGCTGATGGATGGCTTCGGCTTTACCGGCACCCTCGACAAGCTGGGGATCGAACGTCGTTTGCTGACTGCCGGGAAGGACAAGGGCTTCCTGGACCCGTTTTCCCCCCTGCTTCCGGCACAGAAGGAGTACGCGGAGAAAATGCTGAGCGAGATCCATGGCCAGTTCGTCGACGTGGTAAAGCGGGGTCGGGGCAAGCGCCTGAAGGACAACCCCGAGCTCTTCAGCGGACTCGTCTGGACCGGGGAGCGCAGCGTCGAGCTCGGGCTCGCAGACGGCCTGGGAAACGTCGACTACGTGGCGCGCGAGATTATTAAAGCCGACAACATTGTAGACTTCACCCCCCGCGAAAATTTCCTGGAGCGCTTCGCGAAGCGTCTCGGAGCGGGGGCGAGCGCGGCCTTTATTCGCTACCTAGGCACTTCAGGCGCCGCGCTACGCTGAAACGATCTGTCCGCGTAAAGCAAGAAGACCGTCGGAACTTTTTGGATTGCCGGTGCGTCGCTTCGGCGCCACGCCGCTACAGTGCGTGTGGTCACGCGCTCTCCAGCGCCGGTGAGATCGGACGCGACGCACAACAGCGTGTCCGGCGCGCAGCATCTGACAAGGGAGTCGAAGAGCGGCATATTCCGGTACGGCGTCTCGATGAAAACCTGGGTTTGATCCCGATCCCGGGACGCCGATTCCAGCGCATTGACGCGCTGCTCCCGTTCCGCCCGCTCCGCCGGAAGATACCCGTGAAAGGCGAAGCGCTGGCCCTGGAGGCCGGAGGCCATAAGCGCAAGTAGGATCGCTGACGGACCCACCAGCGGTCGCACCGATACACCCGTTTCGTGCGCAAGGAGGATGAGCTCCGCGCCCGGGTCGGCAACTGCCGGGCACCCGGCGTCGGAGAGCAGGCCGCAGGATCTTCCCGCGCGCAGAGGCGCAAACAACGCCGGGAGCCGATCCAGGGGCGTGTGCTCGTTCAACTCGGCGATCTCGATATCGCGCAACGGTAACGGATGACCGATCGCCTTGAGGAACGTCCGTGCCATCTTCGCGTTCTCCGCGATGAAATGTCGGAGGGACCTGGCGACGGCCACGGTAGTCGCGGGAAGCACGAGCGCGGGATCTCCATCCGCCAGGTTCGATGGAATCAGATAAAGGGTCGGCCGTGGCTGTTCAAGCATCAGGGGAGTACCACACCGGTCCGGCGAAGCATGTCCACGAGCAGGATCAGCGGGAGCCCGATGAGCGCATTCGGGTCGTCACCTTCGAGGGCTTCGATGAGCACAATTCCGAGCGCATCGACTTTCGCGCTGCCTGCGCAGTCGTAGGGCTGTTCCCGACGCAAGTAGCGCTCGATTTCGTCGTCACTGAGTTCGCGAAAGCGCACGCGGTTTGTCGCGACAGCGACCTGGCGCCCTCCCGTTGCCGCGTCAAGGAGGCAGAGCGCGGTTTGAAAGACGACGGTACGCCCCGAGCAATGCCGCAGTTGTCCGAGAGCGTTCTCGTGAGTGAGAGGTTTGCCCAACGCCGCGCCATCCACTTCGGCTACCTGGTCAGAACCTATGATCAACGCATCGGGGAAACACGCAACGAGCGCTGCCGCCTTCTTCTCCGCCAGTCGAGCAGCGGTCGTCTCCGGTGACTCGTCCGGGAGCGGCGTCTCGTCGATGTCCGGAGAGATTGCCTCGAACGGGATACCGAGGCGCGCAAGAAGGTCTCTGCGGTATGGCGAACTGGATGCGAGGACGAGCCGCTGCATCGCGGTAAGGCGCTTTTTCTTTGACAAAACACTGTCAGAATAATACATTGGAACGTTTATGTCCGACCGTTGCTCCATCGACGTCCTGACGTTTGCAAAGGCTGGTGGCTGCTTGGAAGGCAGTATTCCGGCAGCCGTTCTTGCGCGCCTGCGGGATGTCCTGTCCGAGATGGGGGGTGGCGTGACATACTCGATTCGGGGACGAATCGAGGACGATGGAACGCCACGGCTGAGCGTAGGAATTACCGGCACTCTGCACCTGCTTTGTCAGCGGTGTCTCTGCGGCGTCGCGTATTCTTTCGAGTTGCGGCGTGATTTGCGTTTCCTTCCAAATGCGACCCGGCTCCCGGAGGTCTCGGAAGAGGAAGAGAACGTCGATGACATCGTAGCGTCAGGCAAACTGGACGTGCTCGACTGGGTGGAGGATGAGATTCTGCTCGGTCTCCCGATCTCCCCCAGGCACGAAGAGGGCAGGTGTCTCTCGCCCGGAAACCAGGTGGAGCATGGGACCGCAGGCATTCATCCATTTGCCGTGCTTGCGGAACTCAAGAGCGAAACCCGAAACACAAAGGATTTGTGAGGAGCACCACCATGGCCGTTCAGCAGAACAAGAAATCGCCGTCCAAGCGCAATATGCGTCGCGCCCATGACGGCCTCACCGGAGCACCGCTCGCCGTCGAGCCTACGACCGGAGAGATTCACAGGCGTCATCACATCAGCCCCAACGGTTTCTATCGGGGAAGGAAAGTCATCAAGACCAAGGACGATTGATTTGCCCTTCAAGGCGGGGAGGTCACGCCTGGGGGGTCGATTACCGGGTGTCCGGTCAGAGCCTCATACGATCGGGCGTGAGGTCGGCCGATTGCAGAAGGTGGCGACGTGCGGGTCGTCTCGCTGACAGCGAATGGCTTCGATGCCGATGGACGTGACGCTCGCCGTGGACTGCATGGGGGGTGACTATGGTCCCCACGTCACGGTTTCCGCAGCTCTGAGTTTTCTAGAGCATACAGGCAAGAGCGCTGTGGTGCTGGTTGGGCTGCAGGATGCGATCGAGGCCCAGCTCAGCGCGTCCAGAGCCCAGCCTGGGCCACGGCTGCGCATCCACCATGCATCGGAGGTAGTCGCGATGGATGAGCCGCCAGCGAATGCACTCAAGCGCAAGAAGGACTCGTCGATGCGGGTCGCCATCAATCTCGTAAAGAGCGGCGCGGCCCACGCCTGCGTGAGCGCGGGTAATACGGGTGCGCTTATGGCGACGGCGCGCTTCGTATTGAAGACTATGCCCGGAATCGAGCGGCCGGCGATTGCCTCGGTCCTGCCGACCATGCATGGGCGCACCTACATGCTCGACCTCGGCGCCAACGTCGACTGTACGCCGTTGCAGCTGCTTCAGTTCGGCGTAATGGGGGCATCGCTATCGGCCGCGCTCGACCACAAGGAACGCCCGAGCATCGGCCTGCTCAATATTGGCCAGGAAGACATCAAGGGTAACGAAGTAGTGAAGCAGGCTGCCGAGCTTCTGCGCGTGAGTGGCCTCAACTTCTACGGCAACATCGAGGGTGACGACATCTACAAGGGCACCACGGACGTGGTGGTCTGCGATGGATTCGTCGGCAACGTAGCCCTCAAAACGTCCGAGGGTCTCGCCCAGATGCTGGCTACGTACCTGCGGGCCGAATTCAAGCGCAACCTGTTTACCAGGCTGTGCGGCGTCGTTGCCCTGCCGGTCATCACGGCGTTCAAGAAGCGCGTCGATCATCGACGGTACAACGGCGCGAGTCTGCTCGGTCTGCGCGGTATCGTGGTCAAGAGCCACGGGTCCGCCGACAGCTTCTCGTTCGAGTACGCTCTGCGCCGTGCGCACGAGGAGGTCAGCGAGGGCGTCCTGCGCAGAATCAGTGATCGCGTCGCCCTCCTGCAGGGGAGTGCGTCGTGACGTTTTCGCGCATTGCCGGGACGGGCGGCTATCTGCCCGCGAAGATCGTCACCAACCGTGACCTCGAACAGACTGTCGACACCACCGACAAATGGATCTTCAGCCGCACCGGCATTAGCGAGCGACATGTAGCGGCCGATGACGAACTGGCGAGCGATCTTGCCCTTCACGCAAGCCAGCTGGCGTTGGAGGCGGCCGGCCT
>JBEVOI010000098.1:0-7412 GCA_040507665.1 Burkholderiales bacterium
CCACGACGGCGACGAGCGCAATGAAAAGCGTTGCGAGCCGACCCCATTGAAACAGCGACATCGACTCCGAGATCAACAGGCCGAGCCCGCCGGCGCCAACGAGCCCGAGCACTGTCGAATCGCGGATGTTGAATTCCCACACGTAGAGGACAGTCGACACGAGCTGTGGCAACGCGGCCGGCCAGATGGCCGTGAAGAAGGTCTGCAGACCGCTCGCCCCCGTTGCGCGCACTGCTTCCGCGGACTCCATGTCGAGCGCCTCGATTGCCTCCGCGAAGAGCTTGCCGAGGGTGCCGAGCGAGTGGGCCGTGACGGCAAGGATCCCTGCGACCGGACCCAGCCCGAAGATGCCGACGAACAGCAGACCGAACACAAGCGTGTGAATCGACCGGCAGACGTTGAGTACCCCGTCGGCGATGAGGCGCAGCGAGCGAGGTGCGCCGAGGTTGCGGGCGGTCGCCATCGCGAGGGGAAGCGCCGCGACGAACGCGAGCAGCGTTCCGAGCGTGGCGATGACGAGCGTGATCCATACAGCGCGCCCGACCGCTGCCAGGAACTTTCGTTCCTCCGCTCGACGGTCCTCGACACGCAGGACAGCACCGTCGTCGGACCGATACTCCAGGCGCGGATTGCCGAACCAGACGTCGACGAAGCTCGGGCGGCTGAAGTCCGAGACCGTGCGCTGGAGATTCTTGAGTGGCTCGCGTCCGAGGGTGAGCTCGCCGCGGCTTGCGAGCGTAGCGACGCACGCGGTGACGAACACGGCGTAGATCGTGATGCCGAGAAGGAAGCGCAGACGCGGTGTCACGTCACTGTTTCGGCACGAGCTTGCCGGTCGCCAGGCCGGCATCGCGAATCGGCTTGTAGAAGGCGTTGTCGGTTCGTACGAACCCGGTGTAGTGGGCAGGGAGGAGGGACGGGTCTTTCTTGACCAGCATACCCACCTCCTCCAGCGCCTGCTGCACCTTCGCCACGAATGCCTTGTCCGCATACAAGCGCGAGCTCACGGCAAAGGCGTCGTTCGGCAGCGGCTCCGATGTCCAGATGATGCGGCTGTCGTCGGCCTTGATCAGGCCCTGCTCGATCATCGCGTTGCGATTGCGATTGTAGTCCGCGCCGGCATCGAGATCGCCGCGGGCGACCTGCATCTCGATCGCCTGGTGCTTGGTGTAGAGTACCTTCGAAAAATAAGCTTCGGGGTCGATGCCACGCTTCTGGAACATGTGCAAAGGGATCAGGTAGCCGGAGGTCGAGCCCTTGTCACCGAAGGCAAAGGTCTTGCCCTTCAGCTCATCCAACGAATTGACGTTGCTCTTCGGGCCGGTGACGATGATTGCGAAGTACTCGGGTTTGCCGTCGTACAGGATGGTCGCGATCGCCTGTGCGCCGGATTCGTTGTTTGCGAGGACGTAGCCCCAAGGTCCGAGCAGCGCGATATCGGTCTCACCGCTGGCGAGCGATTTGGCAAGCCCTTCCCACGTATCGACGGTACGCAACTCGACGGGGCGACCGAGGCGATCCGCCAGGTGATTCGCAAGCGGGGTGTAGGTGCGGTCGTTCTTTTCCTTATCGGGCTGGAACAGGCCGACGCCGAAGCGAAGCGGGGGCTGCTGAGCCACCGCGAGCATCGATGCCAGTGCGAGGACTACGAGAAGAATCAGTCGCTGCATGGAAAACTTCCTTCACCGTGGGATGAGTATATCGGGGGCGACCGCCTCAACCGAGCTGCCAGGCGTGGTAGCGCTGGACCCACGCCAGGAGACCCTGCGGCGCGTGGGCGCGCTTCCAGTTTCCTGCCGCGTACTTGTTCGCTTCGACGAGGGTCGGGTAAATGTGGATGGTGCCCAGGATCTTGTTGAGCCCGATGCCATTCTTCATCGCCGTGATGTACTCGATGATGAGATCCCCCGCATGCTCGCCCGCGATAGTGACTCCCAGTATCCGGTCCTTCCCGGGTACAGTCAGTACCTTGACGACACCCTCCGCCTCGCTGTCGGCGATCGCGCGGTCGAGGTCGTCGATGCCATAGGTCGTGACCTCGTACGGAACGTTCTGCTCCTTCGCCTCGGTCTCGTTCAAGCCGACGCGCGCAACTTCGGGCTCGGTGAATGTGGCCCACGGGATCACCGAGAAATCCGCCTTGAACTTCCTGAACCGGCCGAAGAGGGCATTCACTGCTGCATACCACGCAGTGTGCGCAGCGGTGTGGGTGAACTGATACGGCCCTGAGACGTCGCCACAGGCGAAGATGTTCGGATAGATCGTCGCCATGTACTCGTTGACCTCGACGGTGCGCTGCTTGGTGACGGGAATGCCGAGCTCCTCCAGTCCATAACCCCTCGTATTGGCGACGCGGCCGACGGCGCACAGGAGGCCATCGAAGGGAATGCGCACCTCGCGTCCCTCATTCTCTGCAACGAGGACCTTCTGGCCATTCTCGATGACGAACCGCTGTGCCTTGTGGTTGACAAGCACGTCAATGCCTTCGGCTCGGAAGCGCTTCGTCACCATTTCCGAGATCTCTGGATCCTCCCGGATCATGATTCGCGGAAGCATCTCTACCTGCGTCACTTTCGAACCGAGACGCGCGAAGCACTGGGTGAGCTCCGAGCCGATTGGCCCGCCACCGAGCACGACCATACGCCTCGGCAGCTCGCGCAGGTTCCAGACCGTGTCGGAGGTGACGTAACCCACCTCCTCGATGCCCGGGATCGGCGGCACGAACGGTTGCGCGCCGGCGGCGATGACGATCGCCCGGGTGGAGATCGTTTGCATGCTGCCATCTGTTTTTTTCACTTCGACGATCCAGGGGCTCGTGATCGTCGCCTCGCCCTCGATGCACTCGACACCCAGCCCGTTGTAGCGCTCCACGGAGTCGTGGGGTTCGACGTCGCGGATCACGCGCTGCACGCGCTCCATCACCTGCGCAAAGCTGAAGTCGACGCTCGCTGCATTCATGCCGAACTCCTTCGCGCGCTGGACGTGTGAAAGGAACTTCGCCGAGCGGATCAGCGCCTTGGACGGCACGCAGCCGGTGTTGAGGCAGTCGCCACCCATCCGGTGCTTTTCGATCAATGTGACCTTCGCCTTCACCGCCGCCGCAATGTAGGCTGATACGAGCCCGGCCGATCCCGCGCCGATGACGACGAGGTTGCGGTCGAACCGCGCGGGTTTCGTCCACTTCGCATAGACCTTCCGCGCCTTGACCGTGTCCACGATCTTCTTGGCGATCAGAGGGAAGATGCCGAGGAGCACGAATGACAGGAGCAGGCCCGGTGACAGGATTCCTTTCAACGAATCAATCCGGGCGAGCTGCGTGCCGGCGTTCACGTACACGACAGTGCCGAGCAGCATGCCGAGCTGGCTCACCCAATAGAACGTGCGGGTCTTGATCGGCGTGAGACCCATGACGAGATTGATCACGAAGAATGGGAAGGCAGGCACGAGGCGCAGCGCGAAGAGGTAGAACGCGCCTTCCTTCTCGAAACCGCGATTAAAGGCCGCGAGCTTGTCACCGAACTTCTTCTGAATCGCGTCGCGAAAGAGAAAGCGGCTCGCGAGAAAGGCCAGCGTCGCCCCGATCGAGGACGCGAACGAGACGATCACGGTGCCCCAGAGCAGGCCGAAGATCGCACCGGCCACCAGCGTCATGATCGCGGCGCCGGGAAGCGAAAGTCCGGTTACCGCGATGTACACGAGAAAGAAGATGGCGGCAGTCTTGACCCGATGCGCCTCGTAATAGGCGCTGATCGTCGCGTGCTGGCTCTTGAAATAGTCGAGCGTGAAGAAGCGCCCCAGGTCGAACGCGAAGAACGCCACGATCGCCGCAGCGAGCGTGATCAGAACAAGCAGGCGGCTCTTGGTCATGGTCAGGGCGTGCGTGAGTTCTGCAATGTCAAGCGGTGGTGGTTCGCCTGCGCTGGCCCGCGGGTCTCCGGAGCGGTGGTGCGATCAGGCGGACAGCGCGCCGCCGCAGCTCGAGCCCTGTCCGGCCGTGCAGCCGTAGCAGTGATCCGCGACCGCGATCGGCAAGCCTTCCAAATCTACCCCCATGAGGTCGGTCAAGTGCTGGCGCTTGTAGCCATTGATGCGCAGAGGCAGTCCAAGCATCTGGTTGAAGTCGCAGTCGTACACGTATCCCTGCCAGTCCACGGACAACAGCGTGCGACACATGACGGAGTCGAGATTCTCGTCCCGGTGCGCGCCTTTCAGCAGCTTCATGTAGGGCTCGAACTGCCCCTTGGAGATGAGCGTGCTGCCAAAGCGCTGGATCGGCATGTTGGCCAGTGTGAAGAGCTGGTCGAAGACAACGCCGTGGCGAGAGCCGAGCTCGCGCCTGTAAGCTGTTTCCAGCCCCTGCTGCGCAGGCGGCAGCGACGGCCCGAGCGGGTTGTAGACCAGGTTGAGCACGAGCCCCGTCCCCGGCTGTGCATAGCCGGCGGCGTTCAGTTTCCTGAGCGCTCGCATGCTTGCCTCGAACACGTGCTTGCCGCGTTGCTGGTCAACGTTTTCCTCAAGATAGCAGGGCAGCGAAGCAATCACCTCGACCCGGTTCGCCGCGAGAAAGTCCACGAGGTCCTCCTGCCCCGGCTGCTCGGTGATCGTCAGGTTGCAGCGGTCCATCACGTGCACGCCGAGTTCTCGCGCTGCGCGGACGAGCTGCCGGAAGTGGGGGTTGAGCTCGGGCGCCCCACCGGTCACGTCGAGCTTCCGTATCGCGGATGTTTCCAGGAATCGGAGGACCAGGTCCACCGTTTCCGCGCCCATCTCTTCCTTCCGGCTGGGGCCCGCGTTGACATGGCAATGCACGCACTGCTGGTTGCAACGGTAGCCGACGTTGACCTGCAGTGTGATCAGAGCCTTGCGCCGGAGGGGGGGAAAGTCGGTAGCGGCGAGGAGGGGCAGCGTCGCGTGCAATGAGGGCTCCTGTCGGTCGGTGCGGCTCGAACTGGGTCGAAGCTGCGGATTCTGCGTGACTTCATCCTTAGCCCGCCAGATACGTCGGCGGGGCGCTGCCGGATGCACCCGCCACGGTCAGTGTTGCGCCGTGGTGCTGCCCGTTGGGTCGTATGGCGGCTGGAACCGTTGCAGGATATCGTAATAAGTGCGCACGTTCTCCACCATCCGCACGGCTTCGCCTCCCCGCGCGGGTCCGGCTTTCAGGCGCGCGGCGTAGGCAGGCTGAGACAGCTTGGGCAGCAGCTCCTTCAACGCGTTCCACCATTGGGGTTCCAGCCCTTCCTTCGGGGCGATCGTGCGCGCGCCGTTCAAATGCCCGTAACCCATGTTATAGGCCGCCAGCGCCATCCAGGTCCGGTCCGGTTCACGCACCTGCTCCGGAAGCTGGTCCCGCAGTTCCGCGAGGTACCGCGCGCCGGCGGGAATCGCCTGTTTCGGATCGAGCCGGTCGGTGACTTTGAGACGATCGGCGGTGTCGTCCGTCAGCATCATGATGCCGCGCACGCCGGCGAACGAGGTGGCGAGCGGGTCCCAATGGGACTCCTGATATGCGAGCGCCGCGAGCAGTCGCCAATCGATGCCGGTGAGCCGCTGTCCTTCCTGAAAAAGCTGCCGGTAGCGGGGCAGCACGGTCACCATTTTTTCGAGCAAGTGCTGTACGTCCGCGGCGGCAAGGTTGTCCGAATGGCCATAGTAGCGGTCGACGAGGCGCGCAAGCGTGCCGTCATAGGCGATGCGCGCGAAGAAGTTCTGAGCCTGCCACAGCAGACTGATGTCGCCATCCTTGGGAAACGCCCACGCGATCGGAAGCTCAGGGCCCGAGTCGAATGCCCGTAGTCTCGGGTAATAGTTGGTGGCGAGGCTGCCGAAGCGCGAGTCCGTGAGCGCCGCGTCCGCCTGGCCCTCCGCAACGAGCTGCATCGGAAGCATCGGATCGGTCGTCCGCAGCTCCGTCCAAGCCAGCGACGGATACTCCTTCTTCGCTGCATGAAGCGATTCGATTTGGGGCGAGCCGGCGCTCACCACAAGGCGCTTGCCGAGCAGGTCCTCGAATCCCTTCGGGGGCGCGAGCCTCGGGTTGGACACCACCTGCTGCTGCACGGTCTGGTAGGGCAGAGCAAAGCGCAGCAGTTTCTCCGTCACCGGGGTGATCGCGATCCCCGCCGCGGCGAAGTGAGCCCGGCCCTGCGCCACCATCGGCACCACCGCCTCAACGCTCGGCTGCACCTCGAAGCTGACGCTGGCCCGGATTTCGTCGGCGAACAGCCGCACGAGGTCGTGTTCGAGTCCCGCCTGCGAGCCGTCCTTCTCCGCGTAGTGGGTGGACGGTCCCTCGACCGTCAGGACCTTCAACTCGAGCGGCTGCTGCTGTTCCGGAGGTGGCGGTGAGGCCGGGGGCGGGGGTGGGGGCTTGTCACAGGCGGTCAGCAGCAACGCCAGGACACCGACGGTAAGCGGCGTTGCGACCAGGCTTCGCTGTCGTTTCGCGCTTGGGCACGCACGCGGGCCGCCACATTTACGCGAGGCGATCAGCGCTGTGGCGAATTCCACGATGCTCGACCCCAGATTGCGACGATCACGATCCGGTTCGCGGATCGAAGCTCGCAGCGGCGACCGCGGGTGCCTCGTCGACCCAGTCGCGGATCATTGTGTAAAAGACGCCGACGATGGTTGCGCCGACGAACAGGCCGAGGATGCCCGCGACCGCAAGGCCGCCGATTATGCCGAGAAGCACGACGATGATGGGCAGGTTGGCGCCGCGGCTGATGATGACGGGTCGGATAAAATTGTCCACTTGGCCGACCACGAGCACGCTCCAGACCAGCAGGAAGATGCCCCATCCGGTGGAGCCCTGGTAGAACAGCCATGCGGTCGCCCCGAACATGACGAGCATGATGAGGCCGACCGGGATGAGAGCGAGCAGGCCGGCCACCAGACCGAGGAACGCCCAACCCTTCAGGCCTGCCAGCCAGAAGCCGAAGGTTGCAAGCAGAGCCTGGATGACCGCCGCGCCGAGGATGCCGTAGACCACAGAACGCATGGTTGCACCCGCGACATTCAGGAGCCGCTCGCCGCGCGCGGCCCCCACGCGCCTGACCATGGCGGTCATGTGCTTCACCATCGGCCGGCCGTCGCGGAACATGAAGAACGAAACGAGCAGGCTCACAAGCAGTTGCACGATGGTGTTGCCGATGTGCGCGCCGAGGCCGAGCGCGAACTCCGCGCTCTTCGAGAGCCAGGGGCGGATGGTTTCCGCAAGCTTACGGGTATCGGTGGACAAATCGTTCCAGCGCTGCGCGGCAGATTCACCGACATAGGGAAGCGTCGATACCCACTCCGGAGCTGCGGGGAAGCCGTGATCGAGCATCTCCTTTACGCCGTCAGTGATCCGTGGCACCTCCTCCGCGAGCTGCACGCTCAAGAGGACGAGGGGCACGATGAGCAGCGCTGCG
>JBEVOI010000139.1:0-13872 GCA_040507665.1 Burkholderiales bacterium
GCCAGATGATGGCGGTACTTCAGCGTCTGCACGAGTCCGTCGACGGGAAACGCGTAGGCCGCAGCTGCCTCGACCCGATCGAGCGCCGGAGGGTGCGCAACGCAGCGGCCACAGATGAGCCCGCGCGGCGACGGCGATGCGCACGTCGGGCAGCGCTCCGGCGGCAACCACGGAAGCGCGGCGCGGCAGCTTCGGCACAGACCTTCATCGCCGGCGCGGGATCCGCACAGCAGGCAGACCGGCAATCCAAGCAGGGCAAAGAGGGAATCGCTGTTCAATATCGTTAGCGTCAGATTTGACAAGCCCTGCGGCATCGCCGAGACTCGGGCCACATTGTGACGGGCGTGACGAGGAGTATAGATGCAGGCCGGTGGCGGTGCGACCGTGAGGGAATCGGTGGCTGGGCTGGCGTGGAGCGTGGATGCCGTGGAGGTGCTGCTCGGGCTTCCGTTCCCGGAGCTCATCTACCGTGCCCAGAGCGTGCATCGCCAGCATTTCGATTCGTCCGAGATTCAGTTGTCGACCCTGCTGTCGATCAAGACCGGGGGCTGCCCTGAGGACTGCGCGTACTGTCCTCAATCGGTTCGATACCAGACCGGGGTTGCCGACACGGATCTGTTGCCGGTCGAGATCGTGGTCGCAACTGCCAGCGCCGCGAAAGACAACGGAGCCACCCGATTCTGCATGGGTGCGGCATGGCGCGGACCGAAGCAGCGTGACCTCGAACGCGTCGTCGAGATGGTCCGCGCGGTAAAGGCCCTCGGCCTGGAGACCTGCGCAACGCTGGGCATGTTGAAGCCGGGGCAGGCCGACGCGCTGAGGGCGGCCGGTCTCGATTACTACAACCACAACCTCGACTCCGCGCCGGAGTTCTACGGCGAAATCATCAGCACGCGCGCCTATCAGGACCGGCTCGACACGCTGGAGCAGGTGCGGGCCGCGGGCATCCACGTCTGTTGTGGCGGCATTGTCGGCATGGGCGAGTCGCGCCGCCAGCGGGCGGGGTTGATCGCGCAACTCGCGAACCTCGATCCCTATCCCGAGAGCGTCCCGATCAACAATTTGGTACAGGTCGAGGGCACGCCACTCAACGGGACCGAGACACTCGACTCGATTGAATTCGTCCGCATGATCGCGTGCGCGCGCATCACCATGCCGACTGCGTACGTGCGCTTGTCCGCTGGGCGCGAGGCGATGTCCGAAGCAGTGCAGGCGCTATGCTTCCTGGCTGGCGCGAACTCCGTCTTCTATGGTGAAAGGCTGCTCACTACAGGCAACCCGGAGGCAGCCCGTGACCAGGCGCTCTTCGACAAGCTTGGCATGCGCCCGACGCGCTGAATTGATCCCGTGGGTCGCGGTCCACACCCTGACGCGATGCCCCTGCCCGATCTCGTCCCTGATCTCGAGGCGCTTGAGTCGGCATGCCTCCTGCGCCGTCGCCGAAGCGTCGAAGGTGCGCTCGGACCGCGTGTCACAGTGGGCGGACGTGAGCTGGTCTGCTTCGCCTCGAACGACTATCTCGGCCTCGCCGCCGATCCCCGGCTTGTGCAGGCTGCCTGCGAAGGTGCGCGGGCGCTGGGGGTGGGCGCGGGAGCCTCGCATCTCGTCTGCGGGCACAACGCGGCCCACGAGGCTCTGGAAGGAAGGCTTGCCGAATTTGTCGGAATGCCCCGCGCCCTGCTCTTCTCGACCGGTTACATGGCGAACCTGGGCATCGTCACGGCGCTGCTCGACCGGCACGACGCGGTATTCGCCGATCGGCTCAACCACGCGTGCCTGAACGACGCAGCCCTGCTCTCCCGGGCCCACTTCCGCCGCTATGCCCACGGTGATCTCGTGGCGCTGGAGCGCTTCCTGTCGACGTCGCCCGCCCCACGCAAGCTCGTTGCGAGCGACGCCGTTTTCAGCATGAACGGCGACATTGCTCCGGTACCGGAACTCCTGGGACTGTGCGAGCGTTATGGGGCGTGGCTGCTGCTCGACGATGCCCACGGCTTCGGTGTGCTCGGCCGCAGCGGGCGCGGCGTGTTGTCGCACTTCGACCTGCGCTCGCCCAACGTCATCTACATGGGGACGCTGGGCAAGGCAGCGGGCGTGTTTGGTGCGTTCGTCGCGGGGGACCCGCCCCTGATAGAAACGCTGGTGCAGCGCGCCCGCCCTTATATCTACACCACGGCGCTGCCGCCGCTGCTCGCCCGCGTGCTGCTCTCATCGGTGGAGGCTATCGTTGGCGAGAGCTGGCGGCGCGAGCGGCTTGCATCGCGCATCGCGCAGCTGAAATCTTCGCTGCGCCCTGGTCGCTGGCGGCTTCTGCCTTCGGACACGCCGATCCAGCCGATCGTCATCGGCTCAAGCAAAGACGCGTTGCAGGCCGCATTGGCGCTGGAGGAATCGGGGCTATGGGTTCCGGTGATCCGACCGCCGACGGTCCCGAAGGGAACGGCAAGGCTGCGGATCTCGCTCTCGGCGGGGCACACGGAAGCGGACGTTTCCGCATTGGTGGACTGCCTCAACCGTCTGCGGTGAAGCTGCACGTCGAGACTCTGGGAAGCGGGCCGGACCTTGTGCTGGTGCACGGCTGGTCCATTCATGGAGAGGTCTGCCATGGGCTTGCGGAGCGGCTCGCCGAGCGGATGCGGGTGCATGTCCCCGATCTCCCAGGCCACGGCAGGAGTCGCGGCGCGCCGCTGCCCGACCTACCCCGTCTTGCTGCGGATCTCGCCGAGCTCTTTCCGACGCCGACGCATCTCTGCGGGTGGTCCCTCGGCGCACAGGTCGCAATGCGCTGGGCGATCGACCGTCCGCACCAGGTCGCTCGCCTTGCGCTGATCGCGGCCACGCCGCGCTTCGCGGCTGGCCCGGACTGGAATGCCGGCTCCGCGTTGGGGGATCTCGAAGCTTTCGCCGACGCGCTGCACGCGGATTACCGCGGGACGCTCGAACGGTTCATTGCGTTGCAGGCGATGGGTAGTCCGGCGCCGAAGAAGGTGCTCGCTCGCTTCCGTCGGCGCCTCGCCCATGCAGCTGCGCCTGACCCCGACGCCCTCGACGCGGGCCTGCGCATTCTCACCGAAACGGACCTTCGATCCGAGGTCGCCCGGCTGGAGCAGTGCACGCTGATCCTCCACGGCGAGCGTGACGCCGTCGTGCCGCAGGCGGCTGGGGAATGGCTAGCCCGTGCGCTGCCGCGCGGGCGCTTGATGGTGATTCCCGAAGCGGGGCACGCGCCGTTCGTTTCCCACGAAGCGGAATGTGCACGGGCGCTGTCAGAGCATTTCCATGGCTGAGCCATTCGAGCTCGACAAGCGGGAGGTGCGCCGCTCCTTCGAGCGCGCGGCTTCCACCTATGACGACGCGGCCGTCCTGCAGCGGGAGGTGGAGAAGCGCATGTTCGAGCGCCTCGATTACGTGAAGCTCGCCCCGGCCACCATACTCGATGCGGGGAGCGGCACCGGTGGCGGGAGCCGCGAGCTTGCACGCCGCTATCCGGAGGCTCAAGTGATCGCCCTCGACCTCGCCCTCGCGATGCTGCAAGCAGCCCGGGAGCCGCGCTCATGGCTGCAGCGACTCGGTGTCGGGCGAACGCGCGTGGTTTCCATCTGCGCGGACGTCGAGCAGCTTCCGCTCAAGGTCGCCAGCGTCGACCTGATCTGGTCCAATGTGACGCTGCAGTGGGCGGCCGACCTGCCGCGGGCATTCGTGGAGCTGCGGCGCGTGCTGCGCCCCGGAGGGCTCCTGATGTTCTCCACTTTCGGCCCGGACACGCTCAAGGAGCTGCGGGCCGCTTACGCGACGGTCGACGGCTACTCCCACGTCAACCGCTTTGCCGACATGCACGACGTCGGCGACATGCTCGTGCACGCACGCCTCTCGGACCCTGTTATCGACATGGAGCACATCACGCTCACCTTCGAAACCGTGCGCGAGTTGATGCGGGACCTAAAGGCGATCGGTGCCCACAATGTCACGGCCGGGCGCTCGCGCGGCCTGCGTGGAAAGGCGATGCTCGCGGCGGTGGAGCGAAACTACGAGGCGCTGCGGCGGGACGGCCGGCTGCCCGCAACCTTCGAGGTCGTCTATGGACACGCTTGGGCTCCCGTCGGCGGTCCTGATCGCGCAGCTGATGGCCGAGCGATAATCCAGGTGCGCCGCCGCCAGCCTGAGCAGGACGGCCCCCGATGAAGGGTGTCTTCGTCACCGCCACGGATACCGGCGCCGGCAAGACTGTCGTGTCGTGCGCGCTGATATCGGCCCTTCGGCGCACCGGCCTGCGCGTTGTTGGCATGAAGCCGGTCGCGTCGGGCTGCGAGCAGACGGCCAACGGACTCATCTCCGACGATGCCCGACAGCTTGCCGATGCCTCGGGCCTCGGCCTACCAATGGATCTGGTCAATTCGTACCGTTTCCTGCCAGCGATCGCACCTCACGTCGCCGCAGCCGAGGCTGGCACCCGGATCGAACTCCCGCGAATCGAAGCCGTATTTCTCCAACTCTGCGCCTTCGCCGATGTGGTCGTGGTCGAAGGGATTGGCGGACTCCGGGTGCCGCTGAACGATCGGGAGGAGGTCGCGGACCTCGTCCAAATGTTGGGATTGCCGGTGGTCCTTGTGGTGGGAATGCGCCTCGGCTGCCTCAATCATGCGCTGCTTACTGCGGAGGCCGTTGAGCGACGTGAAATTCCGGTTTGTGGCTGGGTCGCCAACCACATCGATCCCGACATGGCGCACCAGGAAGAGAACGTAATAGCGCTGGGGGATCGGCTGGGCTGGCCGTCGGTGGGGCGCATCCCGTTCCTCACGGACACCAGCGTGGATCACGTCGCCAAACACCTCGACCGCGACCAGATTCTCCGGGCACTCGACGACGCAGAGCGAGCTCGTCCGCTTGGGCCGGAGAGCCATGCATGACGCGGAGCTCCACGGGCTGAACGCTTGCGTCGCGTTCGCTCGCTGTGATACCTTTCCCGGGCTTTACGCTTCACGTCGCCCACCAGGTATTTTTTGCGAAGCAGAGAGGTCGCGAGAGGGCGTTGCGAGTCAGATGGCCACGATCGAGGCAGGGCAATCGGTTGATTATCTGCTCGTCGCACGTCGGAACAACTCCCTCTCCCGCTCGGAACGGCAGAGGGTACTCTGCTTTATCTGCGCCGTTTCGCTAACCATTGCGCTGGGCTTTGCGGCCTTCGGCGCGTGGCTCGTCCTTCCGTTTGCCGGCCTCGAGATGGTCGTTCTGTACGTCGCGTTCCGGGTCATCGAGAAGCACGCCGGGGACTATGAGTACGTTGAAATCAGCGGCGACCGGGTTCGGGTCGAGGTGCGCGAGGGCGGGGCTGTGCGGGGTGTCGAATTTGATCGCCACTGGGCGCAGGTGGTCCTGCTCGAGGTTGCCCATGGATATCGGCTTGGCTTGCGTTCCCATGGTCGGGAAGTGGAATTGGGGCGTCACCTAACCGACGCGGAGCGGGAACGGGTCGCGCGCGAACTCAGGCGGCACCTCAAACAGGCTTCTCGAACGAACGAGGACAGGTAGGGGAAAGATGATGAAAAAAGCTCTGGCTGGCTTGGCCATGCTCGCTTCCGCGGGCTTCGCACATGCCGCCCAGTGGGGGCTCCAGACGCCGGTAACCCCGATCGCGGAAAGCATCGTCAGCTTGCATTCCTTCATTTTCGCCATCTGCGTCGTGATCTTCATCGGCGTGTTCGGCGTCATGTTCTACTCCATCTTCGCCCACAGGAAGTCGCTCGGGCACCAGGCGGAAACGTTCCACGAGAACACCACGGTCGAGGTGATCTGGACCGTCATTCCGTTCGTGATCCTGGTTGGCATGGCCATTCCTGCCACCAAAACCGTCCTCGCGATGAAAGATACCTCGTTCTCCGATCTCACCGTGAAGGCCACCGGCTACCAATGGAAGTGGGGTTACGATTACCTAAAGGGCGAAGGCGAGGGCATCAGCTTCTACAGCAACCTGACCACACCGCAGGCCCAGATCACCGGCGCGGAAGCGAAAGGTGAGCATTACCTGCTGGAGGTCGATAATCCTCTCGTCGTGCCGGTGGGGAAGAAGGTGCGCATCCTCACTACGGCGAACGACGTCATCCACGCGTTCTGGGTGCCGGCGTTCGGCGTGAAGCAGGACGCCATTCCCGGGTTCGTGCGCGACACCTGGTTCAAGGCGGAGAAGGCCGGCATCTATCGCGGCCAATGCGCCGAGTTGTGCGGCAAGGATCATGGCTTCATGCCGATCGTCGTCCACGTGCTGGAGGAGGATCAGTACAAGCAGTGGGTCGCCGGCAAGAAGAAGGAGATGGCCGCCGCACAGATCGACCCCAACAAGACCTACACGCTGGCCGAGCTGAAGACCCAGGGCGAAAAGGTGTATCAGGCCAATTGCGTGGCCTGTCATCAGGCAAACGGCATGGGCGTTCCCGGTGCCTTCCCCGGGCTTTCCGGCTCCAAGATGGTCAATGGTCCGGTCGCGGAGCAACTGAAGATGGTGTTGAACGGCAAGCAGGGCACTGCCATGGCTTCGTTCAAGCAGCTATCGGACATCGAGATTGCAGCGGTCGTGACCTACGAGCGCAACAGTTGGGAAAACAAGACTGGCGACGTCGTGCAAGCGGCGGACGTGAAGGCGCTGCGAGGTACTGCAGTCGCCCAAAACTAGGCCCTTGCGCCGCAGACCTCTAGGAGACCCAGATGGCAGCCGTACCCGGTACCGTACACGACCACACCGACGAACACGCCCATGACCATCATCCGACCGGGATCATGCGCTGGGTGACGACCACCAACCACAAGGACATCGGCACGATGTACCTGTGGTTCAGCTTCACCATGTTCTTTGTCGGGGGTCTTCTCGCTTTCGGCATTCGCGCCGAGCTGTTCCAACCGGGATTGCAGTTCTGGAATCCCGAGTTCTTCAACCAGCTCACGACGATGCACGGGCTCATCATGGTGTTCGGCGCGATCATGCCGGCATTCGTGGGCTTCGCGAACTGGCAGGTGCCGCTCATGATCGGTGCTCCCGACATGGCGTTTGCGCGGATGAACAATTGGAGCTTCTGGCTGCTGCCGCCAGCGGCGATCCTGCTCGTGACCTCCTTCTTCGTCCCCGGGGGCGCAACGGCGGCAGGCTGGACGCTCTATGCGCCGCTGTCGGTGCAAATGGGCCCAGGCATGGACCTGGCGATATTCGCCCTCCACATCATGGGCCTGTCGTCCATCATGGGGTCCATCAATATCATCACGACCATCCTCAACATGCGCGCGCCGGGCATGACGATGATGAAGATGCCCATGTTCGTGTGGACGTGGCTTATTACCGCCTATTTGCTCATCGCGGTGATGCCGGTGCTCGCAGGCGCGGTGACGATGGTGCTCACCGACCGGCACTTCGGCACTCACTTCTTCAATGCGGCCGGCGGTGGCGACCCGGTGCTCTATCAGCACATCTTCTGGTTCTTCGGACATCCCGAGGTGTACATCATGATCCTGCCTGCGTTCGGGATCATTTCGGAAATCCTGCCGACGTTCTCCCGCAAACCGCTGTTCGGCTACTCGTCGATGGTGTATGCGACCTCATCCATCGCGATCCTGTCCTTCATGGTCTGGGCGCACCACATGTTCACCGTCGGCATGCCCGCGGCCGGGCAGCTTTTCTTCATGTACATAACCGCACTGATCGCGGTCCCGACCGGCGTGAAGGTGTTCAACTGGGTCGCCACCATGTGGAAAGGCTCGATGACCTTCGAGACGCCAATGCTGTTCGCGATCGGGTTCATCTTCGTGTTTACCATGGGGGGGTTCACGGGGCTGATCCTCTCGATCGTGCCGGTCGATATCCAACTCCAAGACACCTACTACGTCGTGGCCCATTTCCACTACGTTCTGGTCGCGGGGTCCTTGTTCGCGATCTTCGGCGGCACCTACTACTGGCTTCCGAAGTGGACTGGTCACATGTACGACGAGAAGCTGGGCAAGCTGCACTTCTGGCTGACGCTCATCTTCTTCAACCTGACCTTCTTCTTCATGCATTTCCTCGGACTCGCCGGCATGCCGCGGCGTATTCCCGACTACGCGATACAGTTCGCCGACTTCAATATGGTTGCCTCGATTGGTGCCTTTGGCTTCGGCCTTTCGCAGTTGATCTTCCTTTGGGTGGTGATCAAGTGCATCCGCGGCGGCGCGAAGGCGGTGGACAAACCCTGGGACGGAGCGCACGGCCTCGAGTGGACGTTGCCGTCTCCCCCACCCTATCACTCGTTCGAAACCCCACCGGTGGTGAGGTAACGGCGGCGCAGCCATGGAGCCGGACTTGCGCAGACGGACGCTTCGAACCGCGCTCGTGTTGCTCTCAGTCGCGATCGTGTTCTTCGTCGGGGTGTTCATGAGGCATTGGTCATGAGCACAACCGTGAACGCGAACAGCGTTACCCTGCGCAAGCTGGTGGTGGTCGCGGCGGCGATGTTCGGATTCGGCTTTTTACTGGTGCCATTCTACAAGGCGATCTGTGAAGCGGTCGGGCTGAACAGCGTGGTGCAGCGCGACGATGCCGTGAATAGCCAGGTGGATGCCTCGCGCTTCGTGGTGGTCGAGCTCGATGCGAACGCGCGCCACGCGCTTCCCTGGAGTTTCAGGCCGCTCGAGCGCAGCGTGCAGATCCATCCCGGCGCACTGACCCGGGTGACTTACGAAGTTCGCAACGACGCCGCCGTACCCGTCACCCTGCAGGCGATCCCGAGCTACGGTCCGGCGTACGCGGGCCGCTACTTTAAGAAGCTCGACTGTTTTTGCTTCAAGCAGCAGGTCCTCCAGCCGGGCGAGGTGCGTGAGATGCCGGTGGTGTTCGTGATCGACCCGGCGGCACCGGCTGACCTCAACACGGTCACGCTGAGCTACACGTTCTTCGAGGTCGAGGGCTCGGGGAAGCAGTCTGCGGACGCGACGGGCGCTGGCCGCGGTTGATGTCTCATCCGGATGAGGAGGGCGGCGCCGCGAGAAACGCAGGTCCCCTCGGGGCCGCGAAAGCCGTGTTCTGGGCCTTCTTCGGCGTGCGACGCAAGGGGGATCATGAGCGCGATCTGGCCTCACTCACCCCAGTGCAGGTTATCCTCACCGGGATCATCGCAGCAGCATTGTTCGTGGCGGGCTTGGTGCTGCTGGTGACGTGGATTACTGCCTAGGAAAGGCGAGACGGATTTTAGCGGGAGGAGAAGCTTAGATGGCAACTGAAGCCAGCAAATACTTCATTCCAGAGCCCTCACGGTGGCCCATCTTCGGCTCCGTGGCGCTGCTGCTCATGGCTTTCGGGGCCGCGTTGTGGATCAACCGGGAGCCCGTCGTCGGTCCCTGGGTCCTCGCCCTCGGCGTGGCGGTGCTCATCTACATGCTTTTCGGGTGGTTCGGTATCGTCATCCACGAAAACCAGAAAGGCGTCTACAACATGCACGTCGACGGGTCCTTCCGCTGGGGGATGAGCTGGTTCATCTTCTCGGAGGTCATGTTCTTCGCGGCGTTCTTCGGTGCGCTCTTCTACATGCGCGTGCTCTCCGTGCCTTGGCTGGCCGACATGGAGAACAAGCTGCTGTGGCCGAATTTCAGCGGTACGTGGCCAGCGGCGGGGCCGGGCCTCGCGCAGAACTTCACGCCGATGGCTGCCGCAGGGATTCCGGCAGTCAATACGCTCATCCTCCTCAGCTCGGGCGTAACGGTGACGTGGGCGCACTGGGGCCTGAAGAAGAATAACCGCGGCCAGCTGATATTGGGGCTTCTGCTGACCGTGCTGCTTGGCGTGACCTTCCTCGGGCTGCAGGCCTACGAGTACGGTCACGCCTATTCCGAGATGAACCTGAAGCTGACCTCTGGCGCCTACGGGGCAACATTCTTCATGCTCACCGGCTTCCACGGCCTGCACGTCACGCTCGGCACGATCATGCTCATCGTGATCCTGTTCCGGAGCATCGCCGGCCATTTCACCCCTGACCGCCACTTCGCTTTCGAAGGCGTGTCCTGGTATTGGCACTTTGTGGACGTGGTTTGGCTTCTGCTGTTCCTCCTTGTCTACTGGTTAGTCTGAGAGCAAGGCACAGAACACGAGGAGGAGGGACGGACCCCCCTCGCAAGAGGGTGAAACGGACGCCGCACACGGATGCTGTGCGGCGTTTTTCATTGGCCGTCGACTCTGTGCTTTTCTGCGGCCGCAGATTGTCTCAGTGGACGGGTAGCGGCGCCACCCTCGCGGGTCCGGGTCAGAGTCCTTGCTTCGGGATGAAGCCGAGGTAGTAGCCAGCCATGAGCAGCGCGAACAGAGCGACCGACAGGCCAACTCTCCAGGTGAGCGCCTTGACCGCACGTTCGGATGTGCCCTTGTCCTTGACCAGGAAATACAGTCCGGATCCGAGACTGAAGAGAATCAGGACCACCAGCAGCAGTACGATGATCTTCATCATGACGGCGCCTCCCTGGATTCGAGTGTATCGAATGGCGCCGCTGCTCGCCAACGAAGCATGAGTCTGTCGCGCGCCTTCCGGGCGCGGTTGGTGCCCTCGATCGCAGCTGTGCTGGGAATAACGGTCACCCTGGCCGCAGGCTTCTGGCAGATGAACCGCGCAGCGGAAAAGGAACGCCGCCAAGAGAGGTTGGAAGCGCTGCGCGAAGAGCCCCCAGCAGCCGTTTCCGCCGCACCCGTCAACCCGGAGGAGTTGCTGTACCGGCGCGTACGTGTCTCCGGGAGCTTCGCGCCCGAGCATACTGTGTATCTCGACAACCGCTTGCGCGAGCGTGTGCCCGGCTTCGAGATCGTGACTCCCCTGCGTATCGGCGACAGCCAGACCTTCGTCGCGGTGAACCGTGGCTGGATCGCGGGATCCCCAAGGCGGGACACGCTGCCTGTGGTGAGGACGCCGCAGGGGTCGGTGACGGTGGAAGGAACAGTGATGCCGGCGCAGCGTGTGTACCAACTGTCGGACGCCGGCGCGGAAGGCAAGGCGTGGCTCAGCTTCGACATGGATCGGATGCGGAAGGACAGCGGTCTCGACCTGCAGCCGATCCTGGTCCGGCAGGAGAGCGCCCTTGACGATGGACTGCAGCGGGTGTGGGATCGTCCAGACTCCGGGCGTGACAAGCACCTGGCCTATGCGTTCCAATGGTTTGCTCTCTGTCTCGCGATTCTGGTGACCTATGTCGTATCCGGCTTCCGGCGCAAATCCGGCGCACAAGGGCAGTCGTAGCCTGATCGTGGTGGCCCTCGTATGCACGCTGCCGGTAGTGGCGTCGTATCTCATGTTCTATGTCTGGAGGCCGTCAGGCTCGACCAACTACGGCGAGATCCTCGAAGTGAAGCCGCTGCCGGATGCCAGCCTGCGCACACTCGACGGCAGGGCGTTCCGCCTATCCGATCTGCGAGGAAGATGGGTCATGCTGACGGTCGACAGTGGGGGCTGCGATGCACCGTGCCAGGAGAAGCTTTTCAAGGTGCGACAGATCCGACTGATGCAAGGCAAGGATATGGATCGCATCGAGCGTGTCTGGCTCGTCGCCGACGGCATCTCACCGGATCCGAAGCTGGCCGAGTTGCACCGGGGAGCGTGGATGGTTGATACGCGCGGGAGCGAGCTCTCGGCAGCGCTGCCTGCCCAAGGCGAGCCACGGGATTACATCTACGTGATCGATCCTCTTGGCAATCTCATGATGCGCTACCCGCGGGATGCCGACCCTGCGCGCATGAAGAAGGACTTCGTCCGCCTCTTGAAGGTGTCCCGGATCGGCTGAGCTTCTCCGCGCAGTGTGCATTTTGGAGCTATTCAGAGGTTCCCCAATGCTGTTTCGTCGATATCTGCCATGAGATGCAGATCGCGTCCGAAACCCACCGATTCTCGGGACCCGAAGTGCGTTGTTCCGCGGCGAGGCGCGATGCTAAAATCACCGGCTACCCTGGAGTTCCGACCGGCATATGCCGATGACCCAAACTGCTGGCGCGCACCGCGCGCAGAGCCTCTCTTCTCAATTTATCCAACTCACCAAGCCGCGCGTGGTGTCACTCATCGTCTTCACGGCGGTGATCGGAATGTTCCTCGCGGTGCCGGGAATGGTGCCATTGCAGGCGCTCGTGTTCGGAACCATCGGTATTGCACTCGTCGCTGGGGCGGCGGCGGCGGTGAACTGCCTCGTGGAGCAGAAGATCGATGCGGTCATGGCGCGCACACGGGCGCGTCCACTGCCGCGCGGGACGCTGAACTCTGCCCAGACGCTTGCCTTCGCGGGCACGGTTGGCGGGGTCGGGATGTGGCTCCTTTACCATCTGGTGAACCCGCTCACCATGTGGCTCACCCTGGCGACCTTCATCGGCTACGCAATCATCTACACCGTGGTGCTCAAGCCCCTGACGCCCCAGAACATCGTGATCGGGGGTGCCTCCGGCGCAATGCCGCCGGTGCTGGGCTGGGCGGCGGTCACGGGAGAGGTTTCGCAGGAAGCACTATTGCTGTTTCTCATCATCTTCGCGTGGACGCCGCCACATTTTTGGGCCCTTGCGCTATACCGGAAGCACGAGTACGCGAAGGCGGGTGTTCCAATGCTGCCCGTGACCCACGGCGACAAGTACACGCGGCTGCATGTGCTGCTCTACACCGTGATTCTTTTCGCCGTTTCCCTGCTGCCGTTTGCCACGCGCATGAGCGGCCTGATCTATCTCGGCTCGGCCGTGGTGCTCGGTGCGGTATTCCTTTGGTATGCATGGCGCATCTACGTGGCCTACACGGACCATGTTGCGCACTCGACTTTCCGTTACTCCATCGCCTACCTTTCCGCCATGTTCGCCGCGCTGTTGTTGGACCACTACTGGCGTTTCTCCTGAACAGCACTGCCTGATCGATGTGCTCCGGATGAGGCGCATCCTCGACCCCCGCTGCCTTCTTGTCGCTTTGGGGCTGATGGTGCTTGCCGCTTGCGGCGACGTTCAAAAGCCCCCACCGTTCAGGGCCACGGATATCACCGGCGCCGATTTCGGGAAAGGCTTTTCCCTGCTCGACTCTTCCGGCAAGCCGACAACGCTGGAGGACTTCAAGGGCAAGGTGGTCGTGCTGTTCTTCGGCTTTACCCATTGCCCGGAGGTTTGCCCGGGTACACTGGCAGAACTCGCGCTCGTGAGGAAGCAACTCGGGGCGGACGGTAGCAGGATGCAGGTGGTGTTCGTGACGCTGGATCCGGAACGGGACACGCCGGCGATTCTCAAGCAGTACGTTCCCGCCTTCGACTCCAGCTTCGTCGGGCTTTACGGTGACCCGGAAGTCATCGCGCGCACGGCAAAGGATTTCAAGGTGTACTACAGGAAGCTCCCCGGCGCGACCCCTGGGACCTACACGCTGGATCACACGGCCGCGGCTTTCGTGTTTGATCCCGCCGGACGTCTGCGGCTTTTCGCGGGCTACGGGCAGGGGCCCGAGGCCCTCACACACGATATCAGGCTGCTCTTGCAGGAGAAGGGCTGACCGATCGCCTAGAGCAGATAAAAGAAGCCCCGCGAAAAATCGCGGGGCTTTGTTTGTGCCGAACCCGCCGTCAGGCAGCTGGGGCCATCAAGGCTTTCATCTTCTGCATCGCCTTCTGCTCGATTTGCCGGATGCGCTCGGCAGATACCCCGAACTCCGCTGCCAGATCATGCAGCGTAGAGCTCTTGTCCTCGGTCAGCCAGCGCGCCTGGATGATGCGACGGCTGCGGGGATCGAGTTCCTCCAGCGCGCGCTCCAGACCCGCAGCACGCAGGCGCTCGGTTTCGTCATGCTCGAGGATGCGACCGGGCTCCGCGTCCGGGTCCGCGAGGTACGAGATCGGAGCAAAGCTTTCTTCGTCGTCGCTCACAGGCTCGAGCGC
>JBEVOI010000184.1:0-5053 GCA_040507665.1 Burkholderiales bacterium
TTCCAGCTCAAACCGCTCTCCCGACACCCGCGCGCAGTGCTCGACGAGTGGCATCGGGAATTCATGCGCCGCAAGATCCTGCCGATCATCGGTGATCCGGCGCGGGACCTGGTGCGAAGCTATGCGCAGGACCTGCGGGTCATCATCACCGCGACCAACAGCTTCGTGACCGCGCCCATCGCCCGCGAGCTCGGCGTCGCGTACCTCATCGCTACCGTGCCTGATGAGATCGACGGGGAGTTCACCGGTCGCGTGGCGGGAACGCCTTGCTTTCGGGAAGGCAAGGTCGAACGCTTGCGGGAGTGGCTGCAGGAACGCGGGCAGCCCCTGGAATCCTTCGAAGAGAGCTGGTTCTACAGCGACTCGCTGAACGATCTGCCGCTTCTGTGCCTGGTCACTCGACCGGTGGCAGTGGACCCCGACGACACGCTGCGACGCCACGCCCGGGAGCGGGGATGGCCCGTTATTAGCCTTCGGCCCGGCCCCCGGTGAGAGGCGCAGCTTGCGCCGGTCTCCTGTTCCGATGACGCATGCATGAGCCCGGGCCGTCGGTGACAGGCGGGCCGGGTCCGGCGTCCAATGTATAATCCTTGACGCAGCGGCGCACTGGCGGCCTCTGCACCTTCTGCGGCAGTTCCACCAAGCGAATTCATGATCCGCAAGTTCCTGCACCGCGTTTTCTCGCGTCGTTCGCGCTCGCAGGATCCGGTCGTCATTCCGTTCGAGATCCACGGGGTCGCCCGCAGCCGCATCAGCAATTGCGCGCGCAAGGTGACGTCCACGCTGCAGGAGAAGGGATACGCGGCGCACGTTGTCGGGGGCGCGGTGCGCGATCTGCTGCTCGGACGCGATCCGAAGGACTTCGACGTCGCCACGAGCGCGACGCCGGAAGAGGTGCACGCTGCCTTTCGCCGCTCGCGCATCATCGGCCGTCGCTTCCAGATCGTGCACTGCTTGTGCGGACCGGAAACGGTAGAGGTCTCCACCTTCCGCGGTCCCGCGGCGGACAACGATGCCGCGGACGTGCAGAAGGACGCCCACGGCCGGCTGCTGCGCGATAATGTCTGGGGCACTCAGGAGGAGGACGCGATCCGCCGCGACTTCACCATCAACGCGCTCTTCTACGACCCGACCACCCAACAGATCCTGGACTACTGCGGCGGCTGGGAGGATCTGCAGAAGAAGCGGCTGCGCATGATCGGGGACCCGGAGAGCCGCTACCGCGAAGACCCGGTGCGCATGCTGCGCGCGGTTCGGCTTGCCGCCAAGCTCGGGCTGGAGATAGAGCCGGCGACGCGCAAACCGATCAAGCCGCTCTCGGATCTGCTCCAGAACGTGCCGGCGGCAAGGCTCTTCGACGAGATGCTGAAGCTCCTGCTCTCCGGACACGCAACGGAATGCGTAGAGCAATTGCGTCAGGAAGGGCTGCACCATGGGCTGATGCCGATGCTGGATGCAATCCTCGAGCAGCCCCTCGGCCAGCGCTTCATCATGCTCGCGCTCCGGAACACGGACGAGCGGGTGCGCGCGGAGAAGCCTGTTTCGCCGGCGTTCCTGTTCGCGTCCCTGCTCTGGCACGACGTACTGAACGCGTGGACAGCGCTGCAGGCGACGGGAATGAAGCCGATGCCGGCGCTGCACGAGGCCATGGAACAGGTCGTGAGCCAGCAGTCGGAGAGGCTCGCGATCCCGCGCCGCTTCAGCGCGCCGATGAAGGAGCTGTGGGCGATGCAACCACGCTTCGAAATCCGTAGCGGCAGGCGGCCGGTTTCGTTGCTTTCCCTTGAGCGATTCCGCGCGGGCTACGACTTTCTGCTGCTTCGCTGCGAAAGCGGCGAGGTGGACCCCGCACTGGGCGAGTGGTGGACGAAGTTCCAGCGTGTCAATGACGAAGAGCGCAATGCGATGCTGCTGCCCGGTACCGGGCCGCGCCGGCGACGTCCGCGCCGGAAGCGTGCCACGCCGGCGGCGGAGCCGGTCGGGGGAGGGGGAGGCGAGCCGTGACCGGGCGGCACGTTGCGTTCGTCGCCCTGGGAAGCAACCTCGACAGCCCGCGCGAGCAGGTCGTCCGCGGCATGCAGGAGGTCGGCGCGCTGCCGGAGACGCGACTGCTCAAACGCTCCTCGCTGTACCGAACCGCGCCCGTCGGATTCGTGGATCAGCCCGATTTCATCAACGCGGTGGTCATGGTCGAAACGGCACTTGCCCCCCACACCCTTCTCGACGGGCTCCTCGCCATCGAGCGGCGCCACGGTCGCGTGCGCGAGTTCCTGAACGCGCCGCGCACCCTCGACCTCGATGTGTTGCTCTATGGGGATCTGGTCCTGAGCGAGCACGGGCTCACACTTCCGCACCCTCGCATGCACGAGCGGGCGTTCGTGCTGCTGCCCCTGGCGGAGATTGCACCCGACGCGGTCATTCCGGGCAAGGGACGCATCGCCGACCTGGTGCCGGGGTGCCTGGATCAGCGCCTGGAGCGGCTCGATGCTGCCTGAGCGCCTGCGCTATCTCGCCATCGAAGGCCCGATCGGCGCCGGCAAGACCAGCCTGGCCCGTGCGATCGCAGCGCGGCTCCCCGCACGCCTGCTGCTGGAGGATCCCGACGCGAACCCGTTTCTGGCGCGCTTCTACCAGGATCCCGAGCGGTATGCGCTCGCGACCCAGCTCTTCTTCCTGTTCCAAAGGGTGAACCACCTGTCCGGCACGAACCAGGAGGACCTCCTCGCCGGCCGCACGGTGGCGGATTTCATCCTCGACAAGGATCCGCTCTTTGCCCAGCTCACGCTCACGAACGAGGAGCTGGCGCTCTACCAAGGCATCTACGGCCACCTCAAGCCGCGGGCGCCGTCGCCCGATCTCGTGATCTACCTAAAGGCATCGCCAGAAACGCTGATGGAACGGGTGCGGCGGCGTGGGGTCGGCTACGAGACGGGGTTGACGGAGGACTACCTGAGGCGCCTTGCGGACGCCTACAGCCGCTTCTTTCATCACTACGATGCGGCGCCGGTGCTGATCGTGAATAGCGACAACCTCAACTTCGTCGATGAGCGCGCAGACCTCGACCTCCTGCTTGCGCGGGTGGCGGAAATGCGCGGCAGCCGAGCATTCTTCAACCTGGGAAACTGAATCATGCGGATCACACTCTCCACCCTCCAGCGCATGGCCCTCGAGGGCAACAAGATCGCGACGCTGACCTGCTACGACGCGAGCTTCGCCGCGCTGCTGGACGACGCCGGCGTCGAGATCCTGCTGGTGGGCGACTCCCTCGGTATGGTGCTCCAGGGTCATGAGACGACGCTCCCGGTGACGCTGGAGCAGATGGCGTATCACACCGCTTGCGTCGCCCGCGGCGCGAAGCGCGCGTTCATCGTCGCGGACATGCCCTTCGGCACCTTTCAGTGCGGCCCGGCGGAGACCTTCAGGCACGCGGCGCAGCTGATGGCGGCAGGGGGGCACATGGTCAAGATCGAAGGCGGCGCGCCGATGCTCGAAACGGTCGCGTACCTCACCCGGCGCGGGATTCCCGTATGCGGCCACGTGGGGCTCACACCCCAGTCGGTGCACCAGCTCGGGGGCTACCAGGTGCAGGGCCGCGCTGATGACGAGGCGGCGCGGATCCTCGAGGACGCGCGTAACCTCGAAAAGGTCGGCGCCGGTGTCGTCGTGCTCGAGGCGATTCCCGCGCGGCTCGCAAAGGAGGTCACCGAGAGCCTCAGCATTCCCACCATCGGTATCGGCGCGGGTGTCGACTGCTCGGGTCAGGTGCTCGTGCTGCATGACATGCTAGACGTCTATCCCGGGAAGAAAGCAAAGTTCGTCAAGAATTTCATGCGCCCCTCACGCAGCCTGCAGGCCGCGGTGGAGAGCTACGTCAAGGAGGTCAAGGCGAAGACCTTCCCGGGACCCGAGCACGCGTTCTGACCTCCGCGTCAACCCGCAGTCTGGACCCGCGTTTATCGCCCTCCCCGTCGCGTCTCGTCGGACGCGGGGCAAACGAGGATAGCTCTGGCCATGGAAGTGATTTCTTCCATCGCGTCGTTGCGAGATCGGCTCGGTTCCGAACCGGGCGTCGCGCTCGTGCCGACGATGGGCAACCTGCACCAAGGGCATCTGGACCTGGTTCGCATCGCGCGCGAGGAAAGCGGCTGCGTGGTGACGAGCATCTTCGTCAACCGGTTGCAATTCGGCCCCCACGAAGACTTCGATCGCTATCCGCGCACCCTCGAATCGGACCTCGCGCAGCTGGCGCCGCTCGGTGTCGATGTCGTCTTCGCACCCGGGGAGCGCGAGCTCTATCCGGTGCCGCAGGAGTTCTTCGTGGAACCCCCGGCGATCGCGAGCGATCTCTGCGGTGTGTTCCGGCCCGGCCACTTTCGCGGCGTTGCCACCGTCGTGCTCAAGCTGTTTAACGCCGTGCGGCCTAACGTCGCGGTTTTCGGCAAGAAGGACTATCAGCAGCTGTTTGTCATCCGGTCGATGGTGGAGCAATTGAACCTCCCGGTGCGGATTCTCGCCGGGGAGACACGGCGGGAATCGGATGGACTCGCGATGAGCTCACGCAACCAGTATCTGTCGCCTGTCGAGCGCTCCCGCGCCGCTGGGCTGCACCGCGCCCTGTCGCGGGTGAAGGACGAACTGGAAGCCGGGCGGTGCGACGTTGCCGTGCTGGAGAGCGATGCGCGCGATCGCCTTGACAGCGAGGGCTTCCGCGTGGACTATGTTGCGGTGCGCCAATGCTCGAATCTCCAGGCGCCGTCCGGGGCCGGCGAGCCGCTCGTAATACTCGCGGCAGCGTGGCTCGGAGCCACTCGGCTGATCGACAATCTTGAAGCTTGTATCGGGGGCTGATCCCGTTATAATCGGCCTCCCGCGTTGTCCCTTCACCGTCCGGAGGGTCGTAAGATGCAACGAACCATGCTCAAGGCGAAGCTGCACCGGGTGACCACCACCCATGCGGAGCTCAATTACGAGGGCTCCTGTGCCGTCGACGAGAATCTTCTCGAGGCGGCGGACATTCGGGAGTACGAGCAGATCGACATCTACAATATCGCGA
>JBEVOI010000185.1:0-5339 GCA_040507665.1 Burkholderiales bacterium
GCCGTCATCGGCGCCATCGCGGAAGCGCGCGCTCACGGCGACCTCTCGGAGAACGCGGAATACCACGCCGCGAAGGAACGCCAGAGCTTCGTCGAAGGACGCATCTCGGAACTCGAGGCGAAGCTCGGCAACGCCCAGATCATCAACCCGGCGCTGCTTGATGCTGACGGCCGCTGCGTGTTCGGCGCCACGGTCGAGCTTGAGGACATGGACAGCCGGGAGGTGGTCACCTATCAGCTCGTGGGCGAGGACGAGGCCGACATCAAGCTTGGCAAGATCTCGATCACCTCGCCCACCGCGCGCGCGCTGGTCGGCAAGTACGCCGGCGAGGTTGCCGAAGTGCAGGCTCCAGGCGGGCTGCGCGAGTATGAGATTCTGGACGTGAAATATGTTTGAAGGCGGGCACGCAGCTCGTCTGAGTCTGCGACCCGATCAGGTGCAGGCCGCGCTTTTGGTGGCTGTTCGCTTAGACCGTTGATGCGCGTGCTGGTCGAGCATCTGCAAACCGTTGTCTTGACGTTCTGGGTCGGAGCGCTCTGGACCATGGGCTTGCTGATCGCTCCGATGCTCTTCAGGATCTTGCCGGACCGGGTGCTCGCAGGTGCGGTCGCGGGCCGGCTGTTCAGCGTCCTCGCATATGCGGGACTGGCGTGTGGGGCTTTGCTGCTTGTCCACGCCTTCACGTGCTTCGGTCGGGCCTGCTTGCGAAAGCCGTTTGCCTGGCTCATTTTGGCGATGATCGCGCTGACCGCCATCGGGGAGTTTGGCATTCAGCCGATGCTCGCGGGGCTCAAGCAGGAGGCGGCGCCGCTCGATGTGATGCAAAGCCCCCTGCGCGGTCGGTTCGCCACTTGGCATGGCGTGGCAAGCAGCTTGTATCTCCTGAACTGTGCGCTGGGACTCGCGCTGGTGGTGGTGCATCACCGATACCGCCCGACCGCTTAGGCGCGGGATCGAGGCTTCCGCGCTGGGGCAGAGCGGTCGGACTTTCCGCTGTGGGGGTTTGCAACGGGACGCCTGCTTGGGCGAGCGCGCTTCGGAGCCGGGCGGTCAGGATGATCCTGCCCCCGTGGACGCGGCGCAGACGCGAGCCGGCGAGCCGGACGGCGCTTCGCGCTCGACTTGGACCGCGGCATGGGCCGCTCAGGGGTGTCGACGATCTCGCGATAGAGCACAGCGATCTTGCCGATGTTCTGCACTGGGACGGCCGCGAGCGCCGCGCAGAGGTGGGCGAGCTGGGCTGCGCGTTCTTCCCGGTCCACGGTCGCGACCCTGAGCTTGATCAGACCATGGCTCTTGAGCGCGCTATCGACCTCTTTCAGCACCGCATCCGTCAGTCCCTTCGACCCGACGATCACGACCGGGTGCAGGGGGTGGGCGCGCGCCCTGAGGGCGCGGCGCTCGGCCGCAGATAGCTGGAATGCACTATCGGTCATCGGAAGCTGGCTCGAGGACTTGAAGCTGGTCCGCGTCAGAAAAGCTCCGGACTTTACGCGATGAAGCGCAGCAAGACCAGCAAGGCCTGGATGCGTCGGCATGTATCCGATCCCCATGTTCGGCATGCCCGGGACGAAGGCTACCGGTCCCGTGCGGCCTACAAACTCCTCGAAATCGCCGAACGCGACCGCCTGCTGAGGCCCGGTCTCACCGTAGTTGATCTGGGAGCTGCCCCCGGAAGCTGGTCACAGGTGGTTGCGAGCGCCGTTGCGCCGGGTGGGCGTGTCATCGCCCTGGACCAGATCGAGATGTCGCCGCTTAGCGACGTCTGCATCATTCGCGGCGATTTTCAGGACGCCGCGGTCCGCGCCCGACTGGAGCAGGTCCTCGAAGGACGGCCGGTAGACCTTGTGCTTTCGGACATGGCGCCCAATATGAGCGGAATATCGGCGATGGATCAGGCCCGGTGCATCGCGCTCGGGGAGCTGGCGATGGAATTTGCCCTGCATTGGGTGAAACCGGGGGGAGCGTTTCTAGTCAAACTGTTCCACGGCCGCGGGTACGATGCGTTTGTAGCGCGGATGCGGCGGTCCTTCGGGACGTTAGCGGTGCGCAAGCCCAAGGCTTCGCGGGACAGTTCGAGGGAGGTTTACCTCGTTGCTCGGAACCCGGTGCGCAGCGAAGACTTGGCACGGGAACCGCTTGACCTGCGGTCACCCCGCTGTGACAGCCCTGACTAATGGGATTAGAATCGTTGCCGAAAGGCATTGAGCGCGGCAGTTTCGAGGAGTGAACTTGAACAATCTCGTAAAGAACGTGGCCATTTGGCTGGTGATCGCCCTTGTGCTGATGACTGTGTTCAACCAGTTCAGCACCCGCCAGACCGCCCAGAGCCCGATGGACTACTCGCAGTTCATCGAAGAAGTGAAGCAGGGCAAGGTGGCCAAGGTCACAATCGAGGGCCGCATCATCAAGGGTATCCGTACCGACAACAAGCGCTTCACGACCTACGCGCCGTCGGACCCATGGATGGTGTCCGATCTGCTGAAGAACGGCGTCATCGTCGAGGCCAAGCCGGAGGAGGAGCCGTCGCTCCTCATGAACATCTTCGTCTCCTGGTTCCCGATGTTGCTGCTCATCGGCGTATGGATCTTCTTCATGCGCCAGATGCAGGGTGGTGGACGCGGCGGCGCTTTCTCTTTCGGCAAGAGCCGCGCACGATTGCTCGATGAATCGACCAACACCGTGACTTTCGCCGATGTCGCCGGCTGCGAGGAAGCGAAGGAAGAGGTCGCGGAGCTGGTCGAATTCCTGCGCGACCCGGGCAAATTCCAGAAGCTCGGCGGGCGCATTCCACGCGGGGTATTGATGGTCGGCAATCCGGGCACCGGCAAGACGCTGCTGGCGAAGGCCATCGCGGGCGAGGCAAAGGTTCCGTTCTTCTCGATTTCCGGTTCCGATTTCGTTGAAATGTTCGTGGGCGTCGGCGCTGCCCGCGTCCGTGACATGTTCGAGCAGGCGAAGAAGCACGCGCCCTGCATCGTGTTCATCGACGAGATCGACGCAGTCGGTCGTCAGCGGGGCGCAGGCCTCGGCGGTGGCAACGACGAGCGCGAGCAGACCTTGAATCAGCTGCTGGTCGAGATGGATGGCTTCGAGGGCAACTCCGGCGTTATCGTGATCGCCGCAACCAACCGGCCCGACGTTCTCGATCCGGCGCTGCTGCGTCCCGGCCGCTTCGACCGTCAGGTGGTCGTGCCGCTGCCGGACATCCGCGGCCGCGAGCAGATCCTGAACGTGCACATGCGCAAGGTCCCGGTCGCGCCGGACGTCCGCGCCGACATCCTGGCGCGGGGTACGCCCGGCTTCTCGGGCGCCGATCTGGCCAATCTCGTGAACGAGGCCGCGCTTTTTGCCGCCCGTGGCAGCAAACGTCTTGTCGATATGGAGGACTTCGAGCGCGCCAAGGACAAGATCATGATGGGCGCGGAGCGTCGCTCGCTCGTGATGCCGGAGGATGAGCGCCGCAATACCGCGTATCACGAGTCCGGTCATGTGGTGGTCGCGAAGCTGCTGCCGAAGGCGGATCCCGTGCACAAGGTCACCATCATCCCGCGCGGTCGCGCGCTGGGCGTGACCATGCAACTGCCGGAAGAGGATCGCTACAGCTACGATCGCGACTACATCATGAACAGGATCGCGGTGCTGTTCGGCGGGCGCATCGCAGAAGAGGTGTTCATGAACCAGATGACCACCGGCGCCGGCGATGACTTCAAGAAGGCGACCGAGATGGCGCGCCGCATGGTTACGGAGTGGGGGATGAGCGATGCGCTCGGTCCGATGGTGTACGGAGAAAACGAGGGGGAGGTATTCCTCGGCCGTTCCATCACGACCCACAAGAACGTATCCGAGACCACGATGCAGAAGGTGGATGCCGAGATCCGTCGCATCATCGACCAGCAGTATGGTCTTTCGCGGCGCTTGATCGAGGAGAACCGGGACAAGGTCGAGACGATGGCGAAGGCTCTGCTGGAATGGGAGACCCTCGATGCGGACCAGATCGTGGACATCATGGAGGGTCGCTCGCCGCGTCCGCCGCGACCCACGGCCACGGCGCCCCAGCCGCCGCCTAGCAGCGCCCCGACTGCACCCTCCACCGCGCCTTCGGCCGCTCAGGGTACCTGATCGCCGCTATTGCAGAATGGGCCGGGCACAGGTTGTCCGGCCCTTGCTTTGTTTGACCCACCATGCGCGACCTGGCGTGCGGCCGATTCCGCCTCTCGTTGTCCCGCCCACTGGTTATGGGCATCGTCAACGTGACGCCGGACTCGTTTTCCGATGGAGGATCTTTCGCGTCGGTCGAGGCGGCGGTGCTGCAGGCGCGGCGGCTGCTCGCAGAAGGTGCAGATATCCTCGACATCGGAGGGGAATCCACCCGGCCGGGGGCCACCCCGGTGAGCCTTGCGGTGGAACTGGACCGGGTGCTGCCGGTTATCGAAAGGCTTGTGGACAGCTCGGTTCCGCTTTCCATCGACACCTACAAGCCCGAGGTAATGGGGGCGGCACTGGCCGCCGGAGCGAGCATGGTGAACGACGTCAAGGCGCTGCGGGAGCCGGGGGCGCTGGAGTTGGTCGCGGCTACGGATGCTGGGGTCTGCCTGATGCACATGCAGGGCGACCCGCAGACGATGCAGATGGCCCCGCAGTACGCGGACGTGGTTCGCGAGGTGGAGTCCTTTCTGCGCGACCGGGTCGTTGCTTGCGAGCGGGCAGGGATCGCGCGCGACCGGATCGTGATCGATCCAGGTTTCGGCTTCGGCAAGAGCACGGCGCACAACATCGCGCTGCTGCGCGACCTCGAGCGGCTCAGCACCCTCGGCGTGCCGGTACTGGCTGGGCTGTCGCGAAAGTCGGTGCTGGGAAAGATCACGGACCGCGAGATCGGCGAACGGGTTCACTCGAGCGTCGCTGCGGCGCTGGTTGCAGTGTACCGTGGCGCGAAAATCGTTCGCGTGCACGACGTGCGGGCGACGCGGGATGCCCTGGCGATTTACGAGGCGGTAGAATCCAGCCATGACTAGAAGCTATTTCGGCACTGACGGGGTGCGTGGTCGAGTGGGTGAAGACCCGATCACGCCCGAATTCGTGATGCACCTCGGATTTGCCGCCGGGAAGGTGCTTGTCGGCGAAGGCTTGGCGCATCGCAGCGGCGACCATCCCGCGGTCCTCATCGGCAAGGACACCCGCATCTCCGGTTACATGCTGGAGTCCGCCCTGCAGGCGGGGCTGTCGGCAGCCGGCGTGGACGTCTACCTTGCCGGTCCGATGCCTACCCCTGCGGTTGCCTACCTGACGCGGGCGCTGCGACTATCGGCGGGGATCGTGATCAGTGCCTCACACAA
>JBEVOI010000195.1:0-2949 GCA_040507665.1 Burkholderiales bacterium
TGGCCCGGATATCCCACACCGCTATCCCAGGCCTGTACGTATTGGTGGTGTGTTGGAATGCCAATTTACGCATCGGCGGCCTGCGCTTCTGCGAAGGGTTGCACGGAGAATCTGTAAACTATTCACGGATGGGTCGCGCTCGCGGAACTCAGTGGAGCGGGACAACCAATCGGATGGGGAGAGAGGTGCTCAGGTGCTTGCAGATGTCGCTGTGAACCAGCGGCACCGGCTTTGCAATCACGAGGGCAACGGGAGCGAAACCGTGAAGGTGGAACCGAGGCTTGGCACGCTCGTAACCTCTACGCTGCCGCCGTGCAACTCGACGAACTTGCGCGTGAGCGTCAGCCCCAGGCTGGTGCCCTCCTGCTTGCGATTGCGGGGTTGGGTGCGCCAGCTGGACTGCATGGCAGCTCCAGCGAGCACGCCGACTCGGTAGACCTTCGCTAGCGGCTAGGCCGGAAACACGATGGCAGTCGCGAGCATCCCCGCGACCAAGAGAATACCCAGGCACGCGCGAGCGAGCGTGGGCCGCAGCAGCGCAGGGGCTGTCAGGGAGGACAGATCGATGCGCGGGAATTGGGGGGTTTCCATGATGTGCCTGCCTCCTTCCAATATGGCTGTGGAGCAGCGGCGCCCCGCGTCATCTGCCGTGGGGCGCCCGCGCTGCTTCACTCGTTGCAACCGTCGGTCTGGTGAAGCCCGTGCTCGACAAACGCGAACTGCTTGTCGGCCATCGCGTTGCTGCCCGGGCGCGGGGCGCCGGCATATACCGGCTCTGCGTCATTACGAATGTAGGACGACGAACCATCGGTGACCGCCAGTTGCGCCTGAACCCACACGCTCTGGGCGTCCATCTTGTAGAACTTGCCGGCACCTTGGCTTGGCGCGCCTCCGGGCGTTCCGAGTTGGCTATATGACGCCCCGTCAGTGATGGCGATTTGCTCCTGGAGCCATGCGCTTTGGTCCACTGCTTGGGCCGGAGCAGTCACGAAGAGCGCGCTGAGCAACCCGGCGGCGATCGCTACATGGAAAGGTTTGATGATTTGCTTGGTGTACATGAAAAACCTCCATCTTGGTTGGCACGCTCGGTCCGGACATCCCACACCGCTAAGACGGGCCTGCGTGAATTCGTGGTGTGTTGGATACCAAGGTACGCGGAGGCGGCCTGTGATTCTGTGAACGGTCGCACGGAAAAACTGTGAAATATTCACACTGCGTCGGCGCGGCGGGATTGCCACGGAAGGGCCATAGCCGGCGGAATGAACCAGATCGTGGAGCGGTGTCGCCAGGGCCTGCCGTGGCGCCGTTTCTGGATTACGAGTCGACGATGGTCAGGTGGATCGCAGAACATCTCCGAGGTCGTGACCGGATTGCTCCATCACGGTCCCGAACAGTCGGTCGTCCGCCTCCCGCAGCCTGCGGCTGACCTCGCGTCCCATGTTCATCTGAATCAACGTGAATTGTTCGAGGTCGCGCTCGTAGAGCTCAAACAGGCTACCTGCTGACAACTCGATCGCCGAGCTTTCTTCGATCGCGACAACGGAAGCGCTGCGGGACTTCATGTCCATCAACGCCATCTCTCCGAAGCAGTCTCCCGTTTCAAGGCGCCGCAGCAGCCGCTGCTCACCCCGCCAGAGCTTCAGGATCGCGACCTTGCCCGACTCGAGGATGAACATGGTTTGCCCGTCTTCGCCTTCCCGGAAAAAGAAGTCGTCTTTCTTGACGGTTACGATCGGAGATCGATCGAGAAGGAAATCCAGAATGTCGTTCCGGATTGCGCCGAAGATGGGCATCCGCTTGAGAAGCTCTAACCGTGCTTCCTGCATTGAGGCTATTCCCCTTCGACCCTGCCAGGGACTTCCCAACGGCGCTGGCTTGGCAATGCGTTGACGACCGCCTGCTTACCAGGCAGGAGGCGGCTTGCGGAGCATGACGATGCGGCGCTCCTCGAGGCCGATATAGCCGCCGACGCGCAGATCCTTGAGGATTCGGGAGACCATCTCACGCGAGGCGCCCACGAGGTTGGCGATCGCCTGCTGCGACATGATTTGCGGAACGATCATGCGACCCTCGTGCTCGCATGCGAGACTTTCGAGGGTCCGCACCACGCGGCCATAGACATCGAGCAGCGCCAGATCGCGAACGTGGCCGGTCAGCCCGCGCACCCGGCGGATCAACTTGCGCACGAGTTCCTGCTGGAACTCGGGATGTCCGAGGAGGAAGCTGCGGAAATCCGGCATCTTCACGACGGCGAGGCGACTCGGCTCCAGCGTCATCACGGAGGCGGAGCGGCCACCGGGTTCGAGCGACATCTCGCCGAAATATTCGCCCGGCCCCTGGATGTTGATCACAACTTCCTTGCCGCCGGCATCGCTCAGGAAGATCTTGACACGCCCTGCAAGAACGAAGAACACCGCATCGGTTTCGTCACCTTCGGCTACGAGGATGGTGTTCCGGGGAACGGTTCGCTGCGCAGCACGCTCCAGCAACGCGCGCAATTCCTTCTCGCCGAGACCTTCGAAGCGAGGCAGTGACTGGGGCAAGGCGCTCATACCCATGGAATGTCGTGAGCCAGAGCATCCCATGGTAGTGCCTGGCACCCGGCCGGTCTAGGTACCCCTCGCAGGCGACCGAACCCGCCTTACCGTGCTGCCGGACTTACAAGATGCAGGGGAAGGGTATCCGCTGCAGTCAGACGCGCACCTGCTCGGGGCGCGAGCCGAGATAGAGGGCGACGATTACCATCGGGGCCGCAACCATCGCGGCCAGAGGCGCCGACGCTCCGATCGCGCAGAGCCCAGCTGTGTAGCTCATCGCCATGCCGCCGATGGCGAAAAGCTTGGCCTGGCGGCTCAGCACGCCCTGCTCCACGAAACTGCGCAGCGCGGCACCGAATCGTGGGTGCGCCATGAGCCGTTCCGCCAGCTCCGGGGCGCTCTTCGCAAAGCA
>JBEVOI010000213.1:0-7910 GCA_040507665.1 Burkholderiales bacterium
GGGGGTTGTCCTTTTGGGTCGGAGCGGGACCGCCATTGGCTGCGTGGTTGTGAAAATCGTGGGCCGCCAGGCTGGGCGCGCGCGCCGCGGCCAATCGCTTCTGCGCACGCTTGCGGGCCCGCTCGTCCTTGACCGTTGCGATCAGGTCTTCCACGTCGAGGTGCGCATACCACACGTCCAGGGCCCGCATCTGGCTGTATTCCGCCATGCGTTCACGATATGACCGAACGCAGGCAAGCACGGCATCGCGGGCGCAGGCTTCGCTGAAGCCGTTGCTGCGACAGGCAACGACGAAGCTCGCTGCGAGACGCTTGACGTCCCACTCCCAAGGGGCGGGGAGGGTCTCATCCAGATCGTTGATGTCGAAATTGACCCGCCGTTCCGGTGTAGCAAAGGCGCCGAAGTTGAGCAGATGGGCATCGCCGCACGCCTGCACGCGCAGGCCGGTCGCGGGGGTAACGGCCAGATCCGCCGCCATGTTGAGCGCCGCCCCCCGGTAGAAGGTGAACGGCGTGCGCACCATACGCCCATAGCGGATCGGGATCAGCTGCGGAATGCGCCCCTTGTTCGATTCCTCCAGCAACCGCAGAGGATCCGCGCGATCGTGCGGTGCCTTCCAGACCGCGTGCGAGTTGCGCGGACACTTTTCCCGCAGCCTCTTGCCCATCGCGTAGAGTTGGGCCTGGGACAGACGGGGGGCAGCGGTCGGCTTGTTCTCGGTTGACGACTTCCGTGATGCCTTCTTGGAGCGCTTCGGAACTTTCACCATGGTGCCCCCTCATCGCGCGCGTTCATCATCACTCCCTACACCAGAAACTTCGACACGAACTCCAGCAGCCGCTCGAGCGGCATGACCGTCAGCAACAAAGGCATCATGGGGATCACCGCCGCCAGCACGAGAACCACGGCGTCCGCCGGATCGAAGGGAACGGGCCGCATCCTGTCCAGCACGTCATAGGCGTTGCCCAGATCGGCGAGCGACGAGATCTCCGGCGTGCCGAGCACCGGTTCGCCCTTGGGATTATCGCCTTGCACCCATTTTCCATCGAACATTTGATTATGCGTGACCGCGAGCGCGCTGTAGTCGTGCAGACTCTTTATCTTTGCCTCGATCAGCTGCGGCATGAACATGAGCAGAGGCCCCAGAAAAACGAGCAACACCACCACCAGATACCCTGCCATGGGAATCTCATAGTGCCTGAGAGAAACGCCTCCAAAGACGATTTCGTTGGCCAGGACGCCAGCCGTCGTGGCCGAAAAGGCAAAGACGATGCTCCAGAAGAAGCGTTGGGTTTCTCCCACGAAACCCAAGCCTGCCGCCCCGTCTGGGTGGGTCGGGATCAATCTGAGATTGAGCCGCGATACGCGCCAGAGAAACGCATACCAGATAAACAGTCTCCAAATCCATCGCCAGAACAGAAACTGAAACAGACCCACCCCGACGACCAGATACCACCAGCCGGCCAACGTGCGTGCGTGAACCGAGTCCGAGACGACGGACCGCCAAGTGGAAAAGTCGAAAGGGAACTCGTCGCGAATGAGGACGATACTTACAGCGGCGAGGCCCAGCAGCAGCACTTCCGCCAGGGTGGAGTCGCGCAGCCGTCTGCCCCAGTGCAGCGCAGCCTCGTAGGCCGGCAGACTGCTTTCCGGAACGAGACCGGCGTGAACGAAATGGGTCACGACTTCGGACACGCGGCGTTCAATCACCCCTTCGGCCAGAATGAGGAGCGGCATCGCGATCAGGAAGCGCGTGTAAGCCGCGAAGTCGTAGAGGAACGGCATCTCACTTTGCCGCCGATCGCCAGCCCTTGCACAGCCGAGAGCACGAGGAGCGGAACCCAGGTCAGAAGTATGGAGAGCACGGCTCTGCGCGCGAGATTGGGCGACCCCGGCTTGATGAGACCAAGCCGCTGCTGGAGCCAGTGGGCGGGTCCTCCCGCTACGAGCGAGAACTTCGCTTCAGAAGATCGAGCAGGGTTCATTTCAGCGAGAGCAGCGCCTCAACGTACAATGATCCCACATGTGCAATCTGTACGTCAGCGAACAGGCTCCGAGTCGCAGCAAATCCAGGCACGTCACTTCACGAGGACATCGGCTAATACATTAGCGTCGCGCGAAGCGACAGGACCCAGACACTGTCGCGATCAGGGTTCAGCGCGGGATCGACGATGAACTGAACGTCGGGGGTGATGAGCAGGCCGCCGAAGAAGGTCCAGTTCCAGTATGCCTCGATGATCTTCTCGTTGCGCGCGTTCGCGGGGGTCGTCGGCGGGCCGGCCATATCGCTGAAACCCAACGCGACACCGATCTGGTCGGTCTGGCTGCGGCGCAGCGGGTTCGTCATCGCCACGCCGAGCGCATACGACGCTCTGATCGCCGAGGTGAACTCCAAGGCGCGGTTCGCGCGGCCGAACACGGCCCAGGTGTCGTTCAGATTCTGCACCGCGTTGAGCGACCAGCCGCGCGTGGCCGGGTTCTGCTGGATGGCGGGCGACTCGTAGTAGGTGACCGAATACTGGGCGGAACCGAGGCCTGCGAGCTTCGGCGTCCACTGAGCGTACCCGACGCAGGCAAACTCTCCATACTGGAACCCCGGAAAGCTGAGGGTCGCGACCGAGGCACTATTGGGATACTGAAAGCCCAGGGCAAACTGAATCGTGTCGGTCGCGTTGTATTGGGCGTTGGCGCCGAGACCGGCAGCGGCATAGGTCGCGCTGCCGTTCTGGGTGAGAATATAGTTCACAAAGTTCTGCTGCTGGTTGTTGAGGTACTGGTTGCCGTCGAAGTTGTAGAACGGAAACTGCCCAATCGAGATCGACAGCGGATGGTCCGGCAGCGTGTGGGTGTAGGTGAGTTGCGCGAACTGGCTCTGGTTCACCGGCCAGTCGTTGATGGGCGTGATGAGTCCCAGGTTCGACCCGATGTCGGCGCCGTTCTGACGCGAGAGATAGCGATTGTGGAATGCGGCGAACTGTATCGAGCCGGTACCGCTCGTCTTGTCGTCGAACAAATCCCAGTTCAGTGCCAGCCCGGCGAGGAATTGCAGCGACGGGCTGCCTCCGTTCGGGACGCCCCATTGCTGCGTGAAGCTCGCGTCCAGCGACCACTGGACGCCCGTCTCCCTCTGCGCCCGCGTTTTGAACCTGGAGTAGTCGCCGTAGAGGTCGGTGAATTCACTACGCAACGTGTGGCGTTGCGTCGAGCGACGCAGGTCTTCGAACACGCGGCCGATCTTGCCGCTCGCCGACGCGTCGGCGCTACCCGCCACAGGGTAGGCCGCTGGTGTCTCCTGCGCACGGGCAGGTCCCGCGCAAGGCAGGACCGCCGCGCCTGCAAGAAGAAAAAAGCTTCGCGGGCAGGCACGGACGAACCGTCGATGGGATCGAGGCGTGTGCAATCAAATACCATCAGGAACCTGTGTGGCGCCTGCGGACTCAGGGCGGGGGTACCAAGGCTCCGCCCCCGGCCGGGCCAAGCGCGTCCGCGGCCTCACCCCATTCCATGCTGTCGACCATTTCCGTTTGCTGTCTGTCGACGTTGCCGTAGCAGGTTGCGAACGCCACGGTTCCGGGCCAATACTCGCCGTCACAGTCGGCTCGGGTACTGGGTGATGTGCACCCGACCAACAGGAGAACAGCAGACATCAGGGTTACCAAGCAGCAATGCATCGTGGGACTCCGAAGTGGGAAATCAGACGTGCCGTCGTTCCGACGCATCTGGCGCTCGTCGGCCAAACTCTCGGTGAAACTAGCGCTGAAGCCGTAGTTCTCGCGTTCTATTTCCCGCGTAGTCTGGCGAGCAGACTCGGATCCGCCAGCATACGATTGCCGATCTGGCGGAAGCCGCCCTCGTAGGCCGAAGCGACTCCAGCGCGCGAAAAGTTGGGTTGACTTGCCGTCCCGTTCCCCGAGAACGTCCCCAAAGGTTGCGCATAGGTGTCTCCACCTGCGAACACCGTTGCGGTAGGGGTCGCGTAATACTCCGACATGATCGGGTTGACGGAGCTGTAGCCGGTCAGCCGGATCGTGATCGCTGGAGCCTTCACGCTCTGGGGCGTACCGACCTCGGTGAACATCTCGCGAAAGACCTTCATCGCCGCCTGTTCCATCAGCTCGGCATCGGCGTATTGCCAGGTCTCGCCGCGAAACTCGACGGTCTGGGTGTTGGGCATACTCGGATCCACCTGTACCGCGACCCGGGCGGGGATGGGAAGCGTCACTCCCGGTGGAGGGCTCAGTTTGGGCGGACCCGAGGATGGCGCACTGCCGCAGCCTGTGAGCATCATGACGCTCGCAGCGAGCAGCGCTGCCGCGACCGACAGCAGGCGAACGTGGCGACGACTCGAGATGCGAGCGCCTGAAATCACTGCCGGTGCTTCCCCGCGCGGTAATACGAGTGGCTTTCTCATCCTCTCTGCTCCCAATGGCGTCGGTTGCTTATTGTGCTTGCATCTCGCCGAGGCGCCGCCGGATGGTCCGCACTGCGCGTCGCATTCTATCTCGGGCGAGACCCGGAGGGAATGTTGCGCGCCAAGATCCTCCCATCAATAGCGGCGCTACGATCGTTCGACTGGAACCGGCACCGGTGGCTACATCCGCTTCTTTTTGAGCTTCACCTCCGTCAACCCGGCATCCCTCGCCCGCGCATCCTTCAGCGCCTGCGCAAGCTCGTGCACAGACATCGCGTAGTTCACGCTGCGGTTGTAGCGCGTGATGACGTAGAAGTTATTGAAGCCGAGGTAGTAGAGCGGGCCATCCTCGCCCTGCAGCTTGAGCAGCGCTGCTTCGGTTTCGTAGGGCACCGTGGACTGCGGCGTAATGCCCGCATGGGTGAGCGCCTCGATGCTCACCGCGGGCCTCCAGCCCATGTCGATGAACTCGTCGACACGCTCTCCATCCGCATCGGCAGGCACAGCGACGAGTCCGTCGGGCTCCCAGCCGAACTCGCTCATGTAGTTCGCCACGCTGCCGATCGCATCGCTATCGCGCGATAGATCCACGCGGCCACTCTTGTCGAAGTCGACGGCATACTTCCGATAGCTCGAGGGCATGAACTGCGCAATGCCCATCGCGCCCGCATAGGACCCGCGGGGCTTGCCGGGATCGGTCTGCTGCTCCCGGGCGAGCAGCAGAAACTGCTCGAGCTCGGACCGAAAATATTCGGCGCGAGGCGGATAGTCGAATGCCAGGGTGTAGAGCGCGTCCAGCACCCGGAACTTGCCCGTGTTGCGGCCGTAGAGGGTCTCGACGCCGATGGTGGCGACGATGATCTCCTCGGGCACGCCGTAAGTGCGGCTTGCGCGGGTGACCGTGGCGGCGTTGTCGGACCAGAACTTCAGCCCGGCGGCAACGCGCTGCGGGTTGACATACACGGGGCGATACTCGAACCACGGCCGCGCGGTGCTCGGCCGCGACATGGCCTGGAGGATGGACTCCTGGGTGCGTGCCTTCGCGAGGAGAGCACGCAGCTCGTCAGCGTCGAAGCCGTGGCGCTGCGACATTTCGACAACGAACGCTTCCACTTCCGGACGCAGCTCGGCCTCAGCGGTGGCGGCCGTCTGCGCCAGCGCCGGTGCCATCAAGGTGATCAGGAATACGACGCCCGCGGTGAATTCCTTCATGTGTGCCCTTTGTGGCGGCTGTGTCCGCCGGAGAAACAGGAATTCTAGCGCGGCTGCAAGAAATCGAGACGCCCTTCCGTTCCGCCAATTCAAGCTCCAGCCGCGAAATAGCGAGATCCATGCTCCGGTAGCGGCTGGCTGCTATTATGCGGGCCATTCCCCAGTGCCCCCCGTTCCATGTCACTCCGTACCGTTCGCACCTCTTGCCTCGAGGTAGCCTATCGCACCCTCGGCGACGAGGGCGCGCCGCCCGTGCTGCTCCTGCACGGCTTCCCGGACGATTCGCGGTGCTGGGACCCGATTGCGGCGGGCCTCGCGGAGCGCGGCTACCGGACGCTTGCCCCGTTTCTGCGCGGCTTCGGCCCCACGCGCTTTCTCGATGCGAACCGCATGCGAAGCGGCGAGATCGCTGCGCTCGCCCATGACGTGCTGGAGTTCGCGAATGCACTCAAGCTCGGATCCTTCGTCCTGGTTGGACACGACTGGGGAGCCCGCGCAGCCTACGCCGCAACCGCGCTGGCGCCGCACCGCGTGAGCGGGCTCGTTGCGCTGTCGGTGGGATACGGCACCAGCCTACCGAGCCAGCCACCCCCGTCCTTCGCCCAGGCGCGAGCGTACTGGTACCAATGGTATTTCGGCCATCCACTCGGACGTGCCGCGCTTGCCGCCGATCGCCGCGGGTTCTGTCACCGTCTCTGGGAATCCTGGTCGCCGGGTTGGCGCTTCAGCGAGGATGACTTCGATGCAACGGCGGCGTCCTTCGAGAATCCGGATTTCGTGGACGTGGCGGTGCATTCCTATCGCCATCGCTGGGGCGGTGTCTCAGGCGATCCCCGCTACGAGCACGCTCAAAAGCTGCTCGCCGCGCTGCCACCCATCACGGCGGCGACCACGGTCCTGCACGGTGCGGACGATGGCGCAACGCTGCCCGAGTCCACCGAGAGCAGGGAGCACCATTTCCGGGGTGACTACGATCGGCGCGTGATCCCCGGCGTCGGCCACTTCATCCCGCGCGAGCGCCCGGATCTCGTGCTCGAGGCGATCCTCGAGCGCGCCGATGCCGACGCGCGCTGAGGCGACCAGACCCGCGCAGATCAGCCTTCCCGGAGGTAAGCTCCTCGCGTGGGCGGAGTACGGCGATCCCTCTGGTGCGCCCGTCCTCTACCACCACGGCTGGCCTGGCTCACGGCTCGAGGCCCGTTTCGCGCATGAGGCGGCTGCGGCTCTCGCGCTGCGGATCATCGCCCCCGACCGGCCAGGCTACGGCGCGTCCACGCAAGCGCCAGAGCGAACCTTGAACGATTGGGCACGTGACGCTGCTGCCCTTGCGGACCATCTTGGCATTGATCGCTTCGCTGTAGTCGGCATCTCGGGCGGGGCGCCTTATGCGCTCGCGTGCGCCGCTTCTCTGGCGAGCCGCGTAACGCAAGTCTGCCTTGTAAGCGCCATGGGGCCGGTCGAAGATGGGCGCGCGTTACGTGACTTCGATCCCGTGCGACGGCTCTCCCTGCGCTTGGCGGGGCGACGCTCGCCGGTCATTCGCGGGCTGCTGCGCGGCGCGGTGGGGCCGATCATCGCGCGCCATGCTGACAGTTTCGTGGCGGCCCTGTCGCGGAGCTGCGCGCCGTCGGACCGCTCCACCCTCGCGCGGGGAGACGTGCAAGCCCGGATCGCGGAATCGTTTCGAGAGGGGCTGCGCTGCGGAGCAGCCGGTGCTGCGCGGGACCTCGAGCTCTATGCAGCGCCGTGGGGAATCGCGCTGGAACGTATCGTGGCGCCGGTCGCCCTTTGGCACGGGGAAGAGGACCGGATCATCCCGGCCTGGATTGCGCGCCAGCTCGCCGGACAGCTGCCGACTGCCACGCCACGTTTCCTGCCCGGCGAGGGACATTACTCGCTGCCGCTGGGGCACCTCGCCACAATCCTGGGCGAGATCAAGCACCCATAGGCCCTACCGGCAGAGCGTTCGCCACCGCTTTCCCCCGGTACCACTTCAAACATATCGCCGAATCATACTTGACGTGCGGTAATGCGAATCATTATTATTCCATCGTGCAAAATCGCGTGCCCATCGATAAACGGCCCGCCGGCCTCGCCCAAGCAGCGCCGAGGGATACGCGTCGGGTGACGTCGTCCGAACTTCTCGGCACCCGTGGCGAGATCGTGATAGAGCATCAGGGACGTGATTATCGGCTCCGCATCACGCAGAACGGGAGGCTCATCCTGACCGCCTAGCAGAGTGAATTCAGTGAATTGACCGGGCGCGCGCGAAAGCGCCTGCCCCCAC
>JBEVOI010000236.1:0-6680 GCA_040507665.1 Burkholderiales bacterium
AGGGTACGGCGCAGCGATTCGATCTGCTCCGCCTCGGCAGGCAGGATGTCGTCGAGGTGCTCGGGAAGAAGCCAGTTGTCCATGGGCGTTCGAAGCCGGATGGAAGAGGAGTAGGCGGCAGGGCGGCTAGTGAAGAAGCAGTAGCAGCAGCAAACCGGCGAGCATGGAAGTGAGGCCGATAAATCGGATCTGACCGTCGCTCATCGCCATGATGCGCCGGAATGCCTCTCTCCACACACTGGGCGACACGAATGGAAGCGCACCCTCGATGATGAGCACGAGGGCTACCGCGGTGAGCAGCGTGCTCGTCATGGTCGGCGCGCGTGCATTCGGTCCTGACTACGGGTACGTGCGAAGCCCGACTCGCGGGACGCCGGCGGCGATGCCCGGCGTGCGCCGGCTCACTTCGGCGCCCTGCCCGCCGAGCCCTGATTCCTGAAGTACTTGAAGAACTCCGTATTCGGATCGAGCACGAGCACGTCGCTCTTGTTCTTGAAGCTCTGCCGATACGCTTCCAGGCTGCGATAGAACGAGTAGAACTCGGGGCTCTCCTCGAACGCCCGCGCATAGATGGCAGAAGCCTTGGCGTCGCCTTCGCCCTTGATCTTCTGCGCCTGCCCGTAGGCCTCCGCAAGGATGACCTCGCGCTGGCGGTCCGCGTCGGCGCGGACCTTCTCCGAATCGGCCGCGCCGGTGGATCGCAATTCGTTCGCGACCTTCTTCCGCTCCGCCTCCATGCGTCGGTAGACGGACTCGCTCACGTCCTGCGGCAGGTCGACCCGCTTCAGGCGCACGTCGAGAACCTGCACGCCGATCTTCTTCGCATCCTCGTTCGCGCGTTCGCGCATGAGGTCCATGATCTTGTCGCGCTCGCCCGACACCACGTCATGAATGGTGCGCTTGCCGAACTCGGCCCGCAGGCTGTCGTTGATGGTCTGCAGGAGGCGCGTCTGCGCCCGCGCCTCGTCGCCGCCTACGCTGATGTAGTATTGCTGCACTTCGGATATGCGCCACTTCACGAAGTAATCCACCAGCACATTCTTCTTTTCGGACGTGATGAAGCGCTCCGGCTCGCTGGTCTCGAACGTCTGGATGCGCATGTCGAAGAAGCGCACGTTGTCCAGCAGCGGTATTTTGAAGTAAAGGCCGGGCTTGGTCTGAACCGAGATGATCTGGCCGAATCGCAGGACGATCGCGCTCTGGCGCTGATCGACCGTGAACATGGACAGGCTCAGGATGATGAGCGCGACGACGGCCGCGATGACGAGCAATCCCATGTTGCGCATCATTGACGGCTCTCCCGCTCACGGCCGCGAAACGCTTCCCGCGACCGATTCGTGGTGTCCGTTGGCGGGGTGGCCTCGGGCACCATGGGCGGCTTCGGCGCGGTATCGGTTGCGGCCGTGCTGCCGCTCGACATCTGGATCAGCTTGTCGAGGGGAAGCATCAGCAGGTTGTTTCCGCCCTTCTGGTCGACCAGGACCTTGGTCACGTTGCTGAAGATCTGCTGCATCGTGTCGAGGTACATTCGGTCGCGCGTGACCGCCGGGGCCTTCTGATACTCGACCAACACCTGGCGGAACCGGCTCGCGTCGCCCTCGGCGCTTGCGATGACCCGCTGGCGATAACCCTCGGCCTCCTGGTTCAGCCGGGACGCCATGCCCGCGGCACGTGGGATCACGTCGTTGGCATAGGCCTGACCTTCATTCTTCAGTCGCTCGCGATCCTGACTCGCCTTCACCGCATCGTCGAAAGCGGCCTGCACCTGTTCCGGCGGCTGCGCATTCTGCATCGTGACCTTGCTCACCTCGATGCCGGTCTGGTAACGGTCGAGGATCTCCTGCAGCAGTTTCTGCACGGAAGCGGCGACCTGCTCCCGACCCTCGTAGAGCACAAAGTCCATCTTGCTCTTGCCTACGACCTCGCGGATGGCGGTTTCCGCCGCCTGCATCACCGCCTCGTCGGGATTGCGGTTGTTGAAGAGGAAATCCTCGGGATTCTTCACGAGGTATTGCACCGCGAACTGCAGGTCGATGATGTTCTCGTCGTCCGTGAGCATCAGCGATTCCTTCAGCACCTTGCTTTTCACGTTGGCCCGGTAGCCGACCTCGACCGTGCGCACCTGAGAGACGTTCACGATCTCGGCGCTCTCGACGGGAAACGGGATGTGCCACTGCAGGCCCGGCTGCGTGGTCTCGAGGTATTTGCCGAAGCGCAGCACCACGCCGCGCTGGCTCGCATCGACGATGTAGAAACCGCTGGCCAGCCAGAGCGCAATCGCGATCGCAACCACGAGCCCCGCGCCGCCGGGAAGACGCGCAAACAGCGACGGCCCTCCCGGCTCGGTCGGGCCACCGGTACCCCTGCCGCCGAGCAGCTTGTTCAGTTTTTGAGTGAGCTTTCGCCACAGCTCGTCGAGGTCGGGCGGACCTTCGCTGTTGCCGCGGCGGCCCCAGTTGGGATCATTGAGAGCCACGTGCCATCCAGTCGTCGGGGTAGGGTCGATGCGCGAGAGTGCTTTCGGGCCGGTAGAACCGGCGGTCAGCGGTGGGTGATCGGGGCAATGGCTAGGATACCTAAGCGAGCGCTACGTTCCGGGGCGACAGCAATGCTGCCGCTTCATCAAGTGCGAGCCGCACGTAGTCAAGGCCGGCACCGGTTCGGGCGCTCGAGAAAACGCGCGAGATCTTACCATACTGGTCGCGTTCCACTGCGGGCTCGAGTCCGACCAAGTCGATCTTGTTCAACACCTGAACCTGCGGACGGCCGCCCGCGCCAATCTCCTCGAGCACCTTGTTCACCTGCGCGATCTGAGCGTCCCGATGCGGGCTCGAGGTGTCGACCACCTGAAGCAGCAGATCCGCCTGCGCGGTTCCTTCCAACGTCGCCTGGAATGCCGCGACGAGGCTGTGCGGGAGGTGGCGGATGAAGCCGACCGTGTCCGAAAGGACCACGGCCGCGCCCGAGCCCGTATAGGCGCGGCGCGTTGTGGTGTCGAGCGTTGCAAACAGCCGATCCGCGGCGTACGACTGGGCGCGGGTCAGCGCATTGAACAGCGTGGACTTGCCGGCGTTCGTGTAGCCGACGAGGGACACCGAGAGCACGTCGTTGCGTCGTCGTGCGCGGCGCTGGGTCTCGCGCTGCTGTCTCAGGGTTGCGAGGCGATCCTTGAGGACCTTCACCCGCTTTCCGAGCAGCCGGCGGTCGGTTTCGAGCTGCGTCTCGCCCGGCCCGCGCAGGCCGATACCACCCTTCTGCCGCTCGAGATGCGACCATCCGCGCACGAGGCGCGTCGCCAGGTGATCGAGCTGCGCGAGCTCGACCTGCAGCTTGCCTTCGTGGCTGCGGGCGCGCTGGGCGAAGATGTCGAGAATGAGCGCGGTGCGGTCGACCACGCGGCACTGAAGGCGCTTTTCGAGGTTGCGCTCTTGGCCCGGGCTCAACTCGTGATCGAAGACGACAAGGGTCGCAGCGGAATCCTCCACCGCACGAGCGATTTCCTCGACCTTGCCCAGTCCGGCGAACAGCGCGGAGTCGGGGCGATCGCGCCGGCCCACGACCACGCGCGTAACCTGGAGCCTTGCGGTTGCCGCGAGCTCATGCAGCTCGCCCAAGCTTTCGGCGTGTTCCCCAGTACCGAAATCGAGGCTGACGAGCACCGCCTCCTGCCCGCTTTCGGGACGATCAAGCATCAACTATCGGCGTGCTCCCCCGCTTGCAGATTCACCGGACGGGAAGGAACGACGGTCGAGATTGCATGCTTGTACACCATCTGGGTGACGGTGTTCCGGAGCAGCACCACATACTGATCGAAGGATTCGATCTGTCCCTGCAGCTTGATGCCGTTCACCAGGTAGATCGAAACGGGGATGTGCTCTTTACGCAACGCGTTGAGGAACGGGTCTTGTAGCATTTGCCCTTTTCCGCTCATTTTTGCTCCAGAGTTGATTGTTGACGGGCTCGTCACTGTACTTGAAAACCCCCCCGAATACCACCGGCGACGCCACCTCGCACGCCCCGCCTAGCCGCTCCGTGCGCCGTGCGCATAGGGATTGGCGCCCTTTCGCATCTCGATCCTGAGCGGGGTTCCCTGCAATTCGAAAGTCTCGCAGAAAAAACGTTCCAGGTACCGGCGATAACTCGCCGGCACCTGATCCACCGCGTTTCCGTGGATCACGATGATAGGGGGGTTCATCCCGCCCTGATGCGCGTAGCGCAGCTTGGGCCGGATCAATCCCGCCCGCGGCGGCGGCTGACGCGCGACCGCAGCTTGCAGCGCCCGGGTGAGCTTCGGCGTCGGAAGTCGGGTCATGGCCGCCGCATACGCAGCATTGACCGACGCCATCACTTCGCGCAGGCCCGTGCCCTTCAGCGCCGAGACAAAATGCCAGCGTGCAAATTCGAGAAAGCCGAGCTTGCGTTCGAGGTCCTTCTTCACCTGGTCCCGCTGCCCCTGGCCACAGCCGTCCCACTTGTTCACGGCCACCACCAGCGCCCGCCCCGCCTCGACAATGAACCCGCCTATGTGAGCGTCCTGGTCACTGATGCCCACGGCCGCGTCCACCACGAGGATGACCACGTTTGCATCCTCCACCGACTGCAACGTCTTCACCACGGAAAATTTCTCCGCGGTGCCCTCTACCTTGCCGCGCCGGCGCAGCCCCGCTGTGTCGATGAGCGTGTAGCGGTGGCCGTTGCGTTCGAACTCCACGTGAATCGAATCGCGCGTGGTGCCGGGCTGATCGAACGCAATCACCCGTTCTTCCCCGAGGAGCGCGTTCACCAGCGTGGACTTGCCCACATTGGGCCGACCCACGATCGCGATGCGCGGGTGACGCGCGTCTTCCGCCGCAACGTCCTCCCCCGCTACCGACTCAAGGCCGGCAAGCGCAATCTCCACCATGCCGGAGACGCCGTCGCCGTGTGCCGCGGAGATGGCGACCGGATCGGAGAGGCCAAGCTCGTGGAACTCGGCGCACGCGACTTCCCGCGCCAGTCCCTCTGCCTTGTTCGCGGCGATCACCACACGCCGCGCGCTCCGCCGTAGCTGCTCAGCGATCGCACGGTCCCGCGGAGTGAGTCCCTGCCGCGCATCCACGACGAGGACAATGACGTCCGCCTCATCGATCGCCTGCAGCGTCTGCCGCGCCATGTGGTAGAAAATGCCGTCCTGCGCATCCGGCTCGAAGCCGCCGGTATCGACTACGAGAAACGGCGTGTCGCCGACACGTCCGTGCCCATACTGGCGGTCGCGCGTGAGACCCGGCAGATCCGCAACGATGGCGTCCCGGCTGCGGGTGAGGCGGTTGAACAGGGTGGACTTGCCCACGTTGGGCCGGCCCACCAGGACCAGGATCGGAAGCATGAAGGAGTTGGATTGCTGGATGCAACGAAATGCGAACGCGGCTGCGGATCACGGTCTCCCGGACTCAGCTTCCTCACCCGCGGTGGTAAGCACGTCCGGGCGATGACGCGGCGCTATTGAACGTCGATGGCGTACAGGCCGCCTTTGCGGGTCTGCACGAGGATACCCCGCTCCAGTGCGACCGGCGTGGCCGCAATGCCGCTCTTGTCGGTGGCGATGCGTGCGGCGAACGAGCCATCTTCCTTGTTCAGCACGTGCACATAGCCCTCGAAGTCGCCGACGATGACGTACTCGCCGTACACGAGCGGGCCGCTCACGCGCCGCTCGAACAGTTTGTCCTGCTTCCACAGGCTGCTGCCCGAATTCTTGTCGAGGGCGATCACCGCGCCACGGTCATCGGCCAAATAAATGACGCCGCCGGAAATGGCAAGCCCGCCGATGCTCGAAACGTCGCGGCCCCAAAGCGGCGTGCCGCGCGTCGCATCGAAGCAGGCCACCCGGCCCTGAAATGCGACCGCGCAGATCTGCCGACCATCCAGCACCGGCAGGCTGGTGATATCGGCTACGCGCTCCAGTTCGGTCGCCCCCCGGGGCTGGGCCACCGTGCCCTCCCATCCGAGCACCCCGGTCTGCATGTTGAGCGCCACCAGTTTTCCGCCCGGGAAGCCTGCGAACACCGCGCCGCCGGTGACGAGCGCGCCCGCGAAGCTGCGCACCGTAAGCGCCGGCGTAGAACGCTGGTAGACCCACTTGCGCTTGCCGTCCGTCGCGTCGAGACCGTAGATCCGGCCGTCGCCGCTGCGCGCGATGACGAAGCCGTTGGCATACTGGGGCGGCGCGAGCACTTCACTGCTCAACTGGGCGGTCCAGCGCACCTGGCCCTGTGCATCGAGCGCGAGCACCTCTCCCTTGTTGCTGCCGACGAGAATGAAGTCGCCCCCGGCGCCGACACCTCCCGAGAGCTTGCGTTTCGTGTCGTTGCGCCAGAGTTCCCGGCCGGTTTCGCTGAATGCTGTCACGCTGCCTTTCGTCGCCGCTGCGTAGACCACGCCGTCATCGACCGCCGGCGAAAATACGTATGGCTTCGCATCGCCCACGCTCTCCTCCCAGAGCAGGCTGACCGAAGCGGTCGGGGTGAAGTTGACGAGCTTCGCCGCCTTGTCCTTGGAGCTGCCGAAGAGCGAGTCGTAGTAGTCGCCCACAGTCTGGCAGCCAGACAACAGGATGGCGCCAACGACCGCGGTCGCAGTCAAGCGGGCGCGCCAGCGCGAGACCCATTCGCTCATCGCGCTTCTCCCAGCGATTCGAGCTTGAG
>JBEVOI010000244.1:0-6010 GCA_040507665.1 Burkholderiales bacterium
ACCCCCGGCGCAGATGCGGCCTATGCGGGTGTGCGCTTTGTGATCCGTGAGGAGCAGCGCTTCGGCATGCGGGTGCAGGGAGAGGTGGTCCAGCGCGACGTCGCCCAGACCGCAGTGTCCTTCGGCGACAAGAAGGTGCCTCTGGCTGTGACCACCGAGCGCGAGATCCGAATCGAGATCCGGCGGCGCGCGTTCAAGTTTCTGATCACCGAGGCGCTGGACCAGATCACCTCCGCGAACACACGGCGCGAGGACCTGACGATGAACCGCACCATGCTGAAGGCGCGGCGCGACATGCTGCGGCGGCATCGAGGGTCGATGGAATCGGTGCTCGAGGATGGCAGCGAAATCGATACCAAGGTCGAGGCGCTCGAGGAATTGCTGGCGCTAAACGCGCACTCGCTTGCTGAGTTCCCCACCGCGGAAAGGACCTTGGAGTACATCCTGAAGCGGGTCAAGTCGGTCCTCACCCATGGGGCGCAATACATTCAGGTGAAACCGGTTACCTTACGCCTCGATCCCATGAACATCGTCGTGCCTGCCGGAGCCGCCGAGCCGGCGAACGAAATCGTGCTGCCCGAAGTGAGTGTCAAGGGCAAGCCGAGCTTGAGTCTGATCGTCGCGCGCTTCCCCCGCGGCGAGTTGATCCCGCGCGCGAGCCTCGCAGATGAGGCGCGGCGCCTGCTGGGCTAAGGAACCTCTGAATAGGTCCCCGGTGGGCGCGACGGCGGCCCCTTATCCGCGATTCTGAAAGAAGACCGGTACCGTAGCGACGATTTCCTGCCCGTCGATGACGAGCCCGTGGATCCGGCTGGTGACTTGTTCCGCGCTCATGCGATCTGCAACCACTTCCACGGTGGCCGTGACGAACTGATCGCTGCCTTCCCGGAAGAGCTCGACCGAGCGCACGGGAAAGAACTGTTCCAGGGCATTCCTGATGCGTTCCTCGGTGACCTTCGGTGGCAGGCGGGAGAGCAGGATCTTCATGGGTTTCTCCTTCGGTCAATCGGCGATGTGGTAGCCGCCGTCGACAAACAGGGTGTCGCCGGTGATGATGCGGGCGGCGTCGGTGGCGAGAAACGCCGTGTAGCGCCCGACGTCGTCGATGGTGGCGAGCTGTTTCGCCGGCGCGCGTTCCGCGGCTTTCGCCATAAGCTGGTCGAAGTCGGTGAGACCGGATGCCGCGCGGGTCTTGAGCGGGCCCGGAGAGATCGCATGGACGCGGATGCGCGGGCCGAGCTCCAGGGCGAGGTAGCGGGTCACCGACTCGAGCGCCGCCTTCACCGGTCCCATCAGGTTGTAGTTCGGGATGGCCCGTGTCGCGCCGAGGTAGGTCATGGTGAAAAGGGTGCCGCCCTCGGTCATCAGCGGTTCCGCGAGCCGCGCCATGCGCACGAACGAATGGCACGAGATGTCCATGGCGATGGAAAAGCCCTCCTTCGACGACTCGACGAGCCGCCCCTGGATATCCTTTTTCGGGGCGGAGGCCATGGCGTGCACCACCGAGTCCAGCGTACTCCAGCGCTTACCCATCTCCGCGAACACGGCTTCCAGCTCGCCTTCCTTCGTGACATCGCAAGGCACGAAGATCTGCGCGCCGAGGCTCTCGGCGAGCGGCTGCACGAAGGGCTTCGCTTTCTCGTTGAGGTACGTGATCGCGAGCTCGGCGCCAAGCTCTCGCATCGCCCGGGCGCAGCCGTAGGCGATCGAGCTGTCATTAGCGATGCCGGCAATGAGCACCCTCTTGCCCTCGAGCGAAAGATAGTTCGGGAGGTTCATGCAGTCGTTCCTGTAGGGGTTGTCGGCGGGTCAGATGCCTACTACGCGCCGCGTGTGCTGCGCAATCATGAGCTCTTCGTTGGTCGGGATCACCCACGCGGACACACGGCTCACCGCAGTGCTGATGCGTGGCCCCTTCGCTTCGTTCGCCGCTTCGTCGAGCTCCACACCGAGCCACGCGGCATCGCGCACGACCCGGCTGCGCAGCGACTTGCTGTTCTCGCCGATGCCTGCCGTGAACACGAGTGCATCGAGCCCCCCGAGCGCCGCGACCAGCGACCCGAGCTCGCGCCCGATGCGGTACATGTAGAGGTCGATGGCGAGCTTCGCGTCCGGTTCGGTGCTCGCTTCCAGGGTGCGCATGTCGCTCGACACGCCCGACACCCCGAGCAGCCCCGATTGCTTGTAGACGAGGTTCTCGATCGCCCGCGCGTCCATGTTCATCTCGTCCATGAGATAGAGCACCACGCCCGGATCGAGACTGCCGCAACGGGTGCCCATCGGCAGTCCGTCCACGGCGGTGAATCCCATGGTGCTTGCGACACTCTTGCCATTGGCAACCGCGCACATGCTGGAGCCGTTGCCAAGGTGGCACACGACCACCCTGCCGGCAGCGGCGTTCGCGTCGTACCGCGGCATCGCGGAGGCGATGTACTCATAGGACAACCCGTGAAAGCCATAGCGGCGCACACCGCGACTGGTGATCGACTTCGGCAGCGCGAACGCCTGAGCAAGTTGCGGCTGGCTGCGATGAAACGAAGTATCGAAGCATGCGACCTGCGGCATGTCAGGCAGCGCACGCGCCACCGCCCGGATCGCCCCGACGTTGTGAGGCTGGTGCAAAGGGGCAAGCGGTACCAGCGCGTCCAGCTTCTCCAGCACGTCCTCCGAAACCATCACCGGCGCCGCGAAGTCCATGCCTCCGTGCACGACGCGGTGACCGACCGCCTTCACTTGCAGGTCCCCGAGCTGCCCCCTCAACCACTTTCCGAAGAAGTTCAAGCAGGCGGTTTGCGTGGCGTGTTCGGTCTTGGACAATTCCTCGTTGCCGACAACCTTGCCGTGCTCGTCCTTGGCCTTGAATTGCGGCGCGGTGCCGATGCCTTCGATCTGCCCGCGCAGCTCGGGCACCAGATTCGAGTCCTCATGGATGGAAAAGAGCGTGAACTTGAGGCTCGAGGAGCCCGCATTGAGAACGAGAATGGCGTCCAGCATGCCGACCTCAGACAGGCTTCGCCTGCGCCGCCTCGCGCCGCGCATGGGCGAGGATGACAGCGACGGCGCATGAGGCCATGCGCGCGCGCACGTTGTCCGCGCGGCTGGTGAGGATGATCGGCACGCGCGCGCCGAGCACGATCCCCGCCGCGTCCGCGTTCGCGAGGAACGAGAGCTGCTTCGCGATCATGTTGCCCGACTCGAGATCGGGCACCAGCAGAACGTCGGCGTCGCCGGCGACCTCGGACTTGATCTTTTTGATCGCCGCCGCTTCCTTGCTGATCGCGTTGTCCATCGCGAGCGGACCATCGAGCAGCCCGCCCGTGATCTGACCGCGGTCCGCCATCTTGCAGAGAGCCGCCGCCTCCAGGGTCGACTTGATCTTCGAGTTCACCGTTTCCACCGCCGACAGAATCGCAACCTTCGGCAACTTCATGCCAAAGGCGTGGCAGAGCTCGATCGCGTTTTGCACTATGTCGACCTTGTCCTCGAGGCTGGGATAGATGTTGATCGCGGCATCCGTGATGAGCAGGGGCTTGTGGTAGGTGGGCACGTCCATCACGAACACGTGGCTCAAGCGCCGCGCGGTGCGCAAACCGGTCTCTTTGGCCACGACTGCGCTCAGTAGCTCATCGGTGTGCAGGGATCCCTTCATCAACACCTCGGCTTCGCCCATCCGCACCAGCTCCACCGCCTTTGCAGCAGCCGCATTGCTGTGTGGCGCGTCGACGACGCGAAAGCTCGAGATGTCGAGTCCTTTTTCTTTCGCGACCGCGCGGATCCTCGCTTCGGGGCCAACCAGGATCGGCACGATCAGGTTCGCTTCCGCGGCTTCGATTGCACCGCGCAGGGAAGATTCGTCGCAAGGGTGCGCGACCGCCGTGATCACGGGCGGAAGCGACTTGCAGCGCTCGATGATGGCGGCGTAGCTGTCGTGCTCCTGCACCGAAATCTGGGGCATCTCGACCATTTCTACCTCCACCTTCTCGGTGAGCGCGGTCACTTCCATCGTTCCGGAAAGCACGCGTTCACCGGTGGAAACGGTGCCCGTGCAATCCAGAACCACGACATTGCCTGCCGAGCGCTTGTCCTTCACGGTGACCGTGGCCGTCACCATTTCTCCGACCGCGACTGGCCGTCCGTAACGGATCGACTCCGACACGACATTGCTGCCTGGTCCCGGAAGCTTGGTACCGATGAGTCGAGACAGCAATGCACCGCTCATCGCCGCATGGGCAGGCGGTTTGCCGACCGCGCTCCCGCCATGTGCGAGCGAGTGGAGCACCGGGTCGCCGCTGATAGCCGCGAAAAGCTTGACGTCATCGTGGGTGAGCTTGTGCGTGAGGCTCGCGGTCATGCCGACCTTGAGCTCGTCGAAGGTGTAGTTCTGGATGGTGTTGTTCGTCATGGGCTTAGAGGCTGATTGTCCCGGGAAGCGATTGCGGTGGCGCGCGCACATCCCCGCGGGAGCGTCGCGCGGGGAGGGCGCAGCGCGGTTCAGTCGTTCGCCGCCTTGCGCTTCGGGGCGTCCAGATCCAGGATCTGCTCCACGCGGCGCAGCCGAGCCTCCCGCTCTTTCGAGAGCGCGCCGCTGGCGCTTGCCACTTTGCGAGCGAGATGAATCGCCTGCTCACGCAGCTTCGCGTCCGGCAGCAGCGTCGGCAGGGCGTCGATCGCGCGTTCTTCATCAATCAGCAGGACGAACATTTCCCGCTTCAAAGCCTGTTTCAGCGCGTCGCGGGTCGGTCGCCGCTCGGGCGCGACCTCGATGAGCATCCGCTGCACAAGGTTGAACGGACGTTCGTCGATTGCCTCGTCCTTGCCGTGCTGATAGAGCATGATCCGGATCCACCCATCGAGCGGCGTGCCTTCGTCGATGTGGGAGCGGATCTCTTCCAGCTTGAGGCGGGTGAACTCTTCGCGTATGGCCGCCGCAGCCTTGGGGGCATGCCGCGGATCGGTGCGGCCGGCCAGCCCAACCGCCGCCGCCACCCACGGCGATTCGTAGATCGCCTTGAAGAGGCGCTCCTGCATCGCATCGCGGCTGTCACGGTACGCGTCGAGGGATTGCTCGATGCGCTCGGAAACCTGGTGCTCCAGCTTCACCAGGGGGTTGTCGGGAGCAACCGGGGTACGCTGTGCCTTGACCATCTCGGCCAGGGTCTTGATGCTCCACATCGCGGGATTCAGGTCGGAGAGCAGGTAGCGCTGCATGCGGTCGGGATTGGTGACGCGCAGCCACTTCGCCGTCACCTCGTTCGACATCGCCTTCACCCAGGGCGAGACGAACGTGTCGTACAGGCTCTGGTTGATCTCGGCCACCCGCTTCACCACCTGGAACGCCTGTTCGTCCTCGCGGCCATCGTCAAGCGCGAGGATATCCGCGATCTTGCGCTGCTCGAACTTGACCAGATACCGGCCCTCGATGAGATCGAGGTTGGACATCGTGGGGCACGTATCCTCGATGATCGCTTCGTACAGGCCCGGCGGCAGCGTATCGATGAGGTCTATCGCGCTGACCAGCTCCGCAGTCTCGCGCCCGGCGATCTTGGTCGAGACGAAGATGCCGAGATGTCCGATCTTTTCGTGGAGACAGTAGACGATGACCTTCTCGTGGGCGAGCAGCTCGGCGTCGGTCTCGTAGAGGTCCGGAATCCAGTTGAGGGCCTGCTGCGGCGGCGTGATATTGTCGCCCCAGGAAGCGAACACGACGATCGGCGATCGAATATTGCGCAGATCGATGCTGACTTCGCCGTCAGCCGTGCGGACCTCGCCGGACGTGAGCTTGTTGCCGACGAAGAGGTTCTGCACGATCCACTCGATCTCTTCCTTGTTCATCAGGAAGTGACCGCCCCACCAGCGCTCGAAATCCAGGAAGCGCGGCCCCTCGGTGTCGACCTTCGCGTAGAGGTTGTAGAGCTTGGTCCAGTAGGTGTTCGCCGGATCGAGCTGCTCGAAGTTGTTCACGATGTACGCGCCGTCGAACTTGCCGCCGCCCAGGTCGGCGAGCAGCGAC
>JBEVOI010000305.1:0-3277 GCA_040507665.1 Burkholderiales bacterium
TGGGCAACCAGATCATGCTCATGTTCGCGATCATGCTGCTGGTGGTGATCGTGGGCACCGCCATGGACATGACGCCCACCATCCTGATCCTGACCCCGGTGCTGATGCCGGTGGTGAAGGCAGCCGGCATCGATCCGATCTACTTCGGCGTGCTGTTCATCGTCAACAACTCCATCGGCCTCATCACCCCGCCGGTGGGCACCGTGCTCAATGTGGTCGCCGGAGTATCCAGGGTCAGCATGGAGGATCTCATGAAAGGCGTGTGGCCGTTCCTGCTCGCCGAACTCATCATCCTGCTGCTCATGATCCTCTTCCCCCCGCTCGTCATGGTGCCAGCTAAGTGGTTCTATTGAGCGGGGACATGATCTTGCCACACCGACGTCTCGACTCATGATCAGGAGATGCTAATGCCCGAGCGAAAACAACTTCGCAGCCGGCTCTGGTTCGACGACGCGCACTATCCGGACATGACCGCGCTCTATCTGGAGCGGTATCTGAACTACGGGCTGACCCGCGAAGAGCTTCAGTCCGGGCGTCCGATCATAGGCATCGCGCAGACCGGCAGCGATCTGGTGCCGTGCAATCGCCACCACGTCGATCTGGCGCAACGCGTGAGGGCCGGCATCCGCGATTCGGGCGGCATTCCTATCGAATTTCCGGTACATCCCCTGCAGGAAACCGGCAAGCGCCCCACTGCCGCGCTTGACCGCAATCTTGCCTACCTGGGCCTCGTCGAAGTGCTCTACGGTTACCCCCTCGATGGCGTAGTTCTGACCACCGGCTGTGACAAGACCACCCCGGCATGTCTGATGGCCGCCGGGACGGTGAACATCCCCGCCATCGTGCTGTCGGGTGGCCCGATGCTGAACGGTTGGTTCCAGGGAAAGCGAGTGGGTTCCGGAACCGTGATCTGGCAGGCACGTCAGCTTCTCGCTGCAGGCGAAATCGATTACGAAGAGTTCATGGAACGCGCTGCCGCTTCAGCACCGAGCGTGGGCCATTGCAACACGATGGGTACCGCCCTGTCGATGAACAGTATCGCGGAAGCGCTCGGAATGTCGCTGCCTGGATGCGCCGCTATTCCTGGACCGATGCGCGAACGTGGACAGACGGCGTATGCCACGGGCAAGCGGATCGTCGAGATGGTGAACGAAGAGCTGACTCCCGCGCAGATCATGACGCGCAAGGCATTCGAGAACGCGATCGTCGTCGCCTCGGCCATCGGCGCCTCCAGCAACGCACCGCCGCATCTGATCGCCATCGCGCGGCACGTCGGCGTGGAACTGGATATCGCGGACTGGCACACGCTCGGACACGACATCCCGCTGCTCGTGAACTGCCAGCCAGCCGGAGAATATCTCGGGGAAGAATTCCATCGCGCCGGCGGGGTCCCCACTGTGGCAGCCGAGCTTATGCGCGTCGGCAAACTCCATAGCGATGCCCTGACCGTCACCGGACGGAGCGTCGCCGCGAACTATGCAGGCACGCCACCCCCCAAGCCAGACGGTGATGTGATCCGCACGTACGAGAAGCCGCTCATGCAGAATGCGGGCTTCCTCGTGCTCTCCGGTAACTTGTTCGAATCGGCGGTGATGAAGACCTCCGTCATCGACTCCTCGTTCCGTGAACGCTATCTTAACCGCCCGGGCGACGAAAACGCTTTCGAGGGACGCTGTATCGTGTTCGAGGGTCCGGAGGATTATCACGAGCGCATCGACGATCCAGCGCTGGACATCGACGAGAACTGCATCCTGTTCATTCGCAATTGCGGACCCGTCGGCTATCCTGGCTCGGCAGAAGTCGTGAACATGCGTCCGCCGGCCGCGCTCATCAAGCGGGGAATCAACGCCCTGCCCTGCATCGGGGACGGACGCCAGAGCGGGACCTCCGGCAGTCCCTCGGTGCTCAATGCTTCCCCGGAAGCTGTCGTCGGTGGCGGACTCACCTTGCTGCGAACAGGCGACCGGGTGCGCTTCGACCTGAACAAGCGTCGCGTGGACTTGCTGGTGGATGCGCTGGAACTCGAGCAACGCCGCGCCGAATGGAAGCCCCCGCAATTGCGGCACGGCACGCCTTGGCAGGAAATCTACCGCGGGCTGGTCGGTCAGCTCGGCACAGGCGGTTGCCTGGAGCCCGCCACTCTATACCTGGATGTCATCCGCACGCGGGGTAATCCGCGGCATTCACACTGACCGCGCGCAGGGAAGAAGGAGGTTTCGAAATGGGTAATTCCCAGACCGACAAGACATTCGACATCGTCGCCCTCGGTGAGCCGATGGTCGAGTTCAACCAGACGCCCACCGATCATCGGATGTACAAGCAAGGCTTCGGTGGCGATACGTCCAATTTCGCCGTCGCAGCCAGCCGGCAAGGGGCGCGCGTGGCCTACATCACGAAGCTCGGGCGGGATGCGTTCGGCGAATCCCTGCTTGCCCTGTGGCGCGAGGAAGGTGTCGACGCGTCGGGCGTAGCGACCGATGAGAACGCGAACACGGGAGTGTATTTCGTGACGCACTCCGAGGCGGGCCACGCGTTCACCTATCTGCGCGCCGGTTCTGCAGCGAGCCGCATGAAACGCGAGGACGTGCCCGTGCAGATCATCGAGCGCGCGAGGTACCTGCATGTATCCGGAATCAGCCAGGCCATCAGCGAAAGCGCTAGCGATGCGGTGGCCTATGCGGTCGAGCGCGCGCGCGCAGCCGGCGTCAAGGTGAGCTACGACCCCAACCTACGGCTCAAGCTCTGGGACTTGTCCCGCGCGAAACCGATCATCATGGCGACCGCGGCGGCGAGCGACTATTTTCTGCCAAGCCTCGACGACGTGCGCACGCTGAGCGGTTTCGACGATCCGGAGGCGATTCACGATTGGTGCCTGAAGCTCGGCGCAAAGTCCGTTACGCTGAAGATCGGACCGAAGGGTGTGCTTACGGGTGACGGCCAAAACCGGTGGCGCGTTCCGGGCAATCCGGTCGACTGCGTGGATGCGACCGGGGCCGGTGACTGCTTCGATGGCGCGTTCATGGCGCGGATCGCTGCGGGGGACGCGATACCGGACGCCGCACGCTACGCCAACGCAGCCGCAGCGCTGACCACCACTGGATATACGGCCATTGAACCGATTCCGCGGCCGGAGGCAGTGAAGGCCATGCTCGCGCGCATGAGTTCATAGCGCAGCAACTCGGCTTCTCACCACGATAACCGTCAGCGACCCGACGCTGACCCGCGGCGACGATTCAGTCACCACTCGTCCGTTTCGAATCTCAGCCGGGAGCGCATA
>JBEVOI010000309.1:0-2858 GCA_040507665.1 Burkholderiales bacterium
ACCAAGACGGCAAATGCCACGACCTTTGCAATCGCCTCGACAAGCTCGCCTGCGACAGCCGTCGCGTCCGCCTGATCGCTCGCCAGTACAGGCAATAGCACGAGCGCCATTACTGCAAACAGGTCCTGGACGATAAGCCAGCCAACCGCGACGTGACCCTCATGCGACGTCAACCGATCTCTCTCGACTAGCATTCGGGACAAAACAACAGTGCTCGCTACGGCGGGTGCCAGACCGAATACGGCCGCCGCGCCGAGACTCCACCCGAACAGTCTGGCGCACCCCCAACCCGCCGTCGCTGTAAGCGCGCATTGCATGGCGGCACCCGGCAACGCCACGCGCCAGACGCGCAGCAGCTCGGCGGGGTGAAAATGCATGCCCACGCCGAACATGAGCAGGATCACGCCAATGTCGGCCATCTGAGAGGCGATGCGACCGTCGGCTACGAATCCGGGCGTATGCGGGCCTACGGCGATCCCAGCCAGCAGATACCCGACGAGGCTCGAGAGTCCAAGACGTCGCGTGATCGCCCCGAAAACCAAGGCAGCTGCCAGTCCGCCAGTCAACGTAAGAATGACGGATAGGTCGTGCATTCGACAATCTCTTGAAAATCGCTGCGAAAGAAGCGCTAGTGAGCGAAGCGACGTTTAGTGGTTCTTTTGAAAGCGCCACCTGAAACTAATAGTTTTTGAGTCACTGGGGCGCAGAGCGCATAGCCAGTGCGGCCGCTTCGAAAGGATTGTAACTGCTAGACGGACGAGCGAGCTGGTACCGGGCGAGATCGAACTGGTGAAATAGAGAAACCCGCCCGGCTGATAAACGCGCGGCCCGCTTCTTCTGGGCGATCCGCGAATCTTTCATATGCCAATCTTCTCCATCCAGCGGCCGTGTCGGTCGAGAGCATGGCCGACCGATTCCTGCAATTAGACTTTACGGCTGCTCGTGGGCCGGTCAGCGACCTTCGATCAGAGGTCGCAAAGCGACCCTTTGCTGCCCGTCCGTGCTCTGGTATGAATCGGTTCCACGATGCTGTTTAATGTGCGCTATTGAGGATCGGGCATGTCCGCAGAAGAGACTCGTAATCTAGCTCTGGCGATCGTCGAGCAGGTAGCGGATACCATCATCTTCGCCGATCGGCAAGGTGTCATCCGGCTATGGAACCCGGCAGCGGAGGCCGTCTTTGGTTTCTCCGCCGATGAAATGATCGGCCAAAGTCTCGACCTCATCATCCAGGAGCGCTTGCGCCCCGCTCATTGGAAAGCGTTTCACCAGGCCATCGAAGCCGGGCGCACGAGGCTAGGGAGACGGGCGCTGATCACCCGCTCGGTACACAAGAGCGGAGCGAGGCTCTACGTCGATCTGAGCTTCGCGATCGTGCGGGACGCTGCAGGCGAGGTCGCGGGTGCGGTGGCGGTGGCGCGCGATGCGACGGATCGATATACGTCCGAAACGACGATGAAGAAGCGCCTTGCCGAGCTGGAAAAGCGCGATGCTCGCTGAGGCCCCGTCGTTGACGGCGTCAGTCCGCAATCCCGCGAACTACGCGACACGGATTGCCCGCTCGCTGCAGCGTGGGAGACGTGGAGATGACTGCCGCTCGGGCAACACCACCGCCGAGCGCAAGGCCGCAAGGCGCAACCATGAAAGTGAACCGGCGCGACTGTTCGATCCTTGGACTGACAGATAAACTGCCGCTTGCGCAGTGAGCACTGCCGGCGGGACCGGTCCGGGGGGAAGCGATGGCGCAGAAGGTGGTCGTTCTCGGTGGCGGTGTGGCCGGGCTGAGCGCGGCCCACGAGCTGGTCGAGCGTGGGTTTGACGTCGAAGTCTACGAAGCCCTGCCGAGCCCTGGAGGCAAGGCGCGCAGCATTTCCGTGCCCGGCAGCGGGATGCTCGGGCCGAGCGGGATGCGCAAGGACCTCCCCGGTGAGCATGGGTTCCGGTTCTTCCCGCGCTTCTATTCTCATGTTACCGATACCATGAAGCGCATTCCGTTCGGGGCCGACCGGACGGTTTTCGACAACCTCGTCGACACCACCCGCGTGCAGCTCGCGCGTTTCGATCGCCCCCCGATCGACCTGATCTGCCGATCACCCAGAGGCCTGGACGACCTGAGAGTACTGCTCGGCGACCTGGATTTGATTTACCAAGGCGAATTGGACGTGTCCCACGACGAGATCGCGTTCTTCGCGTCGCGCATCTGGCAGATCCTGACGTCCTGCCGGGAGCGCCGCATGGACGAATACGAAAAACTCGGGTGGTGGGAGTTCATCGGGGCCGCGGAGCGCTCGCCCGGCTATCAGGCACTGCTGGGGCACGGGATCACTCGCTCCCTGGTCGCGGCCAAGGCCGACCTCGCAAGCACCAAGACCATCGGCGATATCCTCGTGCAGCTTCTGTTTGATATCGCCGAGCCGGGCCCCAGCAGCGATCGGGTACTCAACGGACCAACCAACGACGTGTGGATCTCGCCCTGGCTCGAGTACCTGCTCGCGCGGGGAGTGCGCTACCACCTCGACGCGCGCGTGACTGCGATTACCTGCGCCCAAGGGCGAATCCAAGACGTGACCGTGTGCAGCGGTGGGGCCTCGCGAAAGGTCGCGAGCGACTACTACGTTTGCGCCCTTCCCGTCGAAGACCTGGTGCCACTGCTTACGCCGAGCCTGATCGCGGCGGACCCGTCGCTCGCGAACCTGCGCCGGCTGGAGCAGGCTACTGCGTGGATGGTCGGCATCCAGATCTTCCTAACCGAGGACGTCGATCTCGCACACGGGCACACCATCTACGTCGACTCGCCATGGGCGCTCACTTCGATCTCCCAGGCACAGTTCTGGAGCGGCTTCGATCTGAGCCAGTAT
>JBEVOI010000345.1:0-5016 GCA_040507665.1 Burkholderiales bacterium
GCTCCAAGGCCGGATACATGCGGAGCGGCAGGAAGAGGGCGGGCGGATTATAGCACCGCAGGGACCCTAGCCTTCCGCCGCCAGGCGCCGCGCCAGATCGGTGAACTCCTCCTCTCCGATGCCGGCGAGGGGAACGACTGCCGCTGCCCCGAAACGGATGAAGTTTTTCTGCGTCGAACGTCTGTAGGCGGGGTCATAGTGACGCTCGAGCAGGTCCGCAACCAGTTCATCGACCCGGCCCTCCTTGGCGAGTGCCTGCCACGACGCGATGCGCTCACGGCCATGCAGGCTCGTGAGCAGTGCGAGTTTGGTGCATAGAGCGTCGGCGTTCGCCACGAGGTGAGCGTACTCCTCCTTGAGCAGCGCCGTGCGCTGCGGAAGGTCGGCCTTGAGGCGAAGGCAGTCACCGCCGCGAATGCTCTCGATCAGCGTCTCCGGCACCAAAACACATCCGATTCTCCGGCTCTCCGCCTCTACGAACACGGGTCGCGCCGGATCGAAGGCCATGAGCCGCTCGCGGACGAGGCTCTCGAACCACTTCTGGGGTGGTTGAGGCTGGTTGGGCAGAGGCCCCAGGACCGAGCCGCGGTGGCTCGCCAGGGCCTCGAGATCGAGCACCTGTGCCCCCTCGGTTTCCAGTGCCTGCAACAGACGGCTCTTGCCACTGCCGGTGCGGCCGCAGACGACGCGCCAGCGGAAAAGGCTCGGGAGGTTCGCAAGGTCTGCGATAACGGCACGTCGGTAGGCGCGGTATCCGCCCTCCAGCGTTGCCGCTTGCCAGCCCACCTCCCGGAGCACGTGGGCCATGCTCGCGCTCCGGTTCCCGCCACGCCAGCAATAGACCAGCGGCCGCCATCCCTTCGGGCGGTCCAGCAGCTCGCGCTCGATGTGGGCGGCGATATTGCGGGCGGTGAGGGCGGCGCCGACTTTCCTTGCTTCGAAGGCGGAGACCTGCTTGTACAGGGTGCCGACCCGCGCCCGCTCGGCGTCGTCGAGTACGGGCATGCTGCGCGCTGCGGGGACGTGATCTTCTGCAAATTCGGAGGGCGAGCGCACGTCGATCACCTCGTCAAATTCGGCGACTTGTGCTACGTTCACTGCGTTCTCGGTGCGCAACGGCAATGCTCCTTCCGGTCGCGCTCCGGGGACGCGACAGTGCGCGATTCTAGTGTCGTTGCCGGGGGCGCTGCACCTCCGGCCCGAGCCTCCAGCGAGCCCTCCGCCCATGAATCAGCCCAGCGACGCCGTGCCCATCCGGCTTACCGCCTTCTCCCATGGTGGAGGCTGTGGCTGCAAGATCGCGCCGTCACTGCTATCCCGGATCCTGGCCGAATCGGGCCTCAAGCAGAGTTTTCCCGATCTTCTGGTCGGCACCGAGTCGAGCGACGACGCCGCTGTGTATCGTATCAACGACGAGCAGGCCCTCGTCGCCACCACCGACTTCTTCATGCCCATCGTCGACGATCCATTCGACTTCGGGCGCATCGCCGCGACCAATGCCATCTCCGACGTGTACGCGATGGGCGCGCGTCCGATCCTGGCGCTCGCAGTACTGGGGATGCCCGTGGACAAACTTCCCGTAGAGGCGATCCGGAAGATCCTTGCGGGTGGGCAATCCGTGTGCCGCGAGGCCGGCATCCCGATCGCGGGCGGCCATTCGATCGATGCCTCGGAGCCCATCTACGGGCTGGTTGCGCTCGGGCTGGTACATCCGAAGAAGGTGAAGCGCAACGACCGCGCGCGGGCGGGCGACATGCTGATCCTGGGCAAGCCGCTGGGCGTCGGCGTTCTGAGTGCCGCACTGAAAAAGGGCGAGCTCGATGCCGAGGGCTACCGACAGATGCTCGACTGCACGACCCGCCTCAACACTGCGGGAGCCGACCTGGCAGACTTCGAAGGCGTTCATGCGCTCACCGATGTGACCGGCTTCGGACTGCTCGGGCATCTGCTGGAGATCTGCCGGGGGTCGCGTCTCACCGCGGAGATCAGCTTCGACCACGTTCCAATTCTCCCGGCTGCCTTGGACGCTGCCCGTCGCGGCAGTGCGACTGGGGCCTCGTCGCGGAACTGGGCGAGCTACGGGCAAGAAGTGATACTTCCTGCTGGATTCGAGGACTGGAGGGAGACGCTGCTCACCGATCCCCAGACCAGTGGTGGCCTGCTGGCTGCCTGCGCCCCAGACTCGGTTGGATCCGCGCTTGGGGTATTTCGTGACCACGGCTTCGGCGATGTCGCTGTGATCGGCGGGCTCGCGGAAGGTCGCTCTTGCGTGACGGTACGCTGACGGCCGTCCGACGTCCATCCGTGCCAAACCCCGCCCCTGTTGTAGTATCCGACGGGGCGCTCGCCCGATCAGGAAATTCCTGCTTCGCCAGTCCGGGGGAGCATGGCAGCCGTCGGGGCATGGCTCAGCTCTTGCAGTTGGGTTCGGTCAGGCTACCATCCCCGCCCCGGACCCGAGAGCCCTACCCATGCGCGTCAGCCTTGTCCCGCAGGACGTCACCCAAACCATCAATTTGGAAGACTCGGCCGACGTCAGGAAGGCAGTCCGCGAGATCCTGGAGCACCGCTACCCCGGCAATGACTTCTCCATCCTCGACCAGGTATTCGAGGATGTGCGTCGGCTCTTCACCGGCGAGATGGCGGGCTTTCGTGCTTGCGATACGAAGTATCACGACCTCCGCCACACGCTGGATATTGCGCTGGCGATGGCGCGCCTCATCGACGGTCACGACCGCTCCTCCAGCGAGCCCGACTCGCTCGGTCCGGAACGGGCTCTGATCGGTATCGTTACTGCGTTGCTGCACGATTCCGGCTACATCCTCGAAACCGCAGACCAAGAACGCGAGAGCGGCGCAGAGTACACGCTGGTCCATGTGTCCCGGAGCGCCCGCTTTCTGGCGCGCTATCTACCCAGGATCGGTCTCGGCCAGCATGTCGGCCGCGCAACCCGTCTCGTCCATTTCACCGGTTACGAAATTCCCATCGACCGGCTGGAACTGCCCGATCCCCTCGACCGGCGCCTCGGCTGCATGCTCGGCAGCGCGGACCTCATCGGGCAGATGGCGGACCGCATCTACCTGGAAAAATGCCGCGATTTCCTCTACGAGGAGTTCGTCTTGGCGGGCATCGCGCGGCGCGAGAACGCCGATGGCTCCGTCGAGGTGACCTACAGCTCCGCCGTGGATCTGCTCGCCAAGACGCCGGGCTTTTACGAGAACGTAGCCAAGAAGCGGCTCGACGGCCTTTTTGGCGGTCTGCACGAGATCGTGGGTACCCATTTTGGCGGCCAGAATCCATATCGCGAGAAAATCGAGCGCAACATCGCTTTTCTGAAGGAAATCCTCGCCCAAGGCGACTTCGAGCGTCTTCGGCGCAAGAGCGTAACCCTCTCGTTGCAGAACCGAGCGCCGTCGAAGTCCTCCCGCTGACGGTTCCTCCCCGCTAGCGCGTCTTCAGCAGAGGCCGCAGGACGGGCCAGATGTTGTCCAGAATCAGCGGCTGCGCCTCTACGGTCGGGTGTATGCCATCCGGCTGGAAATAGTCCCGGTTCCCTCCGAATCCCGCCAGCATGAACGCGACCAGTGGCGTCTTACGCTCCCGCGCCACCTCCTCAAAAAGGGTCTGGAACTTTTTGGTGTACGCTGTGCCGTAGTTCGGTGGCAGTTGCATACCCACCAGCAGCGGTCGAGCTCCGGCTTTGCGGACTGCGTCCACCATCGCCGTGAGGTGGGTCTTCGTGGCCTCCAGGGACAATCCCCGAAGTCCATCATTGCCCCCGAGTTCGATCACGACTACCTCCGGGCGATGCTGGGCCAGCACGCTGACCAATCGATTTGCGCCGCCCAGGGTCGTCTCGCCGCTCAGGCTCGCGTTTGCCACGCGGTATCCGAGCTTCTCCGACCGAAGTCGCTCCGCGAGCAGGTCCACCCAACCTTTCCCCTGAGGCAATCCATAGCCGGCAGACAGGCTGTCGCCATAGACCAGTACGATCGGCTCGGCGCGGGCGGACAGGGCCAACCAACACAGCAGAAAGAGCAGAATCTTCTTGAACATGTCAGGCAATCCTCGCGGGCCTATTTTGGGGGTCTCCGCACTCACGAAACAAGTCCAGACCGGTGCCAGCCGACTCACAATACTTCAGGACGTAAGTTTCGACGTGCAGGAGGGGGAGGCGGTCGCGATCCTCGGTGCATCGGGCTCGGGCAAGACCACGCTCCTCGGGTTGATGGCCGGCCTCGATACCCCAAGCGCGGGTCAGGTTACCCTTGACGGCATCGATCTCTTCTCTCTGGATGAGGATGGGCGTGCCGCTCTCCGCGGCAGACTGGTGGGCTTTGTGTTTCAGTCCTTCCAGCTGCTTCCGGCATTGACTGCGCTCGAAAACGTGATGCTTCCGATAGAGCTGTCAGGCAGGCCGGGCGCGCGGGAAGCCGCCACATCCCTCCTCGGACGCGTGGGGCTGGCCGAACGCCTCACCCACTACCCGAAGCAGCTCTCGGGCGGCGAGCAGCAGCGGGTTGCCGTTGCCCGGGCGTTCGTGGGCAATCCGCGCCTCTTGCTTGCGGACGAGCCCACCGGCAACCTCGATGCGGCGACCGGGGAGGAGATCATCGACCTCATGTTCGATCTCAATCGCGAAAACCGAACCACACTGTTGCTCGTGACCCACGACGAGGCGCTTGCGCGCCGATGCCGCCGCCGTCTGCGCATCGCCGCGGGCCGCCTCACCGCTGACGAGTTCGTCTGAAATGAATGGGCTGAAACGATCGCTGCTACTTGCGGCGAGCATGCTCGCTCGCGACTGGCGAGCCGGCGAGCTGCGGCTGCTCGCTGCGGTCATTGTGATCGCGGTGGCAAGCGTGTCTACGGTCGCATTCTTTGCCGAACGCATGAGGCTCGTCCTCGATTCCCAGGCGAACAATCTCCTCGGCGCCGATATGCTCGTGGTCTCGGACCGACGGCTCGTGCCGGAGTTCGTGGAGGAAGCGAAGCGTGCGGGGCTCTCGACGCTGC
>JBEVOI010000347.1:0-20222 GCA_040507665.1 Burkholderiales bacterium
TGAATCATGGTAAGTGAGGCGCGGTCTCCGGCAGAGAGTCCCGCCACCTTCTGCGCTGGCGACAGCCCCATCTCGGAACGCAGTCCGCGCAAGGCGTTTGTCACGTCCTTCAGCAGCGCAACGTGCTTCTCCGCGTCGAGGTCGATCTTCGCCTGCTCAGGCTGTGGATATGGCTGAATCATGATGCTCTGGCCGTGCTTTCCAGCGAGCGGTGCGACCTTCTGCCACAGTTCTTCGGTAATGAACGGGATGATCGGATGCGCGAGACGCAGCGTCGCTTCAAGCACGCGTACCAGCGTGCGCCGCGTGCCACGCTGTTGCGCTTCGCTTCCATTCTGAAGCTGCACCTTTGCAAACTCCACGTACCAGTCGCAATACTCGTCCCACACGAATTCGTACACCGCACGCGCCGCCATGTCGAAGCGGTACTCGCCAAACGCGCGGTGCATCTGCTCTTCCGCGCGCTGGAGTGTGGAGATGATCCAGCAGTCCACCTTGGTGAGCTTGTATGGTAGCGACTCGTCGACGCCGGTGTCCTTGCCCTCGCAGTTCATCAGCACAAAACGCGTCGCGTTCCACATCTTGTTGCAGAAGTTGCGGTAGCCGTCGCAGCGGGCGAGGTCGAACTTGATGTCGCGGCCATGGGTCGCCAGGCTTGCGAAGGTGAAGCGCAGCGCATCGGTACCGAAAGCGGGAATGCCTTCCGGATACTGGCGGCGCGTGGCCTTCTCGATCGACGCGGCTTGCTTTGGGTCCATCAGCCCGTAGGTCCGCTTTTCCACCAGCGCCTCCAGCCCGATGCCGTCGATGAGGTCGAGGGGGTCGAGAACATTGCCCTTCGACTTCGACATCTTCTGGCCTTCGGCATCCCGCACGAGGCCGGTCACGTATACCTCGCCGAAGGGCACCTTGCCGGTGATGTGCTTGGTCATCATCACCATCCGTGCAACCCAGAAGAAGATGATGTCGAAGCCGGTGACGAGTACCGAAGTGGGCAAGTAGAGATCGAGCGCGGGATTGCTCTTCTCCGGATACCCTGGCGTCCAGTCGAGCGTCGAGAACGGCCAAAGCGCGGACGAAAACCACGTGTCGAGCACATCCTCGTCCTGTACGAGGGGCCTGCCATGTGCCATCGCCTGCGCTTCCGCATCGTCGTGCGCGACGTACACGTTGCCCTCGCCGTCGTACCACGCCGGAATGCGGTGTCCCCACCAGAGCTGGCGCGAGATGCACCAGTCCTGGATGTTCGTGAGCCACTGGTTGTAGGTGGTAGTCCAGTTCTCGGGCACGAAGCGCACTTCGCCGGAAGCGACGCAATGAAGGCCGAGTTGCGCGAGCGATTCCATGTTCACGTACCACTGGTCCGTAAGCATCGGCTCCACGATTTCGTCCGTGCGCGCGCAGCGGGGCACCATCAGCGTGTGCGGCTTGACACTCTCGAGCAACCCCTGCGTTTCGAGATCGGCGACGACGCGCCTGCGCGCTTCGAAGCGGTCGAGACCCCGGTATGGCTGGGGTGCGTTGTCGTTGATTTTTGCGTCGAGGGTGAGCACGTTGATCGGTGGCAGCTTGTGCCGCTGCCCGATCTGCCAGTCGTTGAAGTCGTGGGCCGGGGTGATCTTGAGGCAGCCGGTACCGAACTCGCGGTCGACGTATTCGTCGGCGATCACCGGGATCGTGCGGCCGGTGAGCGGCAGATGCACCGCTTGCCCAATCAGATCCTGATAGCGCTCGTCCTCCGGATGCACGGCCACGGCGACGTCGCCAAGCATGGTCTCCGGGCGCGTCGTTGCCACCACGACACAGCCCTTGCCGTCGACGCGCGGATAGCGGATGTGCCACAGGTGTCCCTGCTCTTCGATACTTTCCACCTCCAGGTCCGACACCGCGGTGCCGAGCTTCGGGTCCCAGTTTACCAGCCGCTTGCCCCGGTAGATGAGGCCTTCGCGGTAGAGGCGAACGAAGACCTCTGTCACGGTCCGCGACAGTCCCTCGTCCATGGTGAAGCGTTCGCGCGACCAGTCGCAGGAGGCTCCGAGACGCCGCATCTGGCGCGTGATGGTGGAGCCGGATTCCTCCTTCCACGCCCATACGCGATCGAGGAACTGCTCGCGGCCGAGCGCGGCCCGGGAAGTTCCCTCGCGTTCGACCATGCGCTCCACGACGATCTGGGTTGCGATCCCGGCGTGATCGGTTCCGGCCTGCCACAGCGTGTTGTCGCCGAGCATTCGGTGGTAGCGGATGAGCGCGTCCATCAGCGTGTGCTGGAACGCGTGGCCCATGTGCAACGTGCCGGTGACGTTGGGAGGTGGCAGCAGGATGCAGTACGCGGGCCTGGCCGGATCGAAGCCGGCGGCGAAATAGCCGCGGGATTCCCATTCAGGATACCAGTGGCGCTCGATGGCGCCAGGCTCGAAGGTTTTCGGGAGATCCATGTTCGTGCATCGCGGGACCGGAAAGGCCACGGATTATACCGGATGGGGACGGCGCGACCCGTGGAGCGGTGACCGCGATTGAACGACTCGCGCTCGCCTCGGTCGATGAACAGAGGGCTTACGCGCCGATTACATCTTCGTAATGTCGGTGTCGCAGGACTTCGGCGGCGTAGCATGGCAAGGTGCGGAGAATGGCTCATGCGTTTGTTGCTGGCGGAAGACGAAAGACGAGCGGGCGAATACCTGGTCAAGGGGCTGGGCGAAAGCGGCTTCGTGGTCGACTGGGTGCGCAACGGTTTCGATGCGCTGCACCGTGCCCGCAGTGAAATCTACGACCTGATCGTTCTCGACATCGGCCTCCCGCAGTTGGACGGGTGGGCTGTCCTCGAGCACATCCGCCAGGAGCGGCAAACACCCGTGCTGTTCCTCACCGCCCGCGACCGCGTGGAAGACCGGGTGCGCGGATTGGAGATCGGAGCGGACGATTACCTGATCAAGCCGTTCGCGTTCTCGGAACTGCTCGCGCGCATCCGCGCGCTTCTGCGCAGGGGCAAGACCCAGGAGCCGGATATCCTGCGTGTTGCCGACTTGGAGGTGCATCTACTGCGCCGTCGCGTGGAGCGGACCGGGCAGCGTATCGAGCTCACCGCTAAGGAGTACGCCCTGCTCTTGCTGTTCCTCCGCCGTCAGGGAGAGGTCCTGTCGCGCACGATGATCGCCGAACAGGTGTGGGACATGAACTTCGATAGCGATACGAATGTGGTCGAGGTTGCGGTACGGCGGCTGCGTGCCAAGATTGACGATCCTTTCCCGACCAAGCTCATCCACACTGTCCGCGGTTTCGGCTATATCTTGGAGGAGCGCGCTTGAAGTTCGATTTGCCCCGGTTGCGCTCGTCGCTGGCGGTGCGGCTGGTCACGCTGTTCTGCTGCGGATCGGTGGTGATCATGGTCGCGGTCACTTCCAGTCTCTATCACGCCCTGCGCATGCAGGTGGAGGAACGCGATGCCGCGGTGATACACGGAAAGACCAGGATCATCGAGCATTTGTTGGATGAAATCGGCACCCCTGATCGGCTTGACGGGGTCGTCGAGCGTGTTCGCGACATGGCCCTCGCCCATCCGAATCTGAGCGTCGGGCTGCACGCCAGCGGCGGTTGGCTCGTGGAACCGCGAGGAGACATCGCGTCCGTCGCGGCCCGCATCGCTTCCGAGGATCCGCAGCCGGAGTTGAACTTCAGGACTGCGCAAGTGGGCAAGAGTACATGGTGGATGAAGCGTATCCACCATTCCTGGCCCGCATCTTCGGCTCGGCCGGTAGACGTCGTGGTGGCCCTCGACGTGAGCGACTCGCAGCGTCTGATCCGAGGCGAAGCGGTCAATGCCCTGTTGGTTGCCGTGGTGGGAAGCCTGCTCAGCGGCGCCCTCGCATTCTTCGTGGTGCGCCGCGGCCTTGCGCCCATCGCCCGGGTGGCGGAACGGGCCGAGCAGATCACGGTACAACGCCTGGGCACCGCACTCCCCGAAGAGGATGCGCCGACGGAGATCCGCGGGCTGGCGCAGAGCATCAACCTGATGCTGGGGCGATTGAACGAAAGCTTCCGCGCATTGGAACAGTTCTCCGCAGACATCGCGCACGAGTTGCGTACGCCAATCAACAATCTGTTCCTCCAGACTCAGGTGACGCTTTCCAGGCCCCGCGATGTCGAAGAGTACCGCGAGGCCCTGTTGTCCAACCTAGAAGAGCTTCAGCGCCTGGACCGCATGGTGTCGGACATGTTGTTTCTGGCTCGCGCGGACCGCGGTGTGCTCTCCGTTGCCGTTGAACCAGTCGATCTCGCGAACGAAGCAGCGAGCGTCGCTGAGTACTTCGAGCCGGCGGCGTCCGAGAAATCCCAGGAGATCGTGATCCTGGGTCATTCCATCGTTCGCGGAGACCGCCTGATGATCAGGCGCGCGATCACCAACCTGCTCTCCAACGCCGTTCACTACGCTCCAGCCGGCGGGCGCATCGAGGTGAACGTGGAGTCGGCCCGCGAAGCCGCCGTTTTCGCAGTGAGGAATTCCTGCTCGACGCCGATCTGTGCCGAGGAGTTGCCGCGGCTTTTCGGGCGCTTCGCGCGGCGCGACGAACCTCGCGAGGACGATGCGGAGGGCGCGGGGCTGGGACTCGCGATTGTCGAGTCGATCATGCGTCTCCACGGCGGCGTTGCACAGGCGGAAAGCGGAGAATTCGGCGTTCGCTTCATGCTGCGCTTTCCGACGGTGCCGATTCTTACAACAACGTAATCCGCGCGTCATCGCGTCGTCCGTGGTGCGCTTCTAATCTGTCTCCTCCGGCAATGTTGCCGCGCAACTGGCTAAGGAGACCATGATGAAATGCAAAATCCTGTTGTCGATGTTTGCGACCGGCGTGCTCGCCGCAACCGCCTTGCCGGCGGCGGCAGACGATTGGCTGGCGGATCAGCTTGCGCAAACGGATGGCTATGCCAAACCCATCGACATCCCGGAGCCGAATCACGGTGCCGCTGGACGACCGGGGGGAGTGCCTGCCGACGATGGCTGGCTGGATAGACAGTTACAGCTGACTGATGGCTATGCCGAACCCACTGCCGTGACAGCGTATCGCGCCGGTGCAGAGGGACGATCGGGGCGCTTCCAGGAGCCGGACGATTGGCTCGAACGCCAGTTGGAGATGACCGATGGTTGACGGGCGAGTGCTCACTCGGAGTCCAATACCAGTGGAGCGAACCGGCGCTAGCCGCACACAAGCTTGTCTGCCGTCGGGGACGGCGTCCCGGTTTCCTGACGGTATCTATTGAGCAGCAGGTCCCGCGGCCCCGAGCATTGCCTTGGGCGCCGCGGATTCCTCCGGTTCCGAGTCTACCCGCCCCGATCCGGCCCTCGCCGTCCCGCCGTCGTCGGGAGCGGGCAGTTCGAAGAGACCCAGCGTGCGGCGGAGAAACTGCTTGTGTTGCAGCGGTACCCGCTGATACCAACGGTACAGGTAATCCCGAAAGCTCCCCTCGTCGTCGGGAACCTCCAGATTCAAGAAACCTATCGCCTCCCAGCTCTCCGGATTTCCCTCGAGAATGGGTAGCAACTGATTGGCGACCACCTCGTTGCGGTCGCGCAGGTACGGATTGTCGCGGAGAACGTGCGCGTTTCTGCGCAGCCAATCGGCGAGCGTGCTGTGCTCGGGCAACCGCCGGTGCGGCTCGTTCACCATGCGCTCGGTGTAACGGTGCATCGACGGTGCGTACGCCACCCATTCCGGTCGCGGCGGCGATTCGCTCCACGTCGCGGAAAACCGCTTCAGGGTGTACAGCGAGGCGGTCTCGCACAGCGCTTCCTCGAACCATTGATGCCGAGTGTTGTGCGGCGGGGTGTGGTGCTCGTAATTGGCCACGATGTGACAAAGCTCGTGGGAGAACTCATACACGAACTCGGCCCAGCGCCTATCCTTGGCGGCCAGGTAGACCTGATATTCACCACCCGGCGCTTTTTCGTAGAGCACGATCGGCGCATTCCGCGTATGAGAGACGATGACAGGATCGATCCGGCGGCCGGGAAAGTGCGACAGCATCTCCGCCGCGACAGCGTAGAGCAGAGTTTCGATTTCCTCAGGCTTTGCATCCCCCCAACCGCCGTCCGCGACTCGGATCACGAGGCCATGAGCGTTGTTCTCCTTCGCGGCTTCGTTTGCCACAGGTGCGGTAGGGACCTCTGCCGCCCGCGGCGTATGAGCCGGCAGGACGGTCAGCGCGACAGAGGCAAGAATCACGGCGAGCTTCATCGTGGCATCCAGAGAGCGTTGCCTAGATAGTAGAGGATTTCGCAAGGCAGTTGCCACCTAAGAACCTGACCGTCTTGACGCTCAACGGACGGCCGCCGTGCATCCTGGGCTTATGCACGCACCTACCGCTGCTCGCGCTCCTTGAGCAGCGCCTTCAGCGCGCGCTTCACCTCCTGCTCGATGGTCTCCTGAACGACGGTGCGAACCGTGGTCCGCATCGCATCGCGCAAGCGGTTGAGACCCTCGCCCAGATGGAGCATGACCTCCGGCATCACCTGCTCCTGGATTGCCTGTGGAAGCTGCCTCGCAAGAGCGTCCGCCACCACGCGTTCGATCTCCGCGTGAATCCGTTCAATGCCTTCTTCCGTCGCCTGGGCAGGCTCGGGGAGCGTCGGCGGCGCCGTCGTACGCGTTTCCGCCTGCGTGTCCTGCTCGACCGGAAGACTCACCCTCGGCTCGGTGGTGGTCCCAGATTCGTGTGGTTCGCTCGGAGGGGCTTCGTCGATGATCTCGGTGAGGGTTGGGATCTCCGCTTCCTCCCTTCCGTCGAGAATCGCGTCCAGCTCCCCGCCGCGATGACGCCGCAGGAGCGCGTCCACCCTGGACAGGACTTCGTCCTGCTGCCTTTCCTCGTCGGGCCCAATGCCGAAAGCCATGGCCGGATCAGGAGGCGGCGCGAGCCGCCTTGCCAAGATTGTGGTCGCGCAGCTCATAGCCGCGGTCCCGATAGAAGCGGAACCGGGCGCGCGCACGTTGCCGGTCAGCCTCGTCGGTGCTCACGATCTCGATCAGCCGCTGGAACCGCGCGAAGAATGCAGGCACCTCGGAGTGGAGATTCAGCAGCACTTGGTCGTGGGGAAGCGGGTCCGACTGGTCGGAGATGATTACCGGCGTAACGGCGGCAAGCGCGTCGTCAGGTCCGCAATGGGGAACGAAGCCGGTGGCGGGCGTGGTCCAGAGCAGCCGATCGAGCTCGCGGGCGGTTTCGGCGTCCGGGGCATAGACGAAGAGTTGCAGCCCCTGTGCCACTGCCTTGGCACACAACTGACAGGCCGTTTGGAGCTTGCTCTCCACGTGGGTGTAGAAGTCAACCTGGGTCACGGCCTCAGCCTCTCCGCGCGGCGGCCCGGTGTACCAGGAACTGAAAGAGCAGTGGAACCGGCCTGCCGGTCGCGCCCTTCTCCTTGCCGCTCTTCCACGCGGTACCCGCGATGTCGAGGTGCGCCCAGCGAAATTTCTTGGTGAAGCGCGACAGGAAGCAGGCCGCGGTGACGCTGCCCGCAGGCCGGCCGCCGATGTTCGCCATGTCCGCAAAATTGGTGCGGAGCTGCTCCTGGTAGTCGTCCCAGAGCGGCATCTGCCATGCGCGGTCGTAGGCAGCGTCGCCGGCGGCAAGGAGTTCGCGCGCCAGCCCGTCATCGTTCGCGAACAGGCCGTGGGCGACATGCCCGAGCGCAATGACGCAGGCGCCAGTGAGGGTCGCGATGTCCACCACGGTGTCCGGCTCGAAGCGCTCGGCATACGTGAGGGCATCGCACAGGATCAGGCGGCCTTCTGCATCGGTGTTCAGGATCTCGATGGTCTGGCCGGACATGCTGGTGACCACATCGCCGGGCTTGGTGGCGGTGCCGCCCGGCATGTTCTCACAGGTAGGGATGATGCCGACTACGTTGAGGGGCAACCGCATCTGCGCGAGCGCCTTGAAGGTGCCGAGCACGCTCGCCGCGCCGCACATGTCGTACTTCATCTCGTCCATTTCGGGAGCGGGCTTGAGCGAGATGCCACCGGTGTCGAACGTGATGCCCTTGCCCACGAGCGCAACCGGCTTGTCGTCCTTTGCGGCTCCATCGTGGTGGAGCACGATCAGCTTCGGCGGCTGCGCACTGCCACGGGTGACCGAGAGGAACGAGCCCATGCCGAGCTTCTCCATATCCTTCTGCTCGAGGACCTCACACTTGAGGTTGTGGGTCTTGGCCATACCGAGCGCCTGCTCAGCGAGGTACGCCGGTGTGCAGATGTTGGAGGGCAAGTTGCCCAGGTCGCGCGCGAGGCTTACGCCCTGTGCCACGGCGAGCCCCTGCTTCAGGCCGCCTTCTGCGGCAGCGAGCTCACTTCGGTGCTCGACCGGAAGCGTGATCTTCTTGAGCCGCGGCCGGGGCTCATCGCGCTTGCTTTTCAGGCGATCGAAGCGATAGACCGCCTCCGTGGTCACTGTGGCGGCCTGCGCGATGCGCCAGGCGACGTCGTGCTTCTTCACCGACAGCTCGGTCAGATACAGCGCGGCATCTACGGAACCCGTTTCGTTCAAGGTGCGGATGGCGCCGCGGACGGCCTCTCGATACTCCTTCTCGCGGAAATCGCGTTCCTTGCCGCAGCCCACCAGAAGCACGCGCTCTCCGGGCATGCTAGGTACGTTATGGAGGAGCAGGGACGAACCGGGCTTGCCCTCCATGTCGCCGCGGCGAAGGATGTCGGACAGATACCCGCCGGAGACTTGGTCGACCGCCCTCGCGGGGGCCGTGAGCTTGCGCGGCTCGAATACGCCGACCACCACGCACGCACTCCTCTGCTTTTCAGGGCTCCCGCTTTTTATGCTAAATTCCACGACTCCCTCCAAGGGATTTGGCAGTTATTTTTCATGAACTTGCGCGATCGCTCCATTATCGTCGGACTGTTTTCGAAAAGTCAAAAGAGCGACCGCGCATGATCCTGTTCCGACGCGCCCTCCTCGGCGAGTTCACCGCCAACGGCGCGGGGGTCCTGTCGATCCTGTTGCTGGTCGTTGTCAGCACCCAGATCATCCGCGTCCTGGGCATCGCGTCGAGTTCTCTCATCCCGGGCGAGGGAATCTTCGCTCTCGTCGGCTTCACGCTGCTCTCGACGCTGCCGGTGGTGATGGGTGGCAGCCTGTTCGTGGCGGTCCTGCTCACGCTCACCCGCTGCTATCGGAACTCGGAGATGGTGGTCTGGTTCTCCTCGGGGTTGTCACTGCAGGCTTGGGTGCGGCCCGTGCTGATGTTTGCGTTGCCGGCGGTTGCCGTCATCGCGGCCCTCACGTTCTTCGTTTATCCATGGGCCGCATCGCGCCTGGAGCAGTACCAGCGACAGCTCGAATCGCGGGACGAGGCGGCGGTGGTGCGGGAAGGTGTGTTCCAGGAGTCCAAGCGAGCGGACTGGGTCTACTTCGTCGAGGATCTCGACGTCGAAACGGGCCGCGTCCGCAATGTCTTTGTACACTCGAGGCAGCGCGAAGGGTTCGGAACCATGGTCGCCAGCGAGGGGATGCTCGAGACCCACGAAAACGGAGACCGCTTTCTCGTGCTCTTGAACGGTCATCGCTATGACGGCGTGCCCGGCTCTCCCGAGTATCGGATCATGGACTTCGAGCGTGTGTCGGTGCGCGTCGAGCCTGCGGAAGGCCGCAGGGTGCTGTCCGCGGCGAAGACACGGGCCACCGCCGAGTTGCTCACCCAGCGAACGCCGATCAACCTCGCAGAATTCGTATGGCGTCTCGGGCTGCCGCTGAGTGCGTTGGTGCTGGCGCTGCTCGCCATTCCCCTGAGCTCCGTAAACCCCCGGGTGGGACGCTCCTTCAATCTGCTCGCCGCCGTGTTCCTGTATTTCCTTTACAGCAACTGCATCAGCATCTCGGAGAGCCTGGTAGCGACCGGCAAGCTGGCGCCGTGGTGGGCGGTGGTCGCTGTTCACGGCGCCATGCTGCTGGTGGTGCTGTTGCTCTTCTACCGGCGCCTTTCATTGCGCTGGCTGCCGTTACCGCGCTAGTCATGAGAATCATCGGCCGCTACCTGAGGCGCGAGATCGTCGCTGCGATGCTGCTCACCCTGGTCGCCCTGCTCGTGCTGTTCGCCTTCTTCGACCTGCTGAATCAGCTCGAGGACGTGGGACAGGGGCAGTATCGACTGCGCACGGCGTTTCTCTATGTCCTGCTTAACTTGCCCGGGCATGTGTACGAAATTTTGCCGGTTGCCGCCTTGGTCGGAACGTTGTTCGCGCTTGCACGGCTCACGGCCCAGTCCGAGTACGCGGTGCTGCGCACCTCCGGCATATCCATGCTTCGCTTGGCTGGCACGCTCGCACGGATCGGACTGATCTTCGCTGCCGTCACGTTCGCGTTCGGGGAATACGTCGCGCCGGCGAGCGAATCCGCGGCGCAGCGCCTCCGGGCGCGGGCGTCCCTCAACGTCATCCTCAGCCAGTTCCGCTCGGGAGTGTGGGTCAAGGATGGCGACAGTTTCATCAACGTCGAGCAGGTGACTCCCGACAATACACTGGTGCACGTGTACATCTATGAGTTCGACGAGAGTCAGCGGCTGCGTTCGACCAGCTATGCGAAGAAGGGAACATACCGGAGCGGCAACGAGTGGCACCTTACGGAACTGGTGCGCACGCGTTTCGAAGATGGTCATGCAAGCGTGGAAAGCATGCCGGAGCTGACATGGACCTCTGTCCTGACGCCGAGTCTGCTGAGCGTGCTGCTGCTGGCGCCGGAAAAGATGTCCGCGACTGATCTCTACCAGTACGTGGATCATCTCAAGAGCAGCAAGCAGCAGAGCACACGCTACGAGATCGCGCTCTGGTCCAAGCTGATGTATCCGCTGTCGGTGGTGCTGATGATGGTGCTTGCACTTCCGTTCGCACATTTCCAAAGCCGGGTTACGAGCGTTGGCGCCAAGATTTTCATGGGGACTCTTGTGGGCCTCGCGTTTTTCCTGATGGGAAGATTTTTCACTGCCCTGGGCGCGCTGAATAACTGGACGCCGTTCGTGAGCGCCATGATCCCGACCATGCTGTTCACGGTGATCGCGGCAGTGATGATCTGGCGCGCGGAGAGACGGTAGGGGGTCGGTAGGGGGTGGCCAAGGGGCAATAAGAAAGGGAAGAGCGAGTCGTCTGCGCCGAAAAGGGCCCGCGCGGTTACGCGAGCCGTAGCATTTGATCGCCGCTCCTTCACGCCCTCGGCTCTCACCGCTCCCGCGTGACGCTGACGATCGTCGTCCCGGTCAGCCGGTCATGCAGGAATAACCCATCCCGATCGAACACCACCCACAGGAAGGACGCGCCTGCGAATAGGGTTCCAGGAATGGCGATCAGGTAACGCTTCAGCGCCTTGCTCAATGAAGGCGGCTTGCCGGTGGAGGCGTCCACGAGCCTCAGTTTCCACGCTTGCATTGGCAGAGTTTGGCCGCTGCGGGTCCAGCACCAGACAAAGTAGCCGGCGGGCAGCGTCAGGAGCAACCCCTGCAGGATCAGGCGGGTGGGAAGGCTGTCGGCTGGTCCTGCCGCAGCTGTAACCAAGGCCGAACCGCAAAACAGGATTGCCAGCAGCACGAGTCCTTCGTAAAGCAAGGATGCAAGGCGCCGGCCCACCCCGGCGCATTCCTGAAATGGCAATGGCTTTGGGGCAGTGTGTGAATCGTGGGTGCCGGGGCGGTCGCCCGCTGGATGCAAGCGCGAGCCGCGACGGCTCACGGCCGTGCGTCCGACTCCAGCGCCGTAGACTGGCCCCGTTGCCCGGGGGGGACGGGAGGCGGCGTGGCGACGGTTCCGGAAACTGCAGGGACCGCCAGCGGAGCAGCGCGCTTCGGCCCCGCGGTACGGAGCGTCTCGCGCTCTTCCTCGGGAAGTTGCTGATAGGCCTCCCACTTCTCCTTGACGGTCGCGCGCTTCTCGGGAGGAAGTTCTTGCAGATTCTTGAACTTTCTCCGCGCGTTCTCACGCTCTTCGGCAGAGAGGCCTGCCCATTCCTTCATCCGCGATTGGAGCCTCTGCTGCTGCTCCGGGGCGAGGGTCGGATAGCGCTCCGCGACCCCGAGCCACTTGCGGCGACGGTCGGGCTCGATCTTGTCCCATTCGGGCGCAAGGGGAGCCAGCACTTGTCGCTGGGCGGGGGTCAATTGCGCCCAGGTTGGCGCCGCCGGGGGAGCGCCGAGCGCCGGCAGACTGAGGGCCAGCCCGAGCAACAGCGCTATTCCGACGTGTCGTCCAGCCACGCGTCGAAGCCCTTGTCGAGATAAGCGTTGATCGGCAGATCGTCCGCGAGCAGACCGGCATCGAGTGCACCCAACTCCTGGTTGGAGCTGAACACTGGCGGCTGGTTCATCGTCTGCACAAAGACGAGCGCGGCCACTGCCAGTGCAATTGCGGCAGCAGGTACCCACCAGCGCACCCCGGTTCGGCGATTGCCGGATGGGATGGCGCCTCGACCTGCCAGCACCATGGCCGACTCGGGACGACGCTCGTACGCGGCTCGTCGCGAAACCGCGGCGAGCCGCGCGGCGGCGAGTGCGCTCAACGTTCCCTGATCCAGCTGGTCGAGTCCACGATCGAGGTGCCAGGCGACTTTGCGCCCAACATGTTCTTCTTTCATAGTTCTATCCCCTTCGCCTTGAGCAGATCGGCAAGCGCATGGGTTGCCCTCGAGCAGTGCGTCTTTACGCTGCCTTCTGAGCAACCCATCACCTGCGCCGTCTCGGCGACGTCCATATCTTCCCAATAACGCAGCAAAAATGCCTGCCGTTGACGCGCCGGCAAATGACTCAGCGCCTCTTCAATGGCGGCAAAAGTCTGAATCCGAGAGACCTCGTCCGACGGTTCCGGGGCGAGATTGGCATCACCCTTGTTTTCGAGGGTATCCAGCGGGTCATAGTCGTCATCCTCTCCCTTCGGCGTGAGCGACGAGACGAGAGTGGTCCACAGGGATCGCACCTTCTGCCTCCGGAAGAAGTCCAGGATGGTATTTTGTAGGATTCGCTGGAACAAAGGCGGCAGTTCGGCCGCAGGCTTTCCCCCGTACTTCTCCGCCAGCTTGAGCATGGCGTCCTGTACGACGTCGAGCGCGGCATGGTTGTCCCGCACCGCGAACACGGCCTGTTTGTACGCCCGGCGTTCCACTTCGGCCAGAAAGTCGGATAATTCCTTCTCGGTTGCCAGTTGACCTGTCCCGTTCGAATTCTTGTAAGTGCGCCCAACCGGCGGGCGTCCTCCTCCGCGGAACCGCGCCGAGACTCTGCAACCGGCGGATGCCTCGTCTGATAGTAGCAAAAAAGCTCTCCGAGTTTGCGGGTAGCGGACCAACAGGCCCGCAGGTACAGCTGAGACCGCGGCCGATCGGGTCGAGTTGCGCGGATGTGCTGCCCGGTTTCATTTCATGCGAAATTCGCGCCGGAACCGGCAACGAACATCGCTACAGGAATGTTTTTCTTGACCGAACAGGTCTCGGAAGGTACCTTTTGCGGTTATCTTTTTTTTGGCGTTTCGAGACAGGTCATGGAAATCACCGGCGCCGAGATCGTGGTGCGGTGCCTGCAGGAGGAGGGGGTCGAGTACCTCTTCGGCTATCCTGGAGGGGCCGTTCTGTTCATCTACGACGAACTTTTCAAGCAGGACAAGGTTAAGCACATCCTCGTTCGCCACGAACAGGCGGCGGTGCATGCCGCGGACGGTCTTGCGCGCGCCTCCGAGAAGCCCGGCGTTTGCCTCGTAACCTCGGGTCCAGGGGTGACCAACGCAGTGACGGGCATCGCAACGGCCTACATGGACTCGATTCCGATGGTGATCATCAGCGGCCAGGTGCCGACCCACGCCATCGGGCAGGACGCTTTCCAGGAGTGTGACACGGTTGGCATAACGCGCCCCTGCGTGAAGCACAACTTTCTCGTGAAGGACATCAAAGACCTCGCCATCACCATCAAAAAAGCGTTCTACCTCGCCACCACGGGCCGCCCCGGGCCGGTGCTGGTCGACATTCCGAAGGACGTCACCGCGGCGAAGATGGAGTTCGATTACCCGAAGACGATCAGCATGCGGTCCTACAACCCGGTCGTAAAGGGTCACAGCGGGCAGATCAAGAAGGCGATCCAGCTATTGACGGAAGCCAAGCGCCCTATGATTTACGCGGGCGGCGGTGTGATCCTTGGCAATGCCTCGCAGGAACTCACAAAGCTCGTCCGGCTCCTCGGTTTTCCGTGCACCAACACGCTGATGGGCCTCGGAGGCTATCCTGGGACCGATCCTCTCTCGGTGGGGATGCTCGGGATGCACGGCACTTACGAGGCGAACATGGCGATGCAGCACTGCGACGTGCTGCTCGCGGTCGGTGCCCGCTTCGACGACCGGGTGATCGGCAATCCAAAGCATTTCTTCGACGAGGAGAGGCGCATCATCCACATCGATATCGACCCTTCCTCCATTTCGAAGCGAGTGAAGGTCGATGTGCCAATCGTGGGGGATGTGCGGGAGACGCTGCAGGAGCTCGCACGCCAACTCGGTGCATCGAGGGAGCGCGCCGACCAGGCGGCGCTCAAGACCTGGTGGACCCAGATCGAGTTGTGGCGGGCCCGCGACTGCCTGAAGTACGACCGTGGCAGTCCCATAATCAAGCCCCAGCACGTGGTGGAGAAGCTGTACGAGCTCACGCAGGGCGATGCCTTTGTTACCTCGGATGTCGGTCAGCACCAGATGTGGGCGGCCCAGTTCTACAAGTTCGACAAGCCGCGCCGCTGGATCAACTCTGGCGGTCTCGGCACCATGGGTGTCGGTCTGCCATACGCCATGGGTGTGAAGCTGGTCTATCCCGACGCGGACGTGGTCTGCATCACCGGCGAGGCGAGCATCCAGATGTGCATTCAGGAGCTCTCCACCTGCAAGCAGTACCACCTGCCGGTGAAGGTCGTGAACCTGAACAACCGGTACATGGGCATGGTGCGACAGTGGCAGGAGTTCTTCCACGGGAACCGCTATGCCGAGTCCTACATGGATGCGCTGCCGGACTTCGTGAAGTTGGCGGAGTCCTACGGCCATGTCGGCATGCGCATCGATAAACCCGCGGACGTGGAGCCGGCGCTGCGGGAGGCGCTCGCGATGAAGGATCGTCTGGTGTTCATGGATTTCATCACCGATCAGACCGAGAACGTCTTCCCGATGGTCCCCGGCGGAAAGGGCCTGTCGGAGATGATCCTCGTGTGACCAGGAGGCAATGCCGTTTTTCGCCGTCAAGGCGATGTCCCGCGACCTCGCGGGATTTTGTTTTCTGACGCACGGCCAGAACAAGCATGAGACATATACTTTCCCTGCTCCTGGAGAACGAGCCAGGCGCTCTATCCCGCGTGTCAGGCCTTTTTTCCGCGCGTGGCTACAACATCGAGTCGCTCACCGTCGCCCCCACCGAGGACGAGACCATGTCACGCATGACCATTGTCACCAGCGGCTCGGACGACATCATCGAGCAGATCACCAAGCAGCTGAACAAGCTGGTGGACGTGGTGAAGGTGGTCGATTTGAACGACGGCGAGCACATCGAGCGCGAGTTGATGCTGGTGAAGGTACGCGCCTTCGGGAAGGACCGCGAGGAGATGAAGCGCATGGCGGACATCTTCCGCGGCCGCATCATCGACGTGACCGACAAGGCCTACACTATCGAGCTTACTGGAACCGGCGCGAAGCTCGACGCGTTCATCGACGGGATCGAGAAGAGCGCGATTCTGGAAACCGTGCGCACCGGCGCCTCCGGCATCGGCCGCGGCGAGAGAATTCTCAAAGTCTGAGGAACAGGGCGTGGGGTGTGAGGACTGAAGCGGCTGTCTCGCTCGCCCTCGCCTCCCCCTCCCGAGTACCGCCTCCGTCTCCACCACTACGCCAAAAGGGGAAAGACATGAAGGTCTACTACGACAAGGACGCGGATCTCTCCCTCGTCAAGGGCAAGAAGGTCTCCATCGTCGGCTATGGGTCTCAGGGTCATGCCCACGCCAACAACCTGAAGGACTCCGGCGTGAAGGTCACGGTCGGGCTGCGCAAGGGCGGAGCCTCGTGGAAGAAAGCGAAGGACGCCGGGCTCTCAGTCAAGGAGGTGGGCGATGCGGTTGAAGGCGCCGACATCGTGATGATTCTGCTGCCGGACGAGAGCCACGCTCAGGTGTACAAAGAAGAGATCGAGCCGCGCATGAAAAAGGGGGCCGCGCTCGCGTTTGCCCACGGCTTCAACATCCACTTCGGGCAGATCGAGCCCCGCGCCGATCTCGACGTCATCATGGTTGCGCCCAAGGGCCCGGGGCATCTGGTGCGCTCTACGTATACCCAGGGGGGCGGAGTCCCAGCGCTCATCGCCGTCAGCCAAGACGCTACCGGCAAGGCACGGGACGTGGCGCTGTCTTACGCATCAGCGATCGGCGCGGGCCGCGCCGGCGTGATCGAGACCACCTTCCGCGAGGAATGCGAAACGGATCTCTTCGGTGAGCAGGTGGTGCTGTGCGGCGGGCTCACGGCCCTGATCCAGGCCGGTTTCGAGACCCTTGTGGAGGCAGGCTACTCGCCGGAGATGGCCTACTTCGAGTGCCTGCACGAGGTGAAGCTGATCGTCGACCTCATCTACGAGGGCGGTATCGCGAACATGCGCTATTCGATCTCCAACACCGCCGAATACGGTGACTTCACCCGCGGCCCGCGCATTATCACCGACGAGACCAAGGGGGAAATGAAGCAGATCCTTCACGAAATCCAGACCGGACAGTTCGCGCGCGAGTTCATCCTCGAGAACCGCGGTGGGGCACCGGTGCTGAAAGCCATGCGCCGCATCGGCAAGGCGCACGAGATCGAGCAGGTTGGCGCCAAGTTGCGCGACATGATGCCCTGGATCAAAAAGAACAAGCTCGTCGACACCTCGAAGAACTAGGGAAGGAGTGAACGGGTGGACGAGCCGGGGATGAATCCCGGCGCGGTCGTGTCTTCGCTCCTAGACTTCGACGCTCGTTCATGCCCTTCACCATGCGCGATTCCCATCCGTTGATTGCCCGGGAAGGCTGGATCCACGTCGGCTTGGCGTTCGCCGTCGCGCTGCTGGCGACCCGATTTCTGCACTGGGGTGGGGCCCCATTCTGGATCATCGCGGTGTTCGTGCTACAGTTCTTCCGCGACCCGCACCGCACGATCACCCAAACTCCCGGCGGGGTGCTCGCTCCCGCGGATGGACGCATTGTGATGGTGGAGAAGGCGCGCGATCCTTGGCTCGATCGGGATGCCCTCAAGATCAGCGTGTTCATGAACGTCTTCAACGTGCACTCGAACCGCAGCCCAGTGACCGGCGAGGTCCGCCACGCCTGGTACCATGCAGGCAAGTTCCTCAACGCCGCCCTGGACAAGGCATCGCTCGAGAACGAGCGCAGTGCACTTTGGCTGCGGACGCCTCGAGGTGACGACGTGACCTGCGTGCAGATCGCGGGTCTCCTGGCGCGGCGGGTGCTCAACTATGCCGGGCAGGGTGATCGCCTTGCGGCCGGCGAGCGCTACGGGTTCATCCGCTTCGGTTCCCGCGTTGACGTCTACCTTGGCGCCGATGCCCGTCCGTTGGTGAGCGTCGGCGAAAAAGTCTCCGCTGGCGTCACCGTTCTCGCCGCCTTGCCCGAGACTGCCTGAAGGCAAGCATGTATCCGCCGCCGGAAGTCGGGAAGTGGTATGCGAAGGGCGGCAAGATGCGTCGGCGCGGCATCTACCTGCTGCCGAATCTGTTCACCACTGCCGCGCTCTTCGCCGGCTTCTATGCGATCGTGCAGGCGATGAACAACCGTTTCGATCTCGCGGCCGTCGCGATTCTTGCCGCCATGGTCCTCGACGGCCTCGATGGGCGCGTGGCCCGGCTCACCCGCACCCAGAGTGCCTTCGGCGCTGAATACGATTCGCTTTCCGACATGGTCTCCTTCGGTGCGGCGCCGTCGCTTGTGATGTACGAGTGGGCCCTGCAGGGGATGGGCAAGCTCGGCTGGACAGCCGCCTTCATTTACTGCGCTGGCGCCGCGCTGCGGCTCGCGCGCTTCAACACCCAGCTCGAAGTGGCGGACAAGCGCTACTTCACCGGCCTGCCGAGCCCCGCGGCGGCGGCCCTGGTCGCAGGGCTGGTGTGGGCCATGCACGAATATCAGATCACGGGCCAGAATGTGCGCTGGCTGGCATGGGGCCTGACGATCTTCGCCGGCCTCTCCATGGTGAGCAATATCCGGTTCTACAGCGGCAAGGACATCAACCTGCGCAAGAGCGTATCCTTCGGCGCGGTGGTGCTCGTCGCCCTCGGGATTGTAATCCTCGCCTTCGGGGCGGATGCCCTTCCGGAAATGCTGTTCTCCTTGTTCGCGGCCTACGCGCTCTCCGGCTACGTCATGTGGGCGCTGAACCGCGTTCGCCGTCGTCGCCAACCTCCGCCGCCTGCTCCCGCGCCCTGACTCGTCGACGCTTGCGGCCGGGTTTTTTTGCCGCTATAGTCCACCTCATGCGCTACTCGCTCTACGCCGTCTTCGTTTCCTACCTCGCCAACGTCCTGTTGGTGGGGCTGGTGCTGCGCGGTCCGCGCGCACACTAACTCAAACTTTCTACCGTAGACTGTTGGACGCGCGGCAAGCGCCTCCGGCAGAATCCGATTTTCCGTCTGCATTTTCCACGGTTCGGCGCCGACATCATTGCAGGCGGCTCATTCCAGTGGAGACCAATCATGTCTGACCGATTGTTCGTATTTGATACCACGCTCCGCGACGGCGAGCAAAGTCCTGGCGCGTCCATGACCCGGGAGGAGAAGGTCCGCATCGCGCGCCAGCTCGAGCGCATGCGGGTCGACGTGATCGAGGCGGGTTTCCCCGCCGCCAGCCCGGGTGACTTCGAAGCCGTGAAGGCGGTAGCGGATCACATCAAGGACAGTACGGTATGCGCCCTTGCTCGCGCCACCGAGTCCGATATCCAGCGCGCTGCCGACGCCCTGAAGGGGGCGGCATCGGGGCGCATCCACACCTTCATCGCGACCTCCCCCATCCACATGGAGAAGAAGCTGCGGATGGAGCCGTCCCAGGTGCTCGAGCACGCGGTGAAAGCGGTCAAGTTCGCACGCCAGTTCACCGACAACGTGGAGTTCTCACCCGAGGACGCGGGACGGTCGGATGTGGAATTCCTCTGCCGGGTGCTGGAGGCCGTGATCGATGCGGGGGCAACCACGCTCAACATCCCGGACACCGTCGGCTACGCGATCCCGGACCAGTTCGGCGAGCTCATCCGCACGCTGCGAAATCGTGTCCCGAATGCCGACAAGGCGGTCTTCTCCGTCCATTGCCACAATGACCTCGGGCTCGCGGTGGCGAACTCGCTGTCGGCGGTCCGCAACGGGGCGCGCCAGGTGGAGTGCACCATCAACGGCCTGGGCGAACGGGCAGGCAATGCCGCCCTCGAAGAGATCGTGATGGCCGTGCGCACGCGCAGCGACGTCTACGGCTGCGACACGCGGATCGACACGACCCAGATCGTGCCCGCGAGCCGCCTTGTCGCTGGCATCACCGGGTTCGCCGTACAGCCGAACAAGGCCATCGTCGGCGCAAACGCCTTCGCGCACGAGTCTGGCATTCACCAGGACGGCGTCATCAAGCACCGGGAAACCTATGAGATCATGCGCGCCGAGGACGTGGGCTGGCGCGAGAACCGGCTCGTGCTCGGCAAGCACTCGGGGCGCAACGCCTTCAAGAAGCGCCTCACCGAGATCGGCATCGAGCTCGAGTCCGAGGATGTGGTGAACATCGCATTCAGCAGGTTCAAGGAGCTTGCGGACAAGAAGCACGACATCTACGACGAGGATCTCCATGCGCTCGTTTCCGATGAATCCGTCACGCCCGAGCATGAATACTATCGCCTGCTTTCCATGATGGTCCACAGCGAGACCGGCGAGACGCCTTATGCGAAGGTGGTGATCGCGGAAGGCGCGGCGGAGCGCCAGGCGGAGGCTGAGGGGAGCGGTCCGGTAGATGCATCCTTCAAAGCCATCGAGAGCCTCGTCACCAGCGGCGCGCAGTTGCAGCTCTTCTCGGTGAACAACATCACCAGCGGGACCGACGCCCAGGGCGAGGTCACCGTGCGGCTCGCCAAGGATGGCCGCATCGTGAACGGGCAGGGCGCGGACACCGACATCGTGGTCGCGTCGGCGAAGGCATACCTTTCGGCGCTGAACAAGCT
>JBEVOI010000006.1:0-5519 GCA_040507665.1 Burkholderiales bacterium
ACTCACTGCGACCTTCCGGCCAAGATTGCCGCAGGCGAGTTCCGGCCCGACCTCTACTACCGGCTGCAGGGCCTATCCTTCACACTGCCGCCGCTGCGGGAGCGGGGCGACCGTCGTGAACTGATACGCAGCATTCTTTGCGAGGAGGCAGGCAACGGAGTCGAAATCGACGACGTCGCAATGGACCGACTGCATCGCTACGGCTGGCCGGGCAATCTGCGTGAGCTGCGCCTCGTGCTGCGCACCGTGGTGGCGCTGAGCGAGGGACATTCCATCACCGAAGCGGATTTGCCCGATGTCGTGCAAACGGGCGAGTTTCCGTGCTTGCCCTCCCCCTCCATGGCGGGGACGCCGAACGACCTGTCTCCCCTCGAAAGCGCCGAGCGGGATGCGCTGATGCGCGAGCTCGACCGCCACCGCTGGAACATCACGAACGTCGCGCGGCGCCTCAAGATCAGCCGCAACACCCTTTACCGAAAAATGCAGCGGCTCAACATACGGGATCCGAACAAGAAGCTCCTGCACTAGTCGCTTCTGGGGACGAACTGCGCAAACCACTGGCCCACGCCTGAGGGTAGGGCGGCGTCGTAGTACAGGCGGAGAAGCTCGAGACGGCCCGCATCGCCAAGCGGTGATCCCGACGTGAGTGTGCCGAAGCGCTCGCCGCCCAGGATCTGGTGGGTGATCGTGAGGAACAACTGACCGAGCCGCCTTTGCCTCAACATGGTGTCGAGCATTTTGGGGCCGGCGACCAGGTACGCACTCCGGTATCCGAGGCTCGAGACCAGCTCTGCGATCGCCGCTCCTTGGACGTGGCCATCGTCACCGGCAACGATCACCTCAAATCCTTCGTCTTCGAGCTTCCGGATGCGCTCCACGGGCGCGGTCCCTACCGTGACGATCGTGACGCGCTGTCCGTGTTCACGCAGCGACTGCGGCACAGTAAAGTCCAGGGTCGCGCTTGCCACGACGACACCGGGCTGCCCCGCGAATCCCTGCTCCGCCCGCCAGCGCGCGAGATATTCCGCACCTGGGGAGAGCCCGATCTGCAGGATATCGTCGAGCACTCCCGATGCGATGGCGCGCAGGTAGCCCCCGTGAGTGATAAGGCAGTCGGCCTGGGCCATCAGCTCCTTGAGCAGTCGGAAATCATGGCTGCTCAAGATAGCTTCGGGCAGCTTCAGCGCGCCCGTCACCGCGTCGGCAAGCGCGATGCGGCCGTCGAGGCTCGATACGAAGCTGCCGTAGATCAGCGGCGAGCCGGGCTGGCCGCAGCGGTGGATAGATCGCTCGAGCCACGTGCCTTCAAGGTCGCGCGTGCGGCCAGGCTCGGGATAGAGCTCGATCAATTGCGGGGTCATCGCGGTTCTGCGAATACAGGGTCGCATCATTCTAGCCGACGCTCTCTCCCGCACCTCGTGTTCGCGCCGCGCGTGGCGGTCCAAGTAGAATGGCCGGATGCCCGACCATATCCTGTTTCTCACGGGTAAGCTTGCCGAGAAAAGCCTGCACAAAGTGCTCGAATCGATGCAGCCGACCGAATTCACCTATGACGTGCGGCAGATCGGCATCAACGTCGCGGGGCTCATGACCTCGGACTTCGTCCGGCGGCGCGTGACCGACGTCGGGCAGGCCACGCGTATTCTCGTGCCGGGCCGCTGCCGCGGCGACCTCGAAGCGCTCGCTGCTCACTACGGCATTCCCGTGCAACGAGGACCCGATGAACTGAAGGACATTCCGCAGTACTTCGGTCGCGAGGGAAAGGCCGCGGATCTCTCGCGCTGCGACGTGCTCATCTTCGCCGAGATCGTCGAGGCGACGCAGCTCGACATCCCCGGGATACTCGCCCGCGCGCGGCGCTACGGCGATGACGGCGCCGATGTGGTCGACCTTGGCTGCCTCCCCAATACGCCATTTCCGCATCTCGAGGAAGCGGTGCAGGAACTGAAACGCGCCGGCTTCCGGGTGAGCGTCGATTCGCTCGACCCGGCCGACCTCCGGCGCGGCGCCGCCGCGGGTTCAGACTACCTGCTTTCGATGAACGAGGAGACGCTCTGGCTTGCGGACGAGGTCGCGTCGACCCCCGTGGTGATCCCCGCCCGGCCGGGAGACCTCGACTCGCTCGGGCGCGCGATCGAGCAACTGGAACGGATGGGGCGCGCGTATTTCGCCGACCCGATCCTCGATCCAATTCATTTCGGCTTCACGGATTCCATCGTACGTTACGCCGAGGTGCGCAAACGCTTCCCCGATGCACCGATGATGATGGGCATCGGCAACCTCACCGAGCTCACCGAAGCCGACACGACTGGCATTAACGCGCTGCTGATGGGCATCATCTCCGAGCTGCGCGTGAACGCGATCCTCGCCACCGAAGTGAGCCCCCATGCGCGTACTGCCGTGCGCGAAGCGGATCTCGCGCGCCGCGTGATGTTCGCCGCGCGCGACGAGTCGAGCCTCCCCAAGGGCTATAGCGGCGGGCTCACCACCACGCACGAACGCAAGCCCTTCCCCGATACCGCCGAAGAGATCGCGGAGCTTGCCGGGGCCATCAAGGATCCGAGCTACCGCATCCAGGTGAGCGACGCAGGCGTCCATCTCTACAACCGGGACGGTCTCTTCACCGCCACCGATCCATTCGAACTCTACCCGCACATCCGCGTCGTCGGCGATGAGGGCCACGCGTTCTACCTCGGCGTCGAGCTCGCCCGCGCCCAGATTGCGTGGCAACTCGGCAAGCGCTACAACCAGGACCAGGAGCTGGAGTGGGGCGTCGCCGTGAAACGTCGGGCCGAGAGCCTGCAATCGTTCAAGGCCGCCGGCACAACGCTGTCGCACAAACTGCGCATGAAGACCTGAGGAATGCCTCTGATCCGGGAAGTCATCGTCACCACGGTCTCACCTGCGGGCGACGCCCACATCGCACCGATGGGCATCCGCGAGGAGAACAACCTCGTACTGCTGCAGCCGTTTCGTCCCTCGACAACGCTGGAGAACGTGCTCGGCACGCGCTGCGCCGTGGTGAACTATACCGATGACGTGCGCATCTTCGCAGGCTGCCTCACGGGGCGGCGCGACTGGCCGACCGTCCCCGTGAACACCGTGAGGTCGCGCCGGCTCGAAGCCTCGCTCGCCCATCGCGAGCTGGAGCTGGAACGCGTCGAGGAGGACGAGGTGCGGCCGCGGTTGTGGTGCCGTTCCGCACGCTTCGAACTGCACGCACCATTTCGAGGCTTCAATCGCGCCCAGGCCGCGGTGCTCGAAGGTGCGATCCTCGTCAGCCGGCTGCACATGTTGCCGATGGAGAAGATCGAGGCGGAGGTGCAGTACCTTGCCATAGCCATCTCCAAGACGGCAGGACCGGGGGAACTCGAGGCATGGGGCTGGTTGATGGAGCGGATCGAATCCCACCGGGCAAACGCGGCGGCGGGAGCCGCGCGATGATACGCTTGCTCGCGAGCGTGCGCTCCGCGGCGGAGGCAAAGGTGGCAATCGCCGGCGGCGCTGATCTGATCGACGCCAAGGAGCCGGCGCACGGGGCCCTTGGCGCACTGGATCCGGACGTGGTCGGCGAGATCGTCGCTGCGGTCGGCGGCGCCCGGCCGGTCAGCGCCACCGTGGGTGACCTGCCGCCCGATCCTCGATTGATCGTGTCCGCTGTCGCGCGCATCGCGGAAACGGGCGTGGACCTCGTCAAGATCGGCCTCTTCTCGGGGGACGCGCGCATCGCCTGCCTGCCGCCCCTGGAGCCCATCGCGCGCCGTCAGCCGCTGGTGGCGGTACTCTTCGCGGACCAGGAGCCGGACCTTGACCTCATCCCGCGGATCGCAGGAGCGGGTTTTATTGGGGTCATGCTGGATACGGCAGACAAGACCCGCGGTTCGCTCACGGCGCAAGCGAGCCTGCCGTTCCTCCATGACTTCGTAGCCGTGGCTCGCAGCCACGGGCTGCTGGCCGGGCTGGCAGGATCGCTCCGCGTCGAAGACGTGGCTGCCCTCGTCTCCTTGGGTCCGGACTACCTTGGTTTCCGCCGCGCGCTCTGCGCGGAAGGTGATCGGCTTGGGAGGATCCACCGGTCCCGCCTCGAAGCCCTTGTCAGAGCAGTTCGAGAGGGTTCGCTTCCCCCCTTCGTGCCCGCACCGAGCCCGCGCTATAGCTTTGTCCCGAGCCCTCGGGACTCTTCCCCTCCCCGGGGAAGAATCAAGAGTTGAATTGTCAGAGAATCGACGCTATAGTGGCATTGTGCATTGCAACAATCCGCTTGGAATCGCGGTCTAACCCTTCGATAAATCGCATACAGTGTTGAAAGTTATGGGTTTAATTCCAACCGGCGGAAAAGGAGTCAAGCCATGATTCGAGAACCGAAGATGCTTCCCTGGCTGGCCAGAAAAGCCAGCGTACCGGTCCCCGTGGCCCGGGCCATCTGGCAGGAAGTGGCGAAGAAGGCCGAAACGGAGAACAGGGAAAAGAACGCTGGTGATGCGGTATGGCGCCAAGTCCGCGAGTTCCGCCGGCAACTCAAGGGGTGGGCGAAGGTAGGCCCCAGCCGGCAGGTTGGAGGGTCGTGGGTCTTCCCGGTACCTGTTTATCAAGCTTGGGCGGACTGTCACAGGCGGGTCTTGCGCAGCACTTGGCTGGCCTGGTCGAGGGCGACACGTACGGCCTCCTCCCGCCTTTCCCATGTCCGTGGGTGCGGCTAGTGTCCTGAGTTGCTCAGCACACTAGCGATTCGCGACAGGCAGCGCCGCTGCTGGGTAGAGGCCCCATCAGACCGAGCCCGTGGGCCCGGTCGCGCCCTTACTGCTTCATGACCTGATTCGCGGTCGCCGCGGACAACGGCGTGGATCCCGCAGGGAAGCCATTTTTTTGCAGGATATATGCCGTGATCGTGTAGAGCTTGTCATCCGGCACTGAGCCAGGGTTGTTCGCTGGCATGTTCTGGTGCTCGAAGCTGATCAGGTCGGAAATCTTCTGGGTACCCCATGCGGAGAGAAATTTCTTTCCCAAGAGCGGCGGCACGTCCGGACCGCCCGTCAGGTCGGGGCGGTGGCATTCGGCACAGTGATTGTTGAAGTCCTGATGACCTCGTGTCGCCTGGTCGGCGGTAAAGAAACCGCCCTTCGCGGCACCGCCGGCCGCAACGCCGCCAGCACAAGCAATCGAAATCAAAGCGAAAAGCGCAGAGCTCAGCCAGGCAGAGCGCAGCTGCGAAAGCATTTCAGGTTTCTCCTTTGCCGACGAACGTGGAACGCACCGTAGTCCCTAGACGACGTTCGTGCTTATACCTCCTGATGGGCGCGCAGACAAGCGCGCGCCGCGCACTGCTTGTCCGTACGGCGCCGTTACAGCTTACAGCTGCGGATGCGCCCGCTCGAGCTTGCTGTGAAGCTTGTTCAGCGCCGAAAGGTATGCCTTCGCCGACGCGACCACGATGTCGGTGTCCGCGCCCTGCCCGTTCACGATGCGGCCATCCTTGGCGAGCCGCACGGTGACCTCGCCCTGGGCGTCGGTCCCGCTGG
>JBEVOI010000022.1:0-7512 GCA_040507665.1 Burkholderiales bacterium
GTCATGCAGCGGGCGGCGACCTTCGCGAGCGGCAGCCCGGTGGCCTTGGACACGAAGGGAACGGTGCGCGAGGCACGGGGATTCACCTCGAGCACGTAGACCGTGCCCTTCTGAATCGCGAACTGCACGTTCATCAGACCGACCACCTTGAGCGCCTTCGCCATGGCGATGGTCTGACGACGCAATTGCGACTGCAACTCCTCTGACAGGTTAAACGGCGGCAGCGAACACGCGGAATCGCCGGAGTGCACACCCGCCTCCTCGATGTGCTCCATGATTCCCCCGATCAGCACGTCAGTGCCGTCGCAGACGGCGTCCACATCGACTTCCGTCGCGTCGTTCAGGAATCGGTCGAGCAGAACCGGCGATTCGTTGGAAACCTTCACTGCCTCGCGCATGTAGCGCTCGAGGTCACGCGGCGTGTGCACGATCTCCATCGCGCGTCCCCCCAGCACATAACTCGGCCGTACCACGAGGGGAAAGCCGATCTCCTGCGCGAGCGCGAGCGCCTCCGGTTCCGCCCGTGCGGTGCGGTTCGGCGGCTGCTTGAGCCCCAGTGAGTGGAGCATCTGCTGGAAGCGCTCCCGATCCTCGGCGCAGTCGATCATGTCCGGACTGGTGCCGATAATCGGAACCCCGTTCGCCTCGAGATCGCGCGCGAGCTTGAGCGGCGTCTGTCCGCCGTACTGGACGACCACACCCGATGGATTTTCGACCTCCACGATCTCGAGCACGTCTTCGAGTGTCAACGGCTCAAAGTACAGACGGTCGGAGGTGTCGTAGTCGGTGGAGACGGTCTCCGGATTGCAGTTGACCATGATGGTCTCGAATCCGTCCTCGCGCAGCGCCAGTGCGGCATGCACGCAGCAATAGTCGAACTCGATGCCTTGTCCGATGCGGTTCGGCCCGCCCCCCAGCACCATGATCTTCTTTCTGTCAGTGGGTTCCGCCTCGCACTCGTCCTCATAGGTCGAGTACATATAGGCTGTGCCGGTCGCGAACTCGCCGGCGCAGGTATCCACCCGCTTGAAGACCGGACGGATGCCGAATCCGTGGCGCCTCGCGCGCACCTCTGCCTCGCTCGCATTGAGCAGCTTGGCAAGCCTGCGATCAGAGAACCCCTCGCGCTTGAGGCGCCGCATTTCCTCTGCGTCGAGATCGGCCAGGGACCGATCGTCCAGCTCCATCTCGATGTCGACGATCTCCTGAATCTGCGCGAGGAACCAGGGGTCGATGTGGGTCAGGCCATGCACCTCCTCCAGCGTGAAGCCGTTCTCGAACGCGTCGCCCACATACCAGATGCGCTCCGGACCAGGCTCGCCCAACTCCTTCTCGATGGTCTCGCGATCGATCGTTTTCTGGTTCAGCCCGTCGACGCCCACCTCGAGCCCGCGCAGCGCTTTCTGGAACGATTCCTGGAAAGTGCGTCCGATGGCCATCACCTCGCCCACCGACTTCATCTGGGTGGTAAGGCGGTCATTCGCCTGCGGGAACTTCTCGAAGGCAAAGCGCGGGACCTTGGTCACGACGTAGTCGATCGACGGCTCGAACGACGCCGGCGTTGCACCGCCGGTGATCTCGTTCCTCAGCTCATCGAGGGTGTACCCAACCGCGAGCTTCGCGGCTACCTTCGCGATTGGAAAGCCTGTGGCCTTCGACGCGAGCGCCGAAGAGCGTGACACCCGCGGGTTCATCTCGATCACCACCATGCGTCCATCGACGGGGTTGATCGCGAACTGGACGTTCGAACCTCCGGTGTCGACGCCGATCTCGCGCAGCACCGCAATCGAGGCGTCGCGCATGATCTGATATTCCTTATCGGTGAGCGTCTGCGCCGGCGCGACCGTGATCGAGTCGCCGGTGTGCACACCCATCGGGTCGAGGTTCTCGATCGAGCAGATGATGATGCAGTTGTCCCGGGAATCCCGCACCACCTCCATCTCGAACTCTTTCCAGCCGATCACCGACTCCTCGATGAGTAGCTCGTTCGTCGGCGACGCTTCCAGCCCGCGCTCGCAGATGACCACGAACTCCTCGCGGTTGTAGGCGATGCCGCTGCCGGAGCCGCCGAGGGTGAACGACGGGCGGATGACCGTCGGATAGCCGACCATCGCCTGCACCTGCAGCGCCTCCTCCAGCGAGTGGGCGAGCGCGGAGCGCGGGGTGTCAAGCCCGATGCGCTGCATCGCGAGCTTGAACCTTTCCCTGTCCTCTGCTTTGTCGATGGCATCCTTCCTGGCGCCGATCATCTCAACCCCGTGCTTCTCGAGCACGCCATGCTTCGCCAGATCGAGCGCGCAGTTGAGCGCCGTCTGACCACCCATGGTTGGAAGCAGCGCGTCGGGGTGCTCGATCTCGATGATCTTCTCCACCATCTGCCAGGTGACGGGCTCGATGTAGGTCGCGTCTGCCAACTCCGGGTCGGTCATGATGGTCGCCGGGTTGGAATTGACCAGGATCACCCGGTAGCCCTCCTCCTGCAGCGCCTTGCACGCCTGCGCGCCGGAGTAGTCGAACTCGCACGCCTGGCCGATGACGATGGGGCCGGCGCCGATGATCAGGATGCTCTGGATATCCTCGCGCTTGGGCATGTCAGAAGGCCTTCGCCGCGCAGGGCTCGTGAAGCGATGAGGGGTCGGTCAAGCGCCTTCCACCCTCAGTACGCTTTGGCTTGCCTGCTTCTTCGCTTGAGCAAGCTCGTCGACGAAGCGATCGAAAAGGTAGCCGACGTCGTGGGGACCCGGGCTCGCCTCGGGGTGGCCCTGGAAGCAGAATGCCGGTCGGTCGGTGAAGCGGAAACCTTGCAGGCTGCCGTCGAACAGCGACACGTGGGTCACTTTCGTGTTCCGTGGCAGCGTCGCCGAATCGACCGCGAAGCCATGATTCTGACTCGTAATCAGGACACGGCCGGTCTCGACATCCTGCACCGGATGGTTTGCGCCGTGATGGCCAAACTTCATCTTCATCGTCCTGGCGCCCGCCGCGAGGGCAAGCAGCTGGTGCCCCAGGCATATGCCGAAGAGCGGCAGCCCGGTCTCGAGCAGCTTGCGGATTGCGCGGATCGCGTAAACGCACGGCTCAGGATCGCCCGGGCCATTCGACAGGAAAACGCCGTCGGGATCGAGCTGGAGCACCGCCTCTACGGGTGCCTCGGCTGGTATGACGGTAACCCTGCAGCCGCGCTGCGCGAGCTTCCGGAGAATGTTGTTCTTGATGCCGTAGTCGTAAGCGACGACATGGTACCGAGGGTCCGCCTTCGCAAAGCCCTTGCCGAGCACCCATTCACCCTCGGTCCAGGCGAACGGGCGCTTGCAGGTTACGACCTTCGCGAGGTCCATTCCGGCGAGGCCGGGAAATTCCCGGGCGAGCGCCAGCGCGTGCGCCTCATCCACCTTGCCGGCCATGATGCAGCCGTCTTGCGCGCCTTTCGTGCGCAGGATACGCGTGAGCTTGCGTGTGTCGATGTCGGCGATCGCGACTGCGCCCTCGCGCTCCAGGTATTGCTCGAGCAAATGCGTCATGCGGAAGTTGCTCGCGCGATGCGGCAGATCGCGGATGACCAGACCGGCCGCGAATACGCGATGGGACTCGACGTCCTCCTGATTGACGCCGGTGTTGCCGATGTGCGGATAGGTAAGCGTTACGATCTGCCGGCAATACGAAGGGTCGGTGAGGATCTCCTGGTAGCCGGTCATGGCGGTGTTGAATACCACCTCGCCGATCGTTTCGCCCGACGCCCCGATGGATGCACCCCGGAAAATCGTCCCGTCGGCTAACGCAAGAATCGCGGGCGGACGTGACGGCACGAAAGACTCCGGAGGCGAGAGAAGGGGTTGTTACGTGCAAAGCGGGACAGGCTTCGTTGCCCGTCCCGCTCGCACCGCACAAAAGTATACGTCGGGGCGCCGCCCCGATCAACGAGGAACGCTCTCTGCCCCGCGTGCCAAACGGGCGGCGGCCACCTGCGCGGGCCCTGCGAGCCTAACGCAGTCCGAGCACGTCCTGCATGTCGTAGAGCCCGGACGGTCTGCTTGCGAGCCAGCGCGCCGCCCGCAGGGCGCCTTGGGCAAAGGTCGCGCGGCTCGATGCCTTATGAGTGATCTCGACTCGCTCGCCGATCCCCGCGAAGAGTACCGTGTGGTCGCCCACGATGTCGCCGCCGCGCACGGTGGCGAAGCCGATCGAGGCGCGGCTGCGCTCGCCGGTCACGCCTTCGCGCCCATACACGGCGCATTGCGCGAGCTCACGACCCATGGCGCGGGCAACAACCTCGCCCATGCGCAGTGCAGTGCCTGAAGGTGCGTCGACCTTGTGGCGATGGTGAGCTTCCAGGATCTCGACGTCGTAACCTTCGGCGAGCACGCGCGCGGCCGTATCGAGCAGCTTGAAGATCAGGTTTACCCCGACGCTCATGTTCGGAGCCGCCACGATCCCGATCCGATGGCTCGCCTCCCGCAGCCGGGCCCGATCGTCGTCCGACAGGCCGGTCGTGCCCACGACCATCTTCACCTTCAGCACATCGCAGGCGGTGAGGTGCCGCAGTGTTCCTTCAGGCCGGGTGAAGTCGATCAAGACATCGGCACCCGCCAGGGTGTGCTCGACGTCGTCACCAATCACCACGCCGCACGGCGCACCCAACAACTCGCCGGCGTCGCGGCCAAGGAAGGGGCTCCTGGGCTGCTCGAGCGCGCCGGCAAGGCGCGCGTCCGGCGCCTGCATCACCGCCTCCAGGAGCGCCCGCCCCATCCGCCCGGAGGCGCCAGCAATTGCGACACGCAGCATTTGAAGCGTTTGATCGAAAATCGGACCGCTCTAAAAGCGCATTCAGCGCGGCGTGGGCGGCGCTACCGGTGCGCCGTCATCGTCCATGCCCAAGACTCTCTTGGCGCCCGAGGTCACCGAGTCGGTAATTGAATCGCTGGCTGGCGCCGGAGGCGGTGCCTTCGGTTTCGCGGTCTTCGTACGCGGCGCGGGGGCGTCCGCGGGATCCGGCGCGTTGGGGCGCGCGACCTGCTCCTCGCTTGCCCCTGGTCGCGGCCGACCCACCTGCTCCTCGGACGCTTTGGGGCGAGGACGTGCCACCGCGTCCTTGTCTCGCTTCTTCTTCGTGCTGGTGGACTTCTCGCCGCCTGACGTGGTGGAGGGCGCCGCTACCGGCGCGTCATCGTCTGCGCCGAACACCTTTTTCACCGACTTGGTGATGCCGCTGAGCATGCCCTCCGATTTACTCCCCGCGGAAGCCGCACCAGCCGCGCCTGCCGCGGCTCCGGCGACCGCTTCGTCCCTGCCCGGCGGGGCGGGAGGCGGCGTATCCACGTCCATGCCGATCGCCGACTTGAGCGAATCCATGACACCACCGGACGAAGGCGGCGGAGGCGGCGGGCCCGTGCGCACCGTCTTCGGCTTCGCTCCGCTTGCAGGCGGTACCGCTTCCGGTTCGGTCGCCTCAACCGCGGCCGGGGCGGTCGACGCCGCAGCTGCAACCTCTCCCGCAGTCGCGCTGCGGGACCGTGCAGCGCCGGGGCGAGGTACCGCATCATCGCTTGCGGTAGACGGGCGAGTGACGGACCCCGACCCGCGCGTGGACGGTCGCTCGACCGCGTTTGCATCCGCAGCACTCTTCGGTCCGGGAGCGGCAGTCGTCGCCCCCGCCGCTGCAGCAGGACTCGGCGCCGCACGGCTTGCGCTCGGTGGTGCCGGGGGTGGGGTGACGACCTCGAGTCCGAACCCTTTCTTGATCGAGTCGGTGAAGCTGCCTGCCTGCTGTTGCGTCGGCGCCGGCGCAGCGGCTTGGGTCTTGGCGCTCTTGGAGGAAGGCTTGGTGGCGGATGCTGCATTGTCGGGAGCGGATGCGGCCGCAGCTGCACCGGCAACCGCGCCGGCGCCTGCCGCCACCGCTGGTTGTACGCCGCGCGGAGCGGCCGAGGCTGGTGGAGCGGGAGGTGTATCGCCCAATGACGGGGCCTGAGCTTTGGCAGCACCCGCGGGAGCGGCGGGCGTAGCCTGCTGTGGCGCAGCGGCGGGTGGCACCCCCGGTTGCGCGGTGCGCGGCGGGCCAGGAGGCGTATAGCCGAGGGTCGGGGCCTGAGGCTTTGCCGCAGCCGGCGGGGCTGTCGGCGCCGCCTGCTGCGGTGGAGCAGCGAGTGACGGCCCCGGCTGCGCAGGCGGTGGGCCGAGGTTGGGCGGCGGCGGTGGCGAAGCCGGCAGTGCAAGGGGCGACGGGGCCAGGGTGCCGGGGGCACGGGCGCCGGGCACCTCCGTCAACTGTCTGTCGCGCTCGATCTGTGCGATCGCGGCTTGGGGATCCTTGAACTCCGGCGAGATGAAGACATTGCCCTCCAGGCGCACCAGCCGATCTCCGTCGAATACCGCGGTCACGATGCGCTGTTCCGGCAAGCCGTCGCCCTTCTGCAGGCGGAAAACGTAATCCCATCGGTCCTGGTGAAAAGCGTCGGCGATGAGGGGAGAACCGAGGGCGAAGCGCACCTGGGATTTGCTCATCCCGGGTTTGAGCTTCGCGACCATATCCTGGTCAACATAGTTTCCCTGTTGGACCTCGACCTTGTAAGGCGACAGAGTCTGCCACGAGCATCCAGCGAGGCACAGGGTGAAGATGAGAAGAAACTTTTGCATGTGATGAGGCATTGCGCCGATGGGGGCATTCGGGGCGGATCGTTGAGCCCCATTCCGCACGGCCCGTGGCCACCGGCGTTGATTTGCTTTCGCAATTAAACGGCTTATGATACTTGAACAATCCGTTTCGAGACAGTTTCGCCCCTCGCCAGTATCCCTGTGAGTTCGTCTCAAGATCTCAAGACCATCGGGCTCAAGGCCACCACCCCGCGGCTCAAGATCCTCAAGCTGTTCGAGACCAGCAAGGTCCGCCACCTGTCCGCCGAAGACGTGTACCGGCTGCTGATCGCCGAAGGGGACGATATCGGGCTCGCCACCGTGTACCGGGTCCTCACCCAGTTCGAGCAGGCGGGCCTGCTGCAACGGCATCATTTCGACAGCGGCAAGGCGGTGTTCGAGCTGAATCAAGGGGGACACCACGATCATCTCGTATGCCTGCAGTGCGGGCGGGTGGAGGAGTTCTACGACGCAGAGATCGAGCTGCGACAGGATCGGATCGCGGACGATCGAGGCTTCCGCATCCACGGACACTCGCTGTACCTCTACGCGGACTGCGTAAAGACAGCGTGTCCCTACCGGAAGAGCGGTGCATCGCAGCGCTAGAGTACTTGGCCAATAAAAGTTGGGGCAAATGAGTCAAGTTTCTTTTTGGAAAAGCAAAACACCCCCTTCCCCATCTGCGAACTTTCGCGGAGGCAAAGGGGGCGAGTGAATCAGGCGGTTCACGTGAGTTTCTACAGCGACGCGGCAAAGGACGGTAGGTGCCTTGGAGTGGCCCGATCCCACATGAGTGGGAGGCGGAATCCGCTTCGCGAGCGAAGCGGTGATATTGACCGTCGCGAGATGCGGCTCGCTGAGAAGTGAGATCCGTCTGCTATG
>JBEVOI010000170.1:0-3200 GCA_040507665.1 Burkholderiales bacterium
CCCTCGAGCGCGTGGTGTTCGGCTTCAGGGATCGCCAGCAGATGATGATCAAGGGAGTCTCGCTGCAACTGAATGCTGGCGAGACGCTCGCGATCATCGGTCCGAGCGCATCGGGCAAATCGACGCTTGCGCGGCTGATTGTCGGCATCTGGACTCCGGCAGGCGGCAGCGTGCGCCTCGATGGCGCCGATGTCTCGGCGTGGCCGCGCGAGGACCTGGGCCGGTACGTAGGGTATCTCCCGCAAGACGTAGAACTTTTTGCCGGAAGCGTCAGTGAAAACATTGCCCGCATGGGAACGCCGGACTCCGCTGCCATCGTCGCCGCCGCCCAGCGCGCCAACGCCCATGACATGATCCTCAGACTGCCGAATGGCTACGATACGCCCATCGGGGATGCGGGCGCGCTGCTCTCGGCCGGTCAACGCCAGCGCGTCGCGCTCGCGCGGGCCCTTTATGGCAACCCGCGCCTGGTGGTCCTCGACGAACCCAACTCGAACCTGGATGCCGAGGGTGAAGTGGCCTTGCACGCGGCGCTACGCGAGTTGAAAAAAGAAAAAGCCACCTGCGTCGTCATCACCCATCGCCCCAGTCTGCTCGAAACCGCGGACAAGGTACTGGTGCTTCGCGAGGCGGCGATGCATCTCTTTGGCACCGCAGCCGAAGTGCTCGCCCAGCTCAGCCCGAAGCCACTCAAGCCGGTCCCTGCCGCTGTGCCGGTGCATGCGGTCCAACGGAGGGAGGTGTAAGTGCAGGACGTGCTTCCCGCTCGCGCGCTGTCACCCGTGGATCTCGATCAGGTCGAGAATCCCTCGCGCCTGATCCGGGCCGGGCTGTTGCTGATCGCGGCGCTCGTCCTCGGGATATGCGTTTGGTTCGCGCTCGCCCCATTGGCCGGTGCCGTCATCGCACCTGGCTTCATCAAGGTGGACATGAACCGCAAGACGGTCCAGCACCAGGAGGGCGGGCTTGTGAGCGAAATCCTCGTGCGCGACGGAAGCCGCGTCAAGGCGGGCGAGAGGCTGCTCGTTCTGCGCGACGTGCGTGTCGATTCGAGTCAGGATCTGCTCACGACGCAACTGGATTCGGAAATGGCCAAGGCCGCCCGGTTGCGGTCAGAACAACTCCTGGCTCGGAAGGTCACCGTCCCCCTGGAACTCACCGATCGCAGCGCCGAGACGCGGGTGGCCGAACTCATCGCGCGCGAGACCGCGCTCTTCGAGGCACGGATCAACGCCCTCAACGAGCAGACCAGTCTCATCCGCAGCCAAGCACGGGAAACCGCGAAGGAAATCGAGGCGCGCTCGCGCCAACTGGCTGCGGACGAGAGCGCAATCCAACTACAGAAGGACGAGCTGAACGCCAACACGTCACTGCTCGACAAAGGATTCGTGAGCAAGACCCGACTGCTCGGTCTAAAGCGGTCGCTGTCGGAGTACGAGGCGCATCTCGGCGAGAATCAGGCCGACCTCGCCCAGGCGCGCCAGAAAGTCGTGGAGCTCGAACTGAAAGCTGCAAGCCTTCGCAATAGCTTCGCCCAGGAAGCGGCGAGCGAGCTCAAGCAGACCACCGCGCAGATCTTCGACCTGCAGGAGCGGCTGCGCCCGAGCGCCGACGCGAGCGTTCGGCAGAACGTCACCGCCCCCATCTCAGGCGAGGTCGTGGATCTCAAGGTCACGACCGTCGGCGCGGTGATCGGCCCGCGCGATCCGATCCTCGAAATCCTCCCTGAGAACCCCGACCTCATCATCGAAGCGCGCATCCGGACCGAGGACATCAACTACGTGCGCAATGGCGCAGACGCGGATGTGCGGCTCATCGCCTTCAAGCAGCGCATCACTCCCGTGGTCGAAGGCAAGGTCGTCTATGTCTCCGCCGACCGGCTGCTGGACAAGACCGCCCCGTCCAACCTGCCGTATTACGCGGTGCACATCCGGGTCACGCCGGAGGCGCTCGAGAAGGCGGGAGACTTGAGGCTTCAGGCCGGCATGCCGGCCGAAGTGTTCATCAAGTCAACGTCGCGCACAGCGCTGCAATACCTGTTCGATCCCATCTCTTCCTACCTGCGCCGATCGATGCGCGAGCCTTGATCCGATCCCAGCTGGAGGACCGGAGCACGCCAAGAACCTCGTTAAGCAGTTGCGGCACCGCTATAACTTCGGCTCGGGATTGCTTGGCACTGTCTCCCCGGTCGCCCCAATCTTCGCTTCTCGCATCTCAGGTCGAGGGGCGGCGACGGTTGCGCCAGACGTCGATCAACCAAGCTGCGCTACGGAGCGGGGGTGGTCGTCGGACAACGCTTCCAGGAACTCTGACAGCTTCTTGGAATTGACGGTGAAGTAACGTGCTCGCGCCGAAAGACGCGCATGAGACGCGCCGCGGTCCAGGTGGCGCAGGAACGTGACGAACTCGTTGTAGTGGGAAGGATCGGCCGCGCCCCTGCGCAGCGCCATCGGCATCACTACTTTCACCAGCGACTTCCCGCGTTCCAAAAAAGAAAACGGCGCAGCCCCGTCGCGCTGCGCCGTGAGTAAGATCTTTCCCGCTCGACTAGCCTAGCGCCGGCGAGCGCCGTAGGCCGGACGGTCGCGCGCCTCGTGCACCTTGAGCGGCTGGCCGTAGAAATCCTTTCCGTTCAGCCCGGCGATGGCGGCCAGCGAGTGGTTCTTGCCCGGCATCTCGACAAAGGCGAAGCCGCGACACTTGCCGGTGAAAAGCTCGCGCTTCACCTCGACCGACTTCACCTGCCCGAACGCCTTGAAAAGCTCGGCCAGCTCGACGTCGGTCACAGACTCGGCGAGGTTGCCCACGAATATGTTCATCTCACTCTCCCGATGGGTTCAAGAAATCGATGCAATGCAGCGCGAGGCCACGCTCGCTCAGCGGGTGAACAGCGCTGGCACCTGGCGGGCGCGTTCGCCGCGGCTGCGCTCCCGCGGACCGCCGCGAGCCTCATCCCGGGGCGCGACGTTCCCGTTGGGTTCGCCGGTGGACCAATCGACCGGGGCGCCGTGTGCTGCGCCGTTCGCCCGCTGGGCAGTGCCACTACGCGAGCCGTCGGCGCCACGCGAGCCATTTGCACCACGCGATCCGTTGCCGGAGCGCGGTCCGTTTTCGCGGCGCGGCGGCGCGCTGCGGTCGCTGTAGCCGGTGCTCCGGGACTGGCCGCGCCGCCCGCCATTGTTCGGACGGGAACTCCGCGG
>JBEVOI010000149.1:0-11901 GCA_040507665.1 Burkholderiales bacterium
TTAGCCGATCCGGCAAACAGCAAACGTGACTTGCGACAGCGTCAGACATTTCCGCACCACTCAGGAACTCCATGGCACAGGCTTATCCGCGTCGATGCCATAGCGCTTGATCGCTTCCGCCAGCGCGGCGCATGGGAGCGCTCCCTCCCGCACCAGCGCATCGAGCGCGGCCAGCACGATCTGGTGACGATCGACTTCGAAGAAACCACGCAGCGCCGATCGCGTGTCGCTGCGCCCGAATCCGTCGGTAGCCCGAGAGGACCAAAACAGAACAGTCTTCGGATGCAGCTCTAACGGGTTTGCTCGACTTGTCTGCATAAGCCACACAGCCAGTAAGTACCACCAAGATCACCACGGTGCGGACCAGCGTGGTGAAATCCGAATTGATGCCTTCGAGTCCGATCTTTGGCGAAGATCATTGTCAGGGCAGCGAAACATCCAGAAAGCAGTGCCCAGACCAACCACGCAGGAGTGTCGTTAAAGTTTCATGGTCGCTTTCAATTGTCAGATTGGAGGCGGACGATGCGCGCCCGTGCACAACTGCCGACCGGGAAGTGGCTGTATCTTGGAAAAAAAGAGCGTTTTTGAGGCGTTACGTCAGAGCGCGAGCTTGATGATGGACAAATCATCTTCCAGCGGACCGGGCCCGTGCACGTCCCTTATGAATTCCAGCAATCGGTCCAACTCCGATTCTCCGGCCGCGACAGGTGCCGCTAGGACATCCAGGAACGCTTCGAATTCGAGCATCGCGCCGTCCGATTTCCCGACCTCGAAGGTGCCGTCGCTGAACAGGAACAGCCTGCTGGGTGCCGGCAGGAGATATTCGTGGCAGGCGTAGCTCGCGGCCGGCGCAATCCCCAGAGCGGGGCCGCGTGCGGCTAGCGTTTCGATGCGGCCGCGCTGCTGCGCCGGCTCCCCTGTGACCAGTATCGCCGGATGGTGTCCCGCCGCCGCATACCTGAGCCGACGCACGGAGGGACGATAGACGCCGTACCAGATGCTGAAGTACCGATCGTTGTGGTCCTCCATCCGATAGACGTGATTCAGCGCCGTCAGCACCTCGTCCGGTGCACGGAAGTCGGTGTCGGCCAAGGCCTCCGAACGCAGCATGTTGGCCACGACGATCGACACCATCGCCGGACCCACGCCATGTCCGCAAACGTCGAGCAGGAACAGGGCGAAATGGTCGGCGTCGATCCAGTGATATCCAAACGAGTCGCCACCGAGCTCGGAGGATGGCACGAAGCGCCAGTCGACAGAGAAGGGTTCCGAGAATGGCGCGGGCAGGATCGACCGGACGTAATACGCCGCGTCCTCTAGTTCTTGATCGAGCCTGCGATGCGTGCGCACCAGTTCCTCACGCGATTCGGCGAGGGCGCGATTCGCGGCTTCCAGCTGCTCGATGAGACGCGCCTCCCGTTCGCTCAGGAGGGTCATGTCATAGGCTTTCTGCTGCACGAGCCTCGCTTCGTCATGCTCGGTCGTCACGTCCAGGAGGAGAATCCAGACGCCGTCGCAGTCGCCGAAGAAGTGGACGTCGGCCACGCGCCCGGACGGCATCTCCATGGATCGGATCAAGAAGGGCGTCTCGGCCAGGGGCAGCAGGCCTTCGAGAAAGTCGATCTGGCTAGAGGCCGGCTCGAAGAGCTCGAGCTTCGTCAAGCCATAATGTTCGAGGAAGCCTCCCGCCCGGACCAGGACGAGCGAATGGTCCACAAGGACGTAGGCGAGAGCACGCTGCTGGTAGATCAGCGACCGCAGCGACTCCGCAACCGTTTGCGGCAAAACCTCCATGCGCCTACCGTACGACCCGGTCCGCGATTTCCTGAAACACCGCCTCGACGCTCTCGCCCGTCTTGGCGCTAGTCGGGCGGACCGTCCAACCGAGAGCGGTTAGCTCGTCGAGTCGGCTTTCCGGGATCGCCCATTCGCTACGCAGATCGCACTTGTTCACGAGCAACAGGAAAGGCACTTGGCCGATCTCCGCCTCGGCGCGCGTGGCAATGGACCGGGCGACGTCGAGCGTACTTGCGCGCGTGCCATCGGCCACCAGCAGATAGCCGGCCGAACCGCGCAGGTAGGTCGTCCGGACCGCAGATGCATTGTCTTCGCCGGCGATGTCCCACAGAATGAGATTGACGGTCTCTCCTCCGACCGTGAGTGTCTTCTTGTCGAGCTTGACGCCCACAGTGGTGAGATAGCTGTCCGAAAAAATGGTATCGACGAAGCGCCGCACGAGACTTGTCTTACCGACGCCGAACGCACCCAGCATGCAGATCTTCTTCTGAAGCATTACGCGCTTTCCCTCGTATTCATTCCAGTATGCTGACGGTGAAGGACACCCGCCTGTTGAGCGAGCGATCCTGCTCCGTGGCCCCCGGGTTCAAAGGCTCCAGCGGCCCCGCCCCGCGCACCGCGAGCAGCTCGGGGTCCACACCCCGCTTGCGCAACAGCGAACGGACCGCCTCGGCTCGGGCCAGGCTGAGCCCCAAGTTCGGCGCGTCCCTGCCCGTGGCATCGGCGTGACCGATGAGTGTCACGCGCACGGCCACACCCAGCCTCCGACTGACCACCGCGAGTTCCCGCAGGTCCGCGGCTAAACTCTCTATGATTGGCTCCTGACCAGGCACCGGCAGCGCATCGCCATAGCCGAAGAACACCGGTCGCGCCTGAATCGCGTCGCGCAGTCGGTCGATCTCGCCCTGCTGAAGGTCTCCGAGCGCGGTGAGGTCCAGCTGTGCTGATCCCGGCGGCAGCGCGGTCGCCAGCGTGCGCGCCTTCTCGATCCAACGGCGGCCCGCCGTGCCGCTCGCCCGGATGGTGTCCCCGTCCAGCGCGAAAGTCACAGTCGGCGGTGGGTTGAGGGTGGCTTGGATGCGCTTGAGCGCGATCGCCGGATGCAAAGCCAGATAAGGCTCCCAGTTGCCGACAACATGCGCCGGGTCGATTCGCAAAGCTCCGAGAATATCCTTCGGATCAGCGGCGATCGGATCGCGCAGGCCGGTGAGATGCCACTTCCCGTCCTTGCGCTCGAAGGTGGTGACCGCGATTCCCGGCTCCGCCTGAAGCCTCTGGACATAGTCCTCGAAGGCGCGGCCATCGAGATACCGCTGCGTGAGCCAGTAACCGACGGCAAGCAACAGTGCCAGCGGAATCAGCCAGAGCAGCGGGGTGGTTCCTTTGTGCGTAGGCTTTTCCTGCTGCGCGAGACAGCGCTCTAGGGGCGCTCGCACATCTACGAACGCGGCAACGTCGCCGTCGAAGTTCTCCAGGGCCGTTCGATTCTCTGCGTGAATGGCGTCCAGAGTCTCCCGCAGCACGCCGTGAAGACTCTCTGGCGGGTTGCCGCGGATAACGGCAGCGAGGAACGCGAGCGGCCCTTCCTCGCACCAGAGGAGAAATTCCCCGAGGCGAAGGGTATCGATGCCGCCCAAGGCGGACTCGTCGAACGAGTCGCGCACGAAATCCTGGATGGCGCTCAGCATGCCCGACACGAGCTGGGGGTCCTTGGTGGTGGCGTCCTCCGCTGCCACATGTTCGAGCATGAGACCAGTCTTGCGATGGATCAGAAACACATGCTCAACGCGGAATACGAGGGTATGCCGGAGCACCACCTCGGCAAATGAGGTGCCCGTGCGGTAGGCCTCCATGCGCCACTTCAGGCCCTGCCAGGACAGGCTGTACTTGAGCGCCTGGTTCAGGGACTGAAGCGAGCCGTCCAGCGTCTCCGCGACCGACTTCCGAATCGCGGGACCCATGAGCGGCGCGAGGATATTGATCAGTGTGCGGGGATCGCGACGAATCGAAGACTGAGTGGCGGTCTCGATCACGGGCGCGAGCTCGTGGCCGAGCCGGTCGTCGTGCGAGATCGCCCGGGCGATAGCCGCCGGGAGCACCGCGCCCACCGCCGCGGCGAGCTGCTCGGGGTCGTCGAACTTCTGTTGCAGGCGGGCGAGGGCGGCCTGTTCCGGCTCCAGGAGGATGTGGCGCAATGCCTCGACTCGCGGATCGGCGTCGAGCGCGCTCGGCACCTTGACCGCGACTTCGTGATCGACGCATCTCGCCACTTCCAGCAAGAGGTTGGCGAGCAGCTTTCTGTTGGCAACCGGATCCGTCGTCTCAACATCCTCCCACTGGGAGACGGGTCGGGTCTTAGTCACCAGGCTTGAACTGAGGTCTGATCCACCACCCCTGAGCGGAAGCCTTCCTCCCGCTTGGGAGTCGAACCGTGCGTGGTGAACGCAACGCTAATCACCGTTTCCGATCTTGCCGATGCGCTTGGGGGCGATGTCCTGGTTCAGGCACTTGGCGATTTCGACGAACAGGCCTGCCAGCAGATTGCGATCGGTCTTCACGCTGCTTAACTCGGCGAACATCCGCTCGATCGTATTGCGGGTATCGTCGTTACGGCGCTTGATCTCTTCGCGCAGGCTCTGGGTCTCATGGCTTAGTCTCTCGGTGAAGTCGCGCTCCAGTTTGGCGAGCTGCTCCGAGAGCTGCCCCAGTCGCTTGTCCAGCGACTGGGAGTGTTCCCGCAGGTCACGCTCTAGATCCTTGTCTGCATCCGCGCGCAGCTCCTTTTCCTCGCGCATTTGGTTCACGCACGATTCCAGCTGCTTCTTGATGCTCGACTCCAGGCCCGCGAGGTTGCGACCGGCCTCGGATTCGACATCCCTGATGATCTGCTGGAAGCGATCCTCGAGCGTCGTGAACCGGCGGTCGTAATCACTCATCTGGTTACCGAACAGGAGCTCGCGGATCTTCTCCACCCCGGCGGTGGCATCGCCCGCTCCCAGGCCCATGCCCGCCGCACCCGCGGCGGCGGCCGCACCCTCGTTATCCTTACCTGCTGGTGATTTCGATACTGCTGCCATTGGTCTAACCCCTTGATATGCCAAGCTGCCAAGTGAAGAAGGAACTTGCCGTCTGAATGATCGGTTACTGCGCGAGCGCAGTCGACGCCAGCGTTACAGTAAAACGTTCAAGTGTCAATGCGGCGTCGGACCAGGAAGTTGGAAGAACACTGTGAGTTGATTCCTGGAATCGACACGGCGGTAACGCAGGTCACTGGCGAAGTGGCGAAGGATGCGAAGTCCCCACCCGCCGATCCTACCCTCCTCGAGACTCAAGGGTGACGGCTGCGCCGCGACCTGCCCCGAATCGAATGGCTTGCCTTCATCCTCGACTTCGAGGCTGACCCGGCCTTCGTCGATGCTCAGCTTCAGGCTGATTGGGTGCGCCGCATTGTCGTCGTAGGCATAACTGATGATGTTCGTCACCACCTCTGCGGTGCACAGATCCAGAATCTGAGCCAGCTTGCTCGGAAGTCGGTGTCGCCGCACCCACGCATGCACCCAACCGCTGACGCGCGACAACTCCGACCGTTCATTGCGGACGATCAAGGATTCAGAAGGACCCTCCCCGATGAGCGGGGCACGCATCAACCGCCAACCGCTGGCGCCTTCAGCGCAGCGCTCGCTGCATCGAGATCGTGAAAGATGGGGATGATCGATTCGATACCTGTCACCTTGAGCACCTCTTCCACAAGGGATTGGGGGCTAAGGAGCGCCATCTTACCGCCGTGCTGCCTGAGCACCCGTGCATTCGTGAGCAGAATACGGATGCCGATCGATGCAAGGAACGGAACTTGGGACAGATCGACGAGAATGGCCTGTCTTGCTGCTGTAAGGGCACTCAACCGATGGTCGATTTCCTGAACGCCTGCGCTATCCAGCCGACCTGCGAGCTTGATCCTGTCTATTCCACCGTCCAACTGCTGCACTTCGAGGTCCATGCGGGTCAACTCCCTTGCTCGTATTCAACGGTAAGAATCTTTCGCCGCGCCGCATCGAAGCCAAATGAGCCTCAACTCAGACGGCACAACCTCGAGGCCTGAGTTTAACGTAGTCGTCAAGCAGCGTCGACCAGACGTACACCAAAGACCAAGGAACGTGCGCCTCAGTTCCGAGCCATAGTTGGCGCACTCGAAGGCGGGAAGTCCGGACTGGTCCGCAAGCTTTCGGAAGGCCCGGAGTCCCCGCTCCGCGTTGCCCTTCTTGTCGAGCCGCGGCGAGAAAGTCCCGAACGGGGCTGCCGGTGGAGTTTAGCCGGCCCGGGCGCCGGGCAACAAGTTTGAGGAAGCGGCGTACCCTCCGCTGAGATCGGAGGGTCGAGATTCGATGACCGCAACCACGGAGGTAAGCGATTGGCATGGTACGGGCAAGGCAAGCGCAAGCTCACGCTGGAGCAATCGATCCCGCGCAGAGCGTGGAAACCGGTGTAGAACGATCGCAGCCTGCTACGGTCGTCCTCTCTTTGGAAGTGCTTCGGCGCATGAAGCGACTTTGTCGGCCTACGCTCGTTAACCCTTTCGTGGACCAGGCACCCGAGAACCGGGTTGGCGATAAAGCGTGTGGCATCGACAAGCAGGATACACGGCTGGACCAAGAACGCGGAATTGAGGTCATCGCGCCCCACCAAATCGAATCGGGAGAAGCCCGATACTCAGGACGGTCGCAAAGTTGCGGCGCTGTCGCCGCCGCTGGCGCCCAAAGCCCGTGTTCGCCTGGCTCCGAAGCTACCGCCGATTGGCTGTTCACTACGAATACCCCGTCGGCACCTTCCTTGACTTCGTACAATTGGCTAGCATGCTCATCCTGTCCCAAGACCGAGATGTCTTGACCTCGCGCACAGTCCGTCCTCCAACGCCCACTCTTACGACAAGCTCTCTCTCGAAACGCGCGACATGAAAACATCCATCATTCGTTATCGTGTTGCTGACTTCCTCAAGCAGTCAGCCCCTTTCGATGCGATCTCGGAGGAGGACCTCCTTGAGCTGGCCGCAACCGGAAGGGTATCTTTTCATGAGACCGAGGAGTTTGTTTTCCGCAAGAACGCGCAACGCAAGCCGTGCCTGTGGGTGATTCAACAGGGAACAGTTGAGATCATCGATGAGGCGGAAGACGGGAATCGCCTGCACGACTTGCTCGGTTCCGGTGACGTTCTCGGACTAGACTACTTCCTAAGAAGCGAGTCTTACTTGCACTCGGCCAAGACCGCCACCGACGTGATCTTGTATTCAATAGACGCACGGTCTTTTGCAGTGCACGTCACGAAGTATCCTCGCGTAGCCCGTTTCCTTGCGGCTTATTTCTCCGTTTCCGAGCTTTACAAGGACGTGCTCCAAACTCCGGTAGACGAACAGCTTCGGAGTCCCGCGTCGCAATCCGCGTCGTGGCTAGATGCCGAGGGCCCATCCCCGGAATTCCTGCGAACGCGTCTGCGCGTTTCCGCACCGGGGCGGCCCCTGAGCGAAGCAGCAAGAGAAATGACCGAGACCCAAAGGGATGCGGTTGCTGTGGTCGACGGGAATGGCGTAGCCCTCGGGATAATCACGCATCGAGAATTGCATGACCGCCTAGCTTCCGCTTTAGGCGGTGCACGGGACACGTGCGAATCGGTCATGACGACCCGATTTCAGACCGCGTCGCCGAACCTAACGGCGGAAGCATATCTGCTCCAAATGATGCGCAGCCGATGTTCGATTCTTGCTGTCACTCGGGACGGCACCCTGGAGAGTCGACTGGAAGGGCTGCTCTCTGACAAGGAGCTTTCCTACCTTACCGGGCGAAACCTCCCCCTCCTCGTCAGCGAGTTGCTCAACGTTCGGACGAGCGCAGAGTGGAAAATCCTTCTCAAGCAGGCGCGAGCGCTCAAAGCCGAGGCCCTGACCGGTCCGGCGACCTTCAGCAGGGTAGCGGAGGTCGCCAGCCTCTTTGACGCTGCTCTCGCAGAGTCGATCGTGCGAGCCGCTCAAGCGGAAATAGCCGGTGCAGAAATCACCACCGTCGCCGCTGTCCCATGCTGCTGGCTACTTTTCGGCAGAGCTGGTCGCGCTGAACTTATCGAACCCATTCAGCCCGAAATCGGAGTTGTCTACGAGGATCCACCGCATAACCAGAAGGCGCATGTGGCGCGGTACTTTCGAGCGATCGAGGAAAGAGTTTCGCTTCATTTGACGGCTTGTGGTCTCGAAAAGCCGCGCCTGGCCGGCGACGAGAGAGACATCTTGCGCTTTAGGTCGCTGTCCGATTGGAAGCAATTTTTCCGTGGGATAATCACGAACCCGATCGAGAATGAAATCTACGCAACGCGCCGGTTCCTGGATTTTCGGGTTCTTTTTGGGGAACCTAGACTTGAACGCGAACTGACTGCGACCATCACCGAAGATCTGAGGACAAATCGACAGTTCATTCCCATTCTGGCGAACGACACGATGGAACACCTCCCGCCGATGACCTTCTTTCGTGGGCTGGTGATCGAATTGGATGGGGCGCAGAAGCAAACCCTTGACCTGGGCATTACCGCACTGTGCCCAATCATAGACGCCGCGCGCGTCTATTCGCTAGCTGCAGGTAGCCTAGATGCCAGGAGCACCCTGGAGCGCCTAGATCTCGCGGCAGCCACGGTGCCCGAGGCCGAGACCGTGTTTCATGAGGCGGCCGGGGCTTTCCGCGTCGCTTCTTACTATGCTGCAGTGGCCACCATGAATAGCTCATCCCGCAGCCCACTGATCGAGCCTAGTCAGCTCACCAAGTATGATCAGCGCCTGCTGAAGACGACCTTCGAGTCGGTCCAGAAACTGATCGAGCTCACATCAACGCCGTCGCAGTGGAAACAGCGAATGTGAGTGCATCCGAGCCGTCGGACCAGATCCACGCGTATCTACACGCTTTCGATGCTTCCTGGGCCGATGAGACACCTGCGGAACAGGTCCGGTTTGTCGCGTTGGATACCGAGACCACCGGACTCGATCCAAAGCACGACCGTGTGATCACGATCGGTGCCGTCGGCATCAAGGATGGCCAAATCGATTTGGCAGACTCGTTCGAAGCGATGCTCAAGATCGCCTACAACCAGTCGGCCGTCACCGTTCATGGTGTCACCAGAGACGAGGCGCGGGACGGAATGGACGAGCGGGAAGCACTGAAGGAGTTTCTCGGCTACCTGGGCGATGGCGTCATCGTTGGGCATCACATCGGTTTCGATCTCGAGATCCTGAATTGCGCTTGTCAGCGTCACTTCGAAGTCAAGCTGTTGAACCGATGGCTCGACACCATGGACTTGACGCTCCACTTGAAGGACAGCGGGGCTTTTGAAACCACTCACGCACCAAGCGGATATTCGCTGGATGCGCTATCCGATTTGTTCGGTGTCGCACCGCGAGATCGCCACACGGCCGGTGGCGATGCATTCATAACCGCGCTGATTTTTCTGAGGCTTCAGCGACTGGCCCGTAAATACGGCCGCCACAGGTTGGCGGACTTGGCGGTGCCTTATCCGCCGAACAAGAAGATGGAGTAAAGCCGATAGGTTCGCGTGGCAGCTGAGGGATGGTTTACCTGTTGTCAGCCCGCGCCGAATCCATTCGAATCAATCGAGCATCCTGCGGCCCCGATTCCGCCGCGGCGGCGGGAGCGTGAGCGGTGCTGCCGTGCGCGCGCGCCCAATGGGCGGCTGCGGCCGGTGCGGCAACCGCGTCCTGCGGTCCGATGATGACGGTGACGACCCCGTTGGGAAAATGGGCGGCCACGGATCTTCGGATGACTTCGATCTCCCGCTCGACCTCGCCGACCGGCTTGTTGGGATCGAATCCGAGGAAGATATCGATGAAGGTGCCATTGCCGGAACGCCGCGACCGCACGCCGTACAACATGTCGTAGCGGTCGAAGTTATGCACCAGTTCGCGCGTGATCTTGAGCTGATCGGCCTCCTCCAGCGTCCCGTCGAGGAGGTCGTAGCAGGAGCTCGTCAACACCCTGAGCGCGGACATGAGAATGCTGCCCGCGATCACCAGCGAAGCGATGGGGTCGATATAGAGTGCCCAGGCGTAATCCGCGAGGGCGAGGCTCCCGATCAGCGAGGCGAAGATGAAAACGTTCCCGATGAGCTTCGTGAAGAAGAGTTTTGCCTGGGCGGCCATGATGGGCGAGTTCTCGCCCGCCATGGCGCGTTCGGCGCGTTTCCACAGTGCGCCGTTGATCCCGGCATAGACCACCTGCAGGACGAGACTCACGTAGACGCCGATTCCGACGATGTGCGCAGGCAAGAGGATGCCGCGGACGGCGTTGCCGACGATGACGAGGACCACAAGTATCATCAGGGCGGCCACTGCAAGGCTCGAGAGGTTCTCGAGCTTGCCAATGCCGTAATCATAGGTTGCCCCGGCCCCGCGCCTGATGCGCCGGATGGCAAGCCAGGCGAGCAGCACCGCGACGAACTCGAGCAAGGTCTTGAGGAAGTCCGCGAGCACCACCGCCGACTGAGCCGCGATGAGCGCGCCGAGCGAGAGGATCGTGTCCACCAGGCCCGCAATCATCGCGGTCCGCGTCGAGGACTCCTTTGCGCTGCTGATCACGCTTGGGCTTCGGGGGAAACGAGCAGGTGAGCCGCGATGAAGGTGTCGGCCGATCTACGCCGGCTCCGTCAGGGCTGCACTGGCCGCCTCGAGATCGTGAAAGATCGGGATGATCGATTCGATACCCGTCACCTTGAGCACTTCTTCCACCATGGATTGCGGGTTGAGGAGCGCCATCCTACCGCCGCGCTGCCTGAGCACCCGGGCATTCGTGAGCAGGATACGGATGCCGATCGAGGCAAGAAACGGAACTTGGGACAAATCCACCAAGATGCGAGCCGCTCGGGTGGCAGTCAGGGAACTCAATCGAGCATCGATGGCTTCCACCCCTGCGCTGTCCAGACGACCGCCAAGCTGGACACGGTCTATTCCATCCGCCAACTGCTGAACTTGCCAATCCATCGACCTTCCCTCCCTTGCGCAAACAGGGCACCTATCGTACAAGGTTCCGCTGAATCAAACGAGCGTTCGTACGAGCTCCGAACCGTAATTGGTGCAATCGAAGGCGTGAAGCCCGAACTTGTCCGCCGGTTCGCGGAAGACCCGGAGCCCGCGGACCGAGTTCCCTCTTGGTTCGAGGCGCGGCGAGAACGTCCCGATGCCGAGCTGCCGATTGACCACACCCTGCACGCCGCCCCCCAACACGCTCTTGGCCGGTATGCCGACATCGAGCGCCCAGCTCCCGGAATAGTCGTACATGCCGCAGGTGAACACGACCGACAGCGTGTCTCGCACCGCCGCGACGTCGAACACGGACTCACGCGTGAATGGATTCTCCGCGATGTTGGTGAGGGTGGTGCCCATGCAGGCCACGTCCGATGCCGTAACGAGGATGGAGCACTGCCGGAAATAGAGGTCCAACGCCGGCTCGATCGGCTGTCGAGCGGCACCGACGTTGAGCGGCAGGTTGCAGCTCGAGCGCCAGACAATAGCTGAACGCCTTGGAAATCGACTGGATTGTGAACTCGAACTCCGCATCGCCGCATGTCCACGACCGGCCATGGATCGTGGCCAGTGCGATCCCGAACCTTTCCGGATCCACCGTTGCGAGCTCGGGAATATAGCTGGCGACCTCTCCCCTCGGCATCATGCGGACACCGTTCGAATACGCTCGCCAGACCGAACTCGATCGGCGTTGCGCAGGCGTGCGGCTGGCCGCGAGATCATTCATCGTCAATTCTCCTTGTCGTTGGTCGGACGCAAGGATGCTCGAAATTCGCACGCGCGGCCCCCGGAACGCTGGTCACGGTAGGGACCCTGAAGTCGTTGCAGCGACTGCACCCGATGTGCCAGAGTATTCGACCGCAGCACAGTGGATGGAAGTTATTGAATAATCGCGGGAAGTCGCTGTATGACGCGGTCTGGAGAAGCAACACCCCGCACCGTCGATGTGCATCGAAGATCGATGGCGCACCATGTTCAGACAGCGATCGAGACTTCGTGCATCCCACGGCACCCGGCACACGGCAACCCGGACCGAGGGC
>JBEVOI010000160.1:0-5134 GCA_040507665.1 Burkholderiales bacterium
GTGGGCTGCCCCCCGCGATCGCTTCTGATCGCGAGTACGTCGGTGGTCGGCGCGATGTTGTAGCGCAAATCGAACACAGGCGGCGCCGTCAGCCCAAACTGGAGGGCGACGACTTCAGGCAGGCTGTGGAGAGCGTAGCGGCCGCACACGGAATGCGCTCTAATCGCGTTTTGCGCCGGCGTCCCGGCACTCTCTACCTCGGACTACGATGATCCCGAAGCTTACCACTGCGGTTTCGACTGTCCCGGCACGATGGCGGCGCGGGCTTGCGGGGTTCGCCTGCGCGGTGCTGCTCGCGAGCTCGGCCGCGCTGGCTCAACAGGACCAGGCGAAGCGCATCCGCGACGAGCTCGCGCTGGTGCAGCAGGAGCAGCAGTCCGTGTTCCAGCAGTTCCAGATGGTGCGGGAGCTGCGGCACGGGCTGGAGAATCCTCCGCCCGCGCCACCCGGGTTGACGATGTACGGTTCCGGTCAGTCGCTGCCGAATTATGAAGACCAGGTCGCCGCGCAGCAGGAACGGGCCCAGAGGCTGGTCTATTACGGGCAGGAGATGGACCGGCTCTTTGCTCAACATCAGGAGCTCGACGCGCGCCGGAAGGTTTTGCTCGAAGAACTCGGCAAGATCACCGGCAACCGCTAGTAACGGTACGAACGCCAACCGGCTGACCTACAGTCGTGGGTGGGTATCCTGCTCGCCATCGGCACCCCTCAGCTATTCTCTATAATTGTTGCATTCCATCCGGTCTTCTCCCGAGCGGTGGAGTCACCGTGGGGGCCGGGGGAGCACTTCGGGAGGTGTAAACATGGGTCGGAAGTACCTCGATTGCCGCGAATATCCGAGCGAGATGAACTGCACTGTGATGCTGTCGGCCGATAGCGAGGAAGAGCTCCTCGCGGCGGCGGTGCAGCACGCTGTCGCCGTCCACAAGCACGAGGACTCGCCCGAATTCCGCCAGCAGCTGCGGCAGATGTTCAAGGACGGCACGCCAGCCGCCTGATTGAATGGGGGGCCGAAGCTCGACCTCCCGAGGGGGGCGCTTGCGTCTTTTTGTTTTGGGGCATAACTTACCGACTGGATAGTTATTACATGCCTCCGCAATGCGCCGCCGCCTTCTCCGCCTTTTCCCGCTTGGCAGCGCTTTACTCGTGCCCTTTCGGGCTGGCCTTGTCGTGGCGGCGCTTGGCCTCGCGAGCTGTTCGGAGCCGGCGCAGCAGGCCTACCAGGGTTACGCAGAGGGCGAGTTCGTGCGGGTGGCCGCGCCCTTCGCGGGGAGCTTGACGAAGCTGGCAGTTGCTCGCGGTGGGCAGGTCAAAGCCGGAGACACACTCTTCGTACTCGAGCAGGAGAACGAGGCGGCCGCGCGGATCGAGGCCGAGGATCAGGTCAAGCGCGCAGACGCGCAGCTCGAAAATCTGAAGAAGGGCAGGCGGGCCCCCGAGCTGGAGGCGATCCAGGCGCAGAAAGCCGAAGCCCAGGCGGCACTCCGCCTTGCCGAGGGGCAGCTCAGGCGGCAGGAGCGGCTCGCGGCGTCGGGATTCATCTCCCGCGACGCCCTCGACCAGGTGCAAAGCGCTGTGGCGCGAGAGCGGGCCCGCGTCGCCGAGTACGAAGCCCAGCTGAAGACTGCCCGGTTGACCGCGCGCGAGGACGAGATCCGCGCCGCGGAATTCAGCCTCGCCGCTGCCCGGGCGGGGCTCGTGCAGGCCGAATGGCGGCTTTCCCAGAAATCCGTGACGGCGCCCGCAAACGCGCTCGTCAACGATACGCTCTACGTGCAGGGCGAGTGGGTGCCGGCCGGCGCTCCCGTGGTCTCGCTGCTGCCGCCGCAGAACATCAAGGTCCGTTTCTTCCTGCCCGAGCGCGATCTCGGCCGCATCCGGGTGGGAGACAAGGTGGTCATCACCTGCGACGGCTGCCCACAGCCGGTGAGCGCACCCATCACCTACGTCTCGCCCCAGGCGGAGTACACGCCGCCCGTGATCTACAGCCGTGAGACGCGCGCCAAGCTCGTGTTCCTGATCGAAGCGCGGCCCGCGCTCGCGGATGCTATCCGCCTGAAGCCGGGCCAGCCGGTGGACGTGAGGCTCGAAAACCCGTGAGCGCGCTTCCTCGAGAGAGCGTCGGCGACGTGATCGACGTGCGCGGCTTGAGCAAGAGCTTTGACGGCAGGCGGGTGGTCGACGACTTCACCATCCGCGTGCGTCGCGGCGAGATTTTCGGCTTCCTCGGGCCGAACGGCAGCGGCAAGACGACGACCATCCGCATGCTCTGCGGGCTGCTCACACCGGATGCCGGCAGCGGAACCTGCCTCGGGTACGACATCGTGCGCGAGACCGCGGCTATCAAGCGCGAAGTTGGCTATATGACGCAGAAGTTCGGGCTGTACGAAGACCTGACCATCCGCGAGAACCTCGATTTCATCGCGCGGCTGTACCGCATTCCCGAACGCGCGAACGCCGTGAAGCAATCCCTCGTGCGTCTCGGGTTGGAGAATCGACAGCGCCAACTGGCGGGCCAGCTCTCCGGCGGCTGGAAGCAGCGGCTGGCGCTTGCCGCGTGCCTGCTCCACGAGCCGCAATTGCTTCTGCTCGACGAGCCGACCGCGGGCGTGGACCCGAAGGCGCGCCGCGATTTCTGGGACCAGATCCATCATCTCGCGGCGCAAGGGATGACGGTGTTGGTGAGCACCCATTACATGGACGAGGCGGAGCGCTGCCACAAGCTCGCGTACATCGCGTATGGGCGGCTCCTCACGCAGGGCACCGCGCGCGAGATGGTGGAGCACTCGGGGCTCGTGACCTGGTCGGTGGTGGGGAAGGATCTCGCGATCCTTGCCGGCGAGCTGCGCAGCAAGCCGGGGGTGGCGATGGTGGTGTCGTTCGGTGCCGCCCTGCACGTGAGCGGAATCGACGCAGCGCAGCTCGAACAGAGCCTCCAGCCTTATTTTGCACGGCCCGATCTCACGTGGGAACGCACCGAACCGGGGCTCGAGGACGTCTTCATCAAGCTGATGGACGAAGCACGCGACAACTTCGAGCGATGAGCCCCTATTTTTCCTGGGCGCGCATCGGCGCAATGCTGGCGAAGGAGTTCATCCAGCTGCGGCGTGACCGGCTCACCTTCGCGATGATGGTCGGCATCCCGCTGATCCAGCTCGTGCTCTTCGGTTACGCGATCAACACCGACCCGAAGCACCTGCCCACGGCGGTGCTCTCCGCAGACCAAAGCCCGTTCTCGCGCAGCTTCGTGCGCGCGCTCGAGAACAGCGGCTACTTCCAGATCGTGGAGGGCATCGACAGCGAAGCCGAGGCGAACCGCCTGCTCGCGATGGGCGACGTGCAGTTCGTCGTCACCATTCCGGAGAATTTCTCGCGCAAGCTGCAGCGGGGTGAGCGGCCACCCATCCTGGTGGAGGCGGACGCGACCGATCCGGCCGCGACCAGCAACGCGCTCGCGGCGCTGCTCAACCTGAATCAGACGGCGCTCACGCGCGATCTCAACGGCAGCCTCGGGCAGTTGCAGAATCCGCTCCCGCCGTTCGAAGTGCGCATCCAGCGGCGATACAACCCGGAGGGAATCACCCAGTACAACATCGTGCCGGGGCTGATGGGTGTGATCCTCACCATGACCATGGTCATGATGACCTCGATCGCGGTGACCCGCGAGCACGAGCGCGGCACCCTGGAGAACCTGCTCGCCACTCCGGTCAAGCCGGCAGAGGTGATGCTGGGCAAGATCTTTCCCTACATCATCATCGGCTATGTGCAGGTCTGCCTGATCCTCGGCGCGGCGATATTGCTTTTCAACGTGCCGTTCCTCGGCAGCCTCACGCTCCTGTCCTTTGCGCTCATCCTCTTCATGGCGGCGCACCTCTCGGTGGGCTTCACCTTTTCCACCATCGCCAAGAATCAAATGCAGGCGATGCAGATGACGTTCTTTTTCTATCTACCCTCGCTGCTGCTCTCCGGCTTCATGTTCCCGTTCCGCGGCATGCCGACCTGGGCGCAGTGGATCGGCGAGGTGTTCCCGCTTACGCATTTCCTGCGCATCGTCCGCGGCATTCTGCTCAAGGGAAACGGTTTCGCGGAGATCACGCCGAATCTGTGGCCGATCGCGCTTTTCCTGCTCGTGGTGGCGACCGTCGCACTGCGCCGCTACCGCGAAACGCTGGACTGATCCGCGATGCCTTCCGCACGAGCCAAGTCTGCGCCCCGGTGGCTGCGCCGCAAGGATGAGCGCCCGCGCGAGCTCATCGCCGCCGCCCTCCAGCTTTTCGTCGAGCGTGGCTTCGCGGCGACTCGTCTCGAAGACGTCGCAGCGCGTGCCGGAGTGAGCAAGGGGACGCTCTACCTCTACTTCGCGAGCAAGGAGGAGCTCTTCCGCGCCGTGGTGCGGCGCGGACTCGTGGAGTCGATCGAGATGGGAGAAGATCTCGTGAAGGAATTCCGCGGCGGATCGATCGAGCTCCTCGAGGTGCTGCTGCGTGGCTGGTGGGACTTGATCGTGCAGTCGCCGTACAGCGGCATTCCCAAGCTCGTCATCAGCGAGGCCGGAAACTTCCCGGAGCTCGCCCGCTTCTACTTCGACGAGGTGATCCAGCGCGGGTCGAGGCTCGTCGTCAAGGTGCTCGAGCGCGGCATCGAAGCAGGCGAGCTGGCGCCCACCGATGTCCGCTATCTCCCGCGCGTAGCGGTCGCCCCGATCGTGATGGCGGCCATCTGGAAGCATTCGTTCGCATCGCTGGAGCTGCCATCGCTGTCCGACGCAGCCTATCTGGAAACCCATCTCGCCACGTTATTCCGCGGGATCGCACGGGGCGGGTGCGAGACTCCTAGCGGAGAAAATCGATCGGGGCATCCGTGATGCCCTCACCCATTCGGATCAGACATATTGTCGCGGTTGACCAGCCCCTGGGACAATGGCGTGCGAGCATGAGGCAATCCGCATGCGCCGAACTCGATACGTCAACTCACTGCCTTCGAGGGCAGGAATGACATCGTCGCGGTCCGGCGCTTTGCTTGAGGAACCTCTGAACAAGTCGCCGATGGAACGCGTTTGTCGCGAAATGCGGATGATGGCTAGACGGGCTACGAAGGTCGTAGCCAGACCGCGCAGCGTGGAGCAGGGGCCCCC
>JBEVOI010000168.1:0-3152 GCA_040507665.1 Burkholderiales bacterium
CCCGGGTGAGATAGGTGGACGCCTCGAACAGGCGATCGCGCACGCGGCCGGAGCCGGTAGCGAGCGCGTCCACCGCGTCGGCCAGTTTCTCAAGGGCGTGGAGGGCCTCAGCCATTGCCGGCTCCTGCGTTCCGCCCGATGGCCGCCCCCGCGGCGCCTCAGCGCTTCGCCTGGCACGCCCTACTCCGCTGCTGATGCCAGTGTGCGTCGTGCGTCGGCTCACCGCAATCCCTGCACGGTCGACGCCCACGCCTTTGCGATGTTACGCACCCTCGGTCTGCCTTTAAAGCGCGTCGGGGGCAACAGCCGCCATGCGGGAAGAAGCAATGCATTCGAAAGGCGCGGCCCCAGGGCTGCGTGCGAAGCAGTCCGGAACTGTCCGCGGCGACGTCGCGGCCGGGTCTCCTTGTCCTCGGGAAGGTTAAGCGGAGGCACGCGCCTTTCGACGTTGGCGCCTCATCCAACCATCGATGCGTCGACGCGCGGACGCGGTCGCATCGCCCATCGATCCGCTGAATTGGGATACGGTAGGACTGCGGTCGACGTTGTCGGGATAAGAGATGAGAAGTGTCCATTCATGCCGGCCAAGGCCAGCCCGAATCGCAATCTCGACGCCCTCGTAGATCATGAAGTTCGAAGCGGCTGCTGCGGAACAGATGTTGCTGCCGGTTCTACCCAGACGCGGCGCCAAAGATACAGGCGAACGGGATAGTCTTCAGCTTCTGACAGCGATGGGAAGCCGCGCTGCAGGGTCACGACGTCGCCTTCTTTCGTTTCAGCTCTGACTGCGTATTCCATCTTCTCTCACTATTGCCTAAAGTTCCCAGGCGGCACCGCACGCTTACGGGTGCAGCATGGGGCGTATATAGGCGATCGGATTGTGGAGTCCACGAAGTCGGGGCGGGTTGGCGCAGGTTGCCGGCATTTCAGGCTACCGATGCGGTTAGCAGACTATGCCGTCTCATCCGTTTGATCTTGAATGACACTCACTTGCCGTTACCTGTTCTGTGACGGGCGGGCGCCACCTAGTTATAATCCGAGGGCCGCGTACGGGGGTCTTTCCTATGCGCATCGAAGGGCCTGAGCGGTACCAGCTCACGTTTGGGCCAGAGAGCTTCACTGTGCTCTGCGCGAAGGGGACGGATAAGTTCTCCGGGCTTGCCATGCTGAAGTTCCCGAAGCTTTACGTGCTAGTCTCTTTCTGAAAATACGGCCTAGGAGACGAATATGACGTTCGAAGCAGACAGACTGCACGGCCACCCCTTGAGGAGATTCCAACATGACGCGGCTTCGTACTATCCTCCTGATCGGCACCGCCTCGCTCGCGCTCTGCGGTGGTGTGGCTCAGGCGCAATCGAACAAGCCGATGCAGACCCTGCAAATGCCGGCCATGCCGGACCCGGCCCGCATCACCCTAAATTCCAAGACCACCGCCTTGATGGTGCTTGACTACGTCGAGGACATCTGCGCCACCCAGCCGAAATGCAAGAGCCAGATGCTGCCGGCCATGACTCCGTTCATGGAGCGGGTCCGCAAGGCCGGCCTCGTCGTAGCATACGGCACCCGAGCACAGAATATGGCCCACTGGCTGAAGGAGGTCGCACCAGCCGAGGGCGACATCAAGATAGTGAACACGGCCCAAGACAGATTCTACAACACCGATCTCGAGAAGCTGCTGAAGGCTAAGGGCATCACCACGATGATCATGGTCGGCTGGAAGATCAGCGGCTCGGTGACCTACACATCGGTCGGAGCGATGATACGCGATTACACCGTCGTCATCCCGGTGGATACGACCGCGGCCGCGACCGACTACGAGACCGCCATCGGCTTTTACAATGTCTTGAATTCAGGCAATGCCAACCTGGCGAACGAGCCGTTGAAGCCGAAATCCGTAACGCTGAGCCGCACAGACTTTATCGCCTTCCAATAGGGGACCACCAGCAAGCGTACCCGGTACGACAAGCTCGCCGCCAACTATCTCGCTTTCATCAAGCTCCTATCCATCCGGCTATGGCTGCTCGCTTATGAGTCCACGCCCAGCTAGGCAGCCATCGTGCGGAAGGTGATCGAGTAGCGCGGCGTCTCGACCGGCGGGATGCTGTGCTCCCACACATGGCGTGCTGCGCCGGTCATCACATACAGAGAACGGGGCTGCGCATCGAGGGTATGGCGCTCCCACCGGGTGCCGCTCTTCCGGCGGAAGCGGAACTTGCACGCCGATGCCAGCGATAGGCCGAACACCTGATCGTAGTGGCACTTGTCCCGGTGCCAACCGATGCCGGTGCCGGTGTCGTATTCGGTGCATAGAACCTGCGCGATGAGCCCGGTGCGAGCACGGCAAACCGCTCGATACGCGCTGCGAACGGGGTGGTCCAGTCCGGCAGCGGATCGGCTCCGGCGAGACGCTGTGCCGTATAGTCATATCGCGAGCCAAAGGACACGACCCTTCGCTTGCCTTCGAACGCCCCGAACTGGAACGGCGCCAAGGGCAGGGCGCGGATATGCCCGATCAGCGCGGCTTCTTCTTCAGGGGAGACGAAGTCAGGCTGATAGCGCAATCCGGCGGGGTGGTACCATTCATCGTCAAGCATACGCAGTTGTGCAGGCAAGGGCCTCTCCTTCAGCTGCTCAAACGCTGGGTCCGAAAGCTTGGTTCCGGCGCAGGGGCTCCCGTCGAAGGAGCCCGCAGCCTATATAGGCATCATGTGCAACCGCATCCGTGGTCTTAAAGAGTGGAGCGAAATCCCGCGCACGCTCGCGCGCACGCTCATCAACTTCGAATACAACCCGAACGTCGCGCCGACCGAACAGGTGCCGGCATTCCTCGCCGAACGCAGTAAGAAGCTTGAAACCAAGATGGCGCGTTTTGGCATCAACCTGAAGAGCACTGGCGGCAAGAAGCGCCCGCCCTTACTGAACGCCCGCACCGACACGCTGCGCCGCGGCTCGTTCAAGACCATGCTCGCCAACCGCCGCTGCGTCGTGCCGGCGGAAGGTTTCTATGAATGGCGCGAGGAGGAAGGCAAGAAACAGCCGTACTTCTTTGCGCGGAAGGACGGCAAGCCGGTGATGTTCGCCTGCATCTGGGATTACTCAGATGTCAAAGGTGAGACCGTCCCCTCGTTCGCGATCCTGACCGACGAGCCCAA
>JBEVOI010000210.1:0-5303 GCA_040507665.1 Burkholderiales bacterium
CGGGTTGCACAGTCGTCGGCACCCGTGCCATGGGCGACGCGATAGTAGCGACGCTTCGTTAAATTTTGATTTACGCCGTCGGATCGACGAATTCCAACTTCCGCAGAGTGCTCATGAATAATCGTGTCTCCGAATCGGCCGAATCGACCGTACTGCCCGATCTGACCCAAGGCCACCTTGCTGCCGAAGCGGAGGAGCTCGATCTCGCTCCCGACGAGATGGATCAATCGCCCAAGCCGATGTTTCTTTCCGGCATTCAAGCGCTGGCGCATCTACTCATCCTGCAGCGATTGCGAGACGTCGACGCAGGACTTAATACAGCGGGATTCGTGAGTGGATACCGCGGCTCGCCCGTAGGAAATGTCGATCAGGCGCTGTGGAAGATCAAGAAGCGGTTGGAGGAGCACCACATACGCTTCGAACCCGGAATCAACGAGGACCTCGCGGCAACGATGGTGTGGGGTACGCAGCAGGTGAATCTGTATCCCGACGCTAACTACGACGGTGTTTTTGCCATGTGGTATGGGAAGGGCCCCGGCGTCGATCGCACCATGGACGTGTTCAAGCACGCCAATTCCGCGGGGACGTCGCCCAAAGGCGGCGTTCTCTTGATCGCGGGGGATGATCACGGAGCGAAATCATCTTCGATCGCGCACCAAAGCGAGCACATGCTTGCGGGAGCAATGATTCCCGTGCTCAACCCTTCTGGGGTGCAGGAATACCTGGACTACGGCATTCATGGATGGGCCATGTCCAGGTATTCCAGCTGTTGGGTCGGTATGAAAGCCACCGCGGACACTATCGAGAGCTCGGCCACGGTGATCGTTGATCACAAGCGCGTCAAGGTTCGAATCCCGCAGGACTTTCACTTTCCCGAGGGCGGCCTTGGAATACGGTGGCCGGATCCCCCGCTCGAGCAGGAATTTCGGCTGCAGCGCTACAAGGTTTATGCAGCGCTAGCGTATGCGCGTCTGAATCAGCTAAATCGTGTCGTCATCGACAGCCCGAGTGCGCGACTCGGAATCATCACTGCGGGTAAGTCGTACCTGGATGTGCGGCAGGCACTGGCTGCACTGGGCATCGACGAAGCGGCTGCTGCTCAGATCGGGATTCGCGTATACAAGCTGGGGATGAGCTGGCCACTCGACGCGGAAGGCGTGCGCGCTTTTGCCACTGGTTTGGAAGAGATCCTCGTCGTCGAGGAAAAGCGGCAGCTCATCGAGTACCAGGTCAAGGAGCAACTCTACAACTGGCGCGATGATGTCCGCCCTCGGGTTATAGGAAAGTTTGACGAGGACGGGGAGTGGCAGCACCCGCTTGGAGATTGGCAGCTTCCTGCATCCGGAGAGCTGACACCAGGAATGATCGCCAGAGTCATTGCCTCGCGCGTAGCGCGGTTTCACCAGAGCGAACGCATCGACCAGTACCTTGCCGTGCTTAAAGCCAAGGATGGAGCGGACAAATCACCGGTGGGTATCACCAGGATCCCGCACTACTGCTCGGGATGCCCTCACAACACGTCTACGATGAATCTCCCGGAAGGCTCCCGGGTACTGGCGGGGATTGGGTGTCACTACATGTCCGTGTGGCTCAACCCAACCACGACGAAGCTAGCAAGCCACATGGGCGGTGAAGGTGTGCTTTGGGCCGGGCAAGCGCCGTTCGTCAAGACACCTCACTCCTTCGCCAATGTCGGAGACGGCACGTATCAACACTCCGGGCTGATGGCAATACGTCAAGCAGTTGCCGCAAAAGCCCCGATTACTTACAAGATTCTGTTCAACGACGCTGTCGCGATGACCGGCGGTCAGCCGGTGGAGGGCAGCCTGACTGTTCCAATGATCACCCAGCAAGTGGCGGGCGAGGGTGTTCAAAAGATTGTGATCGTCACGGACGACCCTCAGAAGTACAAACAGATCTCCGGCGTGTCTCCAAACGTTCCCGTTCGACCTCGCGAGGACCTGGATGCCGTCCAACGCGAGTTGCGCGAGTATCGCGGTGTGTCGGCTTTGATCTACGACCAGACCTGCGCGGCCGAAAAACGGCGGCGTCGTAAGAAGGGCGAGTACCCCGACCCGCCCGTACGTGCATTTATCAACGACCGCGTTTGCGAGGGATGTGGCGATTGCAGCGCGCAATCCAATTGCATGTCGGTGATTCCCGTCGACACGGAATTTGGGCGCAAGCGGTTGATCGATCAGTCTTCGTGCAACAAGGACTTCTCGTGCGTCAAGGGATTTTGCCCGAGTTTTGTGACCGTCCACGGTGGCAAGCTGCGGAAGGGAAGGGGTGTGGCGGGTGACGTGGAGTTCGCCCTGCCCGAGCCACAGCTGCCGTCGCTGGCTGAGCCCTATGGCATTCTTGTGACGGGCGTCGGCGGGACGGGCGTCGTTACGATCGGGGTTCTGTTGGGCATTGCTGCCAACATAGAAAGCAAAGGCATCACCGTACTCGACATGGCCGGTTTGGCACAGAAGGGCGGCCCGGTCTCTTCCCACCTGCGTATAGCGGCGAAACCGGAGGACCTCTATGCCACGCGACTGTCCACGGCCGAGGCGCACGCGATCATCGGATGCGACATCGTCGTTGCCGCGGCCGAAGACGCACTGGACAAGATGCGCAAGGGAGTCACGCGAGCTGCCATCAATAGCGATTTTTCGGTCACGAGCGACTTCGTGCGCGCCTTCAGCGCGCAGGCAAGTACCGGTGATCTGCGTCGCAATCCCGATCCTCAGTTCCCGCTGCGCACAATGGAGCGAAAGATCGAAGATGCCGTGGGAAAGGGCCGTGTCGACTATTTCCCGGCGACACGACTCGCGACAGCGCTCATGGGCGACTCGATCGCGACGAACCCTTTCATGTTGGGGTACGCGTATCAAAAGGGAATGCTCCCTGTTTCAGGCCAGTCGTTGTTGAAAGCGATCGAGCAGCATGGTGTCGCGGTGAAAGCCAATACGACTGCATTCATCTGGGGCAGGCGCGCCGCGCACGATCTTGCCGCAGTCGAGCGGGTTGTTGCGAAAGGCAATGCCGCGGCTGCAACCGCGAGCCATCGAGCGTCGGTCAGTCTGGACGAAATGATCAGTCGCCGTGTGCTGGAGCTCACTCGCTATCAAGATGCGGCTTACGCCAGCCGGTATACCGCGCTGGTCGACAAGGTGAAGGCGGCCGAGCGCGCTCGCGGCCTTCCCGGCGATGCCCTCACAGGCGCCGTCGCACGGGGGTATTACAAGCTCCTCGCCTACAAGGATGAGTATGAGGTGGCACGACTCTACAGCGACGTCGAATACCTAAATGCGTTGAAGGCAACGTTCGAGGGCGACTTCAAGCTCGAGTTCCATCTCGCGCCGCCGCTGTTGAGCAAGCCCGATCCGGTGACTGGCGAGGCGCGCAAACGAGCATACGGGTCATGGATGCTGAGCGCGTTCAGGGTTCTCGCGAAGTTAAAGGGCTTGAGAGGGTCGCCCTTCGACCCGTTCGGCTATTCCGAGGATCGCAAGGTCGAGCGTCGACTGATCGCCGAATACGAACGTATTCTCGAGGAGATCGTTGCGAACCTCGATCATCACAACTACGACGCAGCGGTAGAGCTTGCGTCGCTGCCGGACGCTATTCGTGGTTACGGCCACGTAAAGAACCGTCACATCAAGCATGCCAAGGTGCGCGAGTCGGAGTTGCTCGAGAAGTTTCGTGCCCGGCAGGAACCGAGCCCGAAGGCGGCAACAAGCAAGGTGCACCCGATAGTAATCATGGCGGGTTAAAGCATGAACACACCAGAAATGGAGTTCAACCGCGCCGCGTACCGTCGACTGGCCTTGGTACCGATCGCGCTACGCGCGAATACCGTCTTGCTCACTCCTGTTGTCGCATCGGCGTATGTCGCGATGCTAGGCATCGGATGGTGGGCGTCACTGTTGCGCCGGTTGTGGGCGCTTTCGCAAAATCGTGAATGGGAACGATGATGGAACACGAATTCAAGCTGAGCGGCCGAGTTCTGTATCTCTCGTGCAGCCTAGATGCCGTGCGGAGGCAACTGGCGGGCGAGAACCTGACGCTCGAGGAATGCCTGCCATTACGAGACGATGTATCAACGGACGAAATTAGTCCGACGAACATTTGCATCTTTTACGACGATCGGCTTGCGCACTATGCACACATCGGATTCAAGGTAGAAGGTGAGAAGCCCATCGCCATCGACGCCCTTCGCGATGGTCGCTTTGAGGTTATCGTGGCCGGGAAGCGATACGGCAAGGGCTCGTCGCGGGAAACCAGTCCGATCTCCGAGCTGTACGCAGGCGTGCGGCTCGTGGTCGCCGAAAACTTCGAACGGATCTATCGCCAGAACTGCGACAACATCGGTCTTCTTACTACGACAGACTTCTCGATTCTTGACAAGATCACCGCGGGTGAGAGCGTTTCAATCGATGAGTTTCTCGTCGGTAGGGATGCGATGACACAGGACGTCGTGCGTGCCGGTGGACTGCTTCGTTACAGTCAATCGCACCTTCCTCGGATACGTGGGAAGCACGTGTCGGACGTGGAGGCTGGCCGGCCTCTCAGCCTGGTGGAAAAAATCATTGCACGGCGCAAGTTGGTGCCGGCGACCGAAGTGGCGCCAGGCGAGGGGATGTTCATCAATACCGATTGGCGTTTCAGCCACGATGCCTTTACGGGTATGTGCGCCCACATCATCGAGACGACGTTCGGTCCAGACATGCCGCTCGAGCGTCCGGAAGAAGTCGTTGCGTTCCAGGATCACTTTCTTCTAGCGGAGGAAAGCTTCCCACAGATCAGAGACAAGACTATTCCGGTGGTGAAGGAGTTGCACGCAGCGCACTGGGCTTTTGCGAAGAAATATGGAGCTCACGCCTATGGCCAGCTACCGGACGAGCGAGGCGGCGACGGAATTTGCCACCCCATCATGACCGAGAAACATGCGCTGCCTGGGCAGGTGATCGTCGGGACGGATTCGCATACGCCTCACTCGGGTGCCCTCGGGTGTTTGGCATTTGGCGCCGGCGCGACGGATATTGCGAACAGCTACGTGACCGGCCTGATTCGCTTCCGCATGCCGGAAGTCATCCGCATCGAGTTGACGGGGCGGCTGCGGCCGGGCGTGCTTGCGCGAGATGTCGTTCAATTCCTACTGCAGACGGAACCGGTTCGGCAAGGCAAAACCATTGCGGCGGTGTTCGAATATGGCGGGCCGGCCGTCAAGGCAATGGGGATGGACGATCGCGCCACATTGACCAACCTGGTGGCGGAGCTTGGGGGATTGACCGGTATCATCGAGCCGGATGAGA